>JAPKYR010000071.1 GCA_026394215.1 bacterium
ATGCAAGCTTAATGGCGATGTTGCAACGCCTGGAGACTACATGCCGCCCGTATGGGATACAACCGTCGGCATCACGAGCGTCGTGCCGGGAGAAAACCAGATCGCTGTGATCTGGGGCACGGCGACCGACTCTATGACCCCTCCCGTGGAATACCTTGTTTACATCGATACCGACGAAAATCCGTGGGATACGTCACCCGTTATAAAGCCGACAAATGATCCGCATGCGTTCGCGAATCTCGATAACGGAACGAAGTACTGGTGCGGTGTTCGATGCATGGACAGCGCCGATCCCCCGAATGTTGATGACAATATTGTCGTGATATCCGCGACTCCCGAAGAGGGTCTGGTTGGTCTGGACATAACACCCCCGGTGTGGGACGACACTGTGGGCGTTGTCAGCGTTGTTCCGTGGGACAAAGAGGTTACCGTTTACTGGGGCACGGCCACGGATGATCAGAGTCCCCCTGTCGAATACCTAGTTTATAAAGATACAGACAGCAATCCCTGGGATCAGGAACCTGTTATCAGAACCAACAACGACCCGTATACTTTCAGTGCACTGCAAAATGGTGAGGAGTACTGGTTCGGCGTAAGATGCCGGGACAACGCGATTCCCCGGAATATCGATGCAAACAATGTCTTTCTTTCTGCAATCCCTGAAGAACACGGATGGGTCCGTACGTGGGCGGCTTCATACCCTTACTGTGTCGCCACTGACAGTTCCGGTAATGCATATATTTTACTTAATGCCAATGCTGGGACAGATCTGGACCCCGGCCCGGGAAGCTTCATCCTGCCCGAGTATAGCATCTCTCTATGCAAATTAAATGCCAATGGTGAATTCCTTTGGGCTACAAGTTGGCCGGAACTTCACAATTTTGATCCGACCTCAATGGCAG
The DNA here is from genome assembly GCA_026394215.1 of bacterium. Lineage (GTDB taxonomy): Bacteria > JAJVIF01 > JAJVIF01 > JAPKYR01 > JAPKYR01 > JAPKYR01. The sequence continues at coordinate 903 of JAPKYR010000071.1, forward strand.
TGGATGCTGGAGGTAATGTCATTTTCTGGGGTATTCTCTTTTCTGCAGGGGATCTCGACCCAGGCGAAGGAGTCGACTGGCATAATCGTAATGGGCAGCCTGATGCGTTCATATTAAAGCTCGATACCCAGGGGAATTTCCTCTGGGCCTATTCTTTTGGGCTTAATGGTTTTGATCGTGTTTCAGATTTAATTGTTACCTCTAGTGGTTATATATATTCTATTGGGATCCTGGAAAATATAGGCGACGCTTGGTCCGAACAAATGGGACATTATAACACATTCATGAGAATGCCCTTTTTAAAGAAATTCAATCCTGACGGGGAGTTGGAATGGACCGAAACCTGGGATGAAGTGGAAGATCCACTGTACAGCAACACCTACATTGAAGCACATTGCGTTGCTGTAGACAGCTTTGAGAACATCTATGTTTGTGGTGATTTCCGTGGATCAAACGATTTTCAACCAGGCCCGGGAGTCGATTTTCAGGACTCTACAACTACTAATTCCTACCTGATGAAATTCGATTCATCAGGCGATTTTTCTCAAAGCCTGTTTTGGGGCGGTAGCGACGGGGAAACTTCTCCTAGTCAAATAGTGGTGGATAGCAAGGGAAAGCTTCGTATTGCAGGCACTTTCAGTGGTTCTGCTGATTTCGATCCCGGTGCTGGACAGTATATTAAATCTGCTGCAGGTTTAAGCGGCAGCTACATTAGCTCAATTAACCCCTTAAATGGCGACTATTTAGGCGTGATAACCTGGGGTGGGGCGGGAGAGACTTCAGTAAGCACATGGCAATTAGGTACCGATGGCGATGGTAATATCTTGGTAGCTGGAGGATATCATGGAACTGTGGATTTTGATCCCGGACCTGGAGTCAACGAGTTAACTTCTTCCGACCCTGGTGTAAGCGGCACTTCCTTTTATGTTAGCAAGTTTGATTCAGATGATACATACCTGTGGACTATCGCGCCATCCATTATAATTGAGGGTTTCGCAGGTCTTGCGGTAGAGCCTTCGGGAAGATTTTTCGTGGCATGCAACACATGGGAAAACAACCTTTATCAAGCATATCTCGCCAAGTTCTTTCCCAGTGGCACGCTGTAAAAAATCCCGGATAGCAGCTACCCTCCGCTGACGCGTCGGGCTAGCAGCTACCGGGATTCTATCAACTTTATTATCTCCCCCGACGCTACCCCGACCGGATCGGCCTCCATCGTCATACGCCGGACCTCGCTTAGTTCTGCGCGCATATGTCCCGCGACCGCCGGGTCATCCAGCAATTCCGTGCACGCCACATACATGTTGGGAAGTGTGAACCTCGACTGCACGAACTCCGGCACGATCATCCGTTTCGCAAGCAGGTTCGGAAATGCGTAAAACGGCATCTCCTGAAAAAACCTTTTCCCGATTTTGACCATCCACTCGCTCGTGATTTTGTAAAACGTCACAGCCGGAACCGCAAGAAGCAGCGCGAGCTGGACGCTGGTACCCGACTTCACGATCATCAGATCGCTCTCCGCCATGAGATCGTAACAGTCGTCGGGAACAAAAACGATCTTTTTGCCGACAAGCCCGAAACCGTCCCTGATCGCGCGTTCAAGCCGCGGACTCGGTACCGGACAGTAGAACCAGATTTCCGGGTATCGCTTCATCAATCGCTCGACAAGCTCTCTCAAAACCGGCATATGATAGCGAAGCTCGTGAAGCCTCGACCCCGGCGCGACACATACAAGCTTTTTTCCCTTAATCTGGTCGGCGTATTTTTCAAGGTACTTTCTCTCGGCGGCTTTTTGCGACGCTATCTGTCCGAGAGGATGCCCGATATATTTGAAATTCACTCCCGCCGCCTCATACGCATCCAGGCTGAACGGGTACGCGACCAGCGCGATATCGACAAGCTCCGCGAGCGCCTCGAACCGGTCTCTGAACCCCTTTTTTGCGGCGCCGGGAATTTTTCTGACCGATTCGATCGCCTTCCCCATTGTTTTGTATTCATTTGATTCGCCGGGCTTCCACCAGATCACCGGCGCGATATAATACGCGGTTTTTCGCTTCGATCCGTCCTGCCTGTATCTGATTTCTTTCAGCAGGGACATATTGAACGCCCTGTAATCGACTGTGATTATCAGATCCGGCTCTTCCGCTTTGATTCGCTTTA
>JAPKYR010000143.1 GCA_026394215.1 bacterium
GAGACGCCGGATTTGAACGCGAGGTAGAAATCGTCTTCCGGATTTCTATCCTCCGATTCCGTGCCGGCCCTTATAAATCCCCATTCCAAACCGGGGAAGTGATCTGTCAATATGTTTGCGTTGAAATCGGGGATAATCGAATCCGGAATAAGGGTTTTTTCACGACCCACGCACATCGCCTCAAAAATGGGGAGGTCGAGCGCCAGATACTGAATTGGCGGCCTTGCCTCCGCTTCTGAATGGAACCATTCCTGCCCGGTCAACGCCCAGATTCGATAGAAGTAGCTTCCGACAGAATAATTTTCAGGTTCGTTATCGCCGAAACATGCGATCGTTTCCCTGTCGGGAAGCGCCCCCCACGACGCCCATCGCGCGCTTGCCTGAAACCATGGTTCATCGAAAGGTTTTAGATCGGAATTTCTTTCAAGAGCAAGCAGAAAATAACACGCCGACTGTCCCCAGCAGAAATCCAGATAGGTCAAACCTTCTACCCAGCCGTTCTGATCGGTTAAAGCCTGCATTGCATCCTGCACCCTCGTCCAGCAATGCTCCGCAAGCGCCTCGGCATCTGGTTCGATGTCCTTCAATATTATAGCGATCAATCCTGCCGTCGAATGAAAAATCAGGAAGTAATTCGTGTCGGGGTCGTTCGCCCAGAAATTTACAGTGGTGTCGTACTCGGTAACTTTATAAGCAAGTGTATGGAAAACGGTATCACATAATACAGTCTCGATTTTAGTCCTCTCTTCGACAGAGAGATCATCATAAACAAGGTCGTAGACAGCTTCATGGTAATCCGGATCGGAATTCATTTGGTTAAATGCTGCATCAGCAAGTTCGCGCAGTTTTCCCGCTACTTCATTATCGGGCGTGTTTTTAAGAAGCTCCACCTGTTCCAGACTCGACATAACCCTCGGATGGGTTTGCCAGTCCCAGTTGATGTCCTCTCCCGCGAAAACAAATTCTGTCCCGAGAGGTGGAATTTCGAGGTAATTATCAGTGGGATTTTCATGAGGACGAGGTCCCGGACAGCCTGCCAGTAATACAGACAGTATTATTATGGAAAATATTGAAAATATTGGATTGATCTGTCTATTAATCTTTTTCACTTGTCAGGTCTTTAATCGCTTCTTCTTCCGTCTTGTATATCCTGAATACTGTGTCGAGACGGGTCATATGAATAACGTCCAGAACGAATGGCGTAAGGTTAGTTAAGCATAATACGGCCTTTTTGATCCTTTCGACCCCTTCGACAGGCTCAGGGCATGCTTGTTCAGCGGGATCATGACCTGTATTATTCCCGGCTTCGGCGTCAAGGTAATGGTAGATCTGCACGAACAGCCCAAGGTCGCTGGAGGTGATATAGTCAATGTCTTTCATATTTAGAACGACACGGCAGATACCGGTTTCCCTGACGTCGTATACAAGCTCGGCTTTCAGAAGATTAAGAATATAGCTGGAAAGGTCGCCTGCGAGCCTGAAGACAATAAATGAGTCGAATCTTTCTTTTTCCAGAGGTTTTGCCATATCGCCTGTTAATATCACCTATTTATTCTGACTTTCCTTCCGACAATCTCAGTCCGGCCCGAAAGAACCATATTGATCGCTTCGGGATACGCTTTGTGTTCCTGTTCAAGAATCCGCGCCGACAATGTCTGGGACGTATCGTCCTCTTTAACCTCGACCGTTTTCTGCATGATAATCGGACCCATATCCAGATTCTCAGTAACAAAATGCACCGTGCATCCCGACACTTTCACGCCCCAGTCGAACGCCTGCTCCTGAGCATGAAGCCCCGGAAAGCCCGGAAGAATCGCGGGATGAATATTTAATATTTTTTCCGGGTAAGCCCTCATGAATGTTGAACCGATAACCCGCATGAATCCAGCCAGGCAGACAAGATCAACGCCCGCATCATTTAGACACTTTACCGCTTCCGCCTCCCATATTGACCGTTTTCCTTTTAGCCACGGAATATATGCGGTTATGATTCCGGCTTTACGGGCGCGTTCCAGAGCGTAGGCATATTCAACATCCTAAATCACAATCGCGACTTCAGCGTCGATTGTCCCATCGCCGCAGCCGTCAATGATCGCCTGGAGGTTCGTGCCGTTTCCGCTTACCAGGACGCCAAGCTTGTGGTTTTTTTTCGGCATTTTTCGACCTTTTCCGAATTAAAGTGTAATTCTACCATACTTGAATGCACTTTGGGCACTTAAAAATCTGCAACAATACTGAAGAAAGAACCTGCGTACCGGGATCGGTATCTGTATAAAAACCACAAGCGTCAGCGAGTGGTCTGCCATGCCCACCTATGCATATACTATTATGGATATGATAACATACCAAAGTGTAGATGGTAGACCGCTCGCTGACGCTCGCGGTTCTGATACATCCGCTGAAGCTACATGTCGCTTTAAGCCACATGTCATTATTACTTCGAATACCTGATTTTATCGGCGACACAAGCTGTTTTTATTGAACCGGAATTACCGCATTCTTGTCTTAAAGGACAGGAAAGGACCGTAATAACAAAACAGAGGTTAAACCTTATGGAACACCAGGCATTTGCCAGGAAAGGGGGGACTATAAACTAAAAAAATTCCGAAAGGAGAAAATACCATGTTCCTTCAGGCATCTCTAAATTTACCAAGTACCACACCGGGGGATACCGAGGCCATATCCCAGGCCGCCCAGACAGCCATCGATAACGCGGTGATACAAGTGTCCGGGATAGTCCATCCCTGGATATATGTAATATGGGCTCTGGGAATACTGGCGATTATAGGTTTATGGTATTACTTTACCAAGAAAGCATATGTCCCTCGACGCTATCGCCGGATACACGGGAAAGGTAACTTGCAGCATTTCGTAGATAATTTTATGTAAAAAATTTCGGGGTTCCTTTCATAAAGTTACCCCTTGAATATATTTAAACCCGCCGGGCATGCGGGGAAATCAGTCGAACGGATTGGGACTGCTTCCCCGAAGGTATAGATTTCGATCTATACCTTTTTCATGTCAGGGCATACGGGCATTAATTATCCTGATTCGAGCTGATAAGCAACGTCCCCGGGTCCATCACCCGGGGACGTGTTCCAGAGACAGGAGGAGAAATGCCACGATAAGCTATGAATCCGAAGACAGTGAGAGAAAAACAAGCCTAAGTGATATATTTCATATTTGTCTCAAACAACAAGATCAATCCACAAGGCGTAAATCCGCAGGCCCACTTTCAAGACGCCCGTCGAAATACAACTCCCAGACCGACGTATCCTGTAATCCGGCGGCGTACGTGGCGAATAACCGTCCGCCGTTGTAACCCTCCGGAATTGCAAGAGTATCGAGTTTGAAAGTCCCGTCGTTTGATAATAGTCCGGGCCATGTGTTGCCGTACTCATCGTAATAGGTGACCGATTTTGCACCTACGTCGGTGTCGAATTTATTAACATAAACATTGTATCCGGCGGCTTCCGCGGGGATATAACCGAGGTCGATGTTAATCGTACCGCTGGTATTGAAGTTAATAGGAAGGGTTCCAAGCGCAGTAATTTCAGTTCCATTGTTTGGGTACCAGGTACTATCAAAGTGTGCCGGGTCGCCCGCGCGAAGGTTAAAACCATTTTCGCTGGAACCATTGGTCGTGAGTACGTTGATCCTGTAATCCCCGTAGCCATATGTGGCAAGGCTGAAACTCCAGCCGGTCGGAGTGACCCATTTCATGTCGCTCGTTTTCATGCTGGGAGTCCATATAGCTTCGGCAATCAGGACGTCATCGGTGAAATCCGCCGGCGTATCGTCCGGCGCGAATAGCTGATACCTTGTCGTATCGTACTGGGAACTCGGCTGCGGATGGGGGGAAGGAGGCGCGGGTCGAATCTCGTCGACTTTACCCGGTCCTGCATCTGCTGCATTTCCGACATTATAGCAATCGGGATCGAAAATCTGGACCCCAATCTGGTTCGTACCATTTTTCGCGAAATAATCATCCTTCACTTCGAGCATGAAGTTGTACCCGTCTTCATTGTAATACGGGTTCGGGGCGCCGTTATTGAGCCATCTGGTCGAATAGCAGTCGCCATAGCTGTAATAGCCATATGGGCCGAAACAACTGAGATTCATGATACCATTGGTTCCATACTGTCCGGACGATCCTGAAATATTAACCGGTAACGGGCTTGTGTAGCAGGCCGCAGCTGTTACAGTAATAACGCCGCTGTCATAACCCAGGATAGGCGCGAGGAAATAGTTGATCGGCTTCGAAATTTCGACCTGATACCATCCAGGATTCTGGCCACCCGGGTTCCGGATACCTTCGACTGTAACATTGCCCTGGCCATGCGTGTAGCCATTAAACATGGCGAGATCCCTCGCGCGGATAAGCGACATATCTTCGTTAGGAAGCTGTTTCGCGCCGGCGAGAGCGGCGGCATCGACGGCTCGCTGCATTCGGGCGCGCTCGCGCTGAATGAAGCCGACGTCGACAACCAGGCTTGCCATCCCTATGGACACAGCGGTAAGAATTACTATCCACGCGAGCATACTCCCGCGCTGGTTGCGTACCAGACCCTTATTAAATATATGTTTATTGGAATTTTTAAGCATATTGCATCTCCTTGACCTCATATTGCGTTACACAATAACCTGCTTACGCTATTATTCGATCAGGAATTTCGCCTCCGAATGAAGATTAATAGCCGTCCATCCCTCGATTAATGCGGCAAGGGGAGTTATTAGCTGGACATTGTTAAAGTTGACCGAGACCTTGATAATATTGTCAGGCGTGCGGTCGTTACTGTCGCCAATGGGGTCTCCGGCGGGATTGAGAACCTGAATGGTGATATCGTTCACCGTCAATGGAAAAGTTACGCCGTTCACCATCGCCGCCTTGATCGCCGTGTTCGTGTCGCCGACCGCACCGCGACGCGCGCCGGAACGCGTGACGTTATCCATCTGGATCTGTTTATGCAGAATCCATCCAAAATCAAACATTCCCATGAATAAAAGTATGAGAATAGGCGCCATCAGGGCGAACTCGACTATGCTCTGTCCGCGCTGGCGTCCGCGATTTATATTCTTTTCTGTGCTTGTCATTCTCTTCATTGACGTCCTCCGTCAATACAATTTGTTAATAAATACCTGTAAATCTTCTGCCTTGCTTATTTCCGACAGATATACGGTAATCCTCCGGATAAGTATCCGATTGTGTTATATTATACCACATTATCACCATTTTGGCAAGATTATATTATGATATAAGATATTATTTAAAAGTGGTCCGCCGTGGGAGTCGGCGGACCGGTCCTGAAATGGGTTAGATGGCTGTATCTACCAACGCCTTTTGTCAGGCGATGATATCTAATAAAGTCCCCATGATCTTATTTTCCGCCTTCGCTACCGCTACCCCGCTCGCCGCTTCTATTTTTGCCTGATTTACCAGCATTGCGGCATCGACTATATCGCCTTCATTGATTGCTTCAATTGCGTTTAGTAATGTCGACTCGGACTGCCTTATCGATTCAGTCGCAGCGCGAATCGCCGGGAAATTCATATTCACAACCGGAACATCCATGGGAACATTCTTTTCGAACGACCATTCGGTCCTTCTACTTTCTCTTTTTCGGCAGCGGATTCCGAATCTGAAGTGCGAAACCCGTTAATTTGGGTAAGGCGGCTTGTCTATGGCCTGGCTATAGGTTAACCTGCCTTCAATAATGCGGTCATTTCTATCCGGAATTGCAATTCTCCTTATACTCGGAGGCGGATGTATGTCCTCGACGCAACATGGCTCTGTTGTCAAACTCACCCCTATTTTCCGTATCGACCTTTCGTCCGGGGGCTCAAGACCTCTGATGATCGCCCATCGCTGCGGAGCCGGGCTTGGTCCCGAAAACACTCGCGGGGCGGTCGTCCAGTCGAGTTTTTACCGCCCGGATTATTACGAGATCGACATCCGCCACACATCCGACAGTGTCCCGGTGGTCTTTCATGACGCGACTTGCGACCGGACTACAAATCTGACCGGAAATATCTCCGATTTATCCTGGGAGGAAATAAAATTCGCGGATGCCGGGAGTTGGGTCGGAAGCGCTTACAGAGGTGAATCGATCCCCACTTTTGAACAGATGCTGGACGGCGTAAATCCGTCGCCGTTATGTATCGAACTCAAGGAGCCGGAGATTTCCGGGAGCCAATGCGATGCTTTGATCGGGCTGCTTTACGAAAGAAGCGATATTTCATCTGTTATTTTCAGCTTTCATAAAAGCGCCCTGGATACATTCCGGCTCGCCTGGGAAAATTTTGCGCCGCGGCTCTCCGAAACACAACCCGGTCGGATTCCCCGCATCTCTCTGGAAGATTTTCTGAATAATAAAAGAAGGACCTGCTATCTGACCATATCGCTCAACGATTATGCGCTTGAGGGTCCTCATGAAATTGTCGGTATTCTTTACGGATCGTGTACGGAGGATGTAATTGAAAAAATCCATACGGCTGGAAAGGCATGCTGGGTCTGGACTGTGGATGAGCCTTCGGACTTGTCCCGGTTTATGAATCTGGATGTAGATGGAATCGTCACCAACTATCCCGACAGGTTGCGGGGACTGCTTCCACCAAGTTGATGATGTACAGCCGTTCATAATCATTTTTAGCCAATACCATCTTACTATTCTTGTATTCGTAAATTGCATTACTCGTAGAACAGCACGGCAGTGCGTCATAAATCCTGAAAATATAAAAAGACGCACTGCCGTGCTGTTCTACGGGTAATTCTCTTTTAAATAGAAAAAATCGCCAATACTCTTTATAGGCGCGACTCACATGGTATTCGTAAACGCTATTATCGCGAGCTTGATCGCAGCCACATCGAGCATTAACGAGCCGATAACAAGCCCGGTCGGATATACCATCAATTCGCCGAGTTTCTGCCATGTTCCCTGCATATGCCATCCGATAAGCGATACACCGAGCAGGATGATATGAAATCCCAGCATCAGATCTCTGAAATCAGCCATCGATACCCAGATTCCCGTTTTGAACTGATGCACGACGAAAAAAGCCATCGCCCAGACAAATCCGGTAGCGATAACCATATTAAATGTGACAATCCAGAGTAGGATTTTGGTCCCAAACGGCATGCCGGGCGTCAACTTGTCGGCATTTTGATCTTTATTATCGTCTTGAGCTATTAGCATAAACTATTTTGCGATTTCACGAGGGTCCGTGATTTTTCCCGTAATTGCGGTAGCGGCTGCGGTAGCGGGACTCGCGAGATAAACTTTGCTGTCCGAATGCCCCATCCGTCCCTTGAAATTCCGGTTGCTTGTGCTCAGGCAAACCTCGCCGCTCGCGAGGACCCCCGAATGGCTTCCGATACATGGCCCACAGCCCGGAGTCAGAACCGCCCCGCCTGCATCGACAATTTTTTCAATAAGCCCCTCCCTGAGAGCCTGACTGTATGCGTCCTGAGTTGCCGGGGCCACTAACACACGCAAATGCGGAGAAAATTTTCTGTCCGAAAGGACTTCCACGAATCGCTGGATGGACTCGATCGTTCCGTTCGAGCAGCTTCCTACAAACACCTGGTCGACTTCAATATCTGAAAGCTCCGACGCCGGATGAACATCCGCCGGGCTGTCCGGAATCGCGACCATCGGCACAAGATTCGTAATATCGAATTTAAAGTTGGAATAGTACGAAGCGTCTTCATCCGGGAAAACCGGATTATATGCCATGTTCGACCTTTGAGTGACCCATTCCTCGACGATTTTATCGGGATAGATAATAGCAGTAACAGCCCCGGTTTCCGCGCCCATATTCGCGATACTGATCCTGTCCGAAATCGTCAAGAACCTGAATGCGTCGCCGTAAATTTCCAGCGCGTCGTTCATCGCGCCCTCAAGCCCGATATTACCGAGGATATACAAAATAATATCCTTCCCCCAGATAAAACGTCCTGGTTTTCCGGTAATCTCGATTCTCCTCGTTTTAGGGACTTCCAGCCACATCTCGCCTAGCGCCATCAGGGTAGCGAGATCTGTAGAACCGATCCCTATACCAAGCGCCCCTACCGCACCTGCGGTTAATGTGTGACTATCCGCGCCCGCGATAAAAATCCCCGGACCAATAAGTCCCTCATGGAGCATCAGAATATGGCATATGCCCCCATGTCCGACCTCGAAATAATTTTTCACGCCATGGATCTTTGCGAATTCACGCATGGCGCGACCGAACTCGGCGGACTTAATATCCTTCGCCGGTTGGAAATGGTCCTGCACGAATACCAGCTTTTCGGGATTCCTGACTTTTTTTGTGCCGATCTCATTAAAAATGGCGATCGCATGGGGCACCGTGAGATCGTGACCCATTATCAGGTCGGGACGGCACTGGATCAAATCGCCGGGTTTACATCTGCCGACATCAGCGTGAGCCATCAGTATTTTTTCTACAACTGTTAGTCCCATAACCTCTCCGGTCAGCGTACATTACCTTAAAACCATTACCGGTAGCAACGTCGGTAACGCATTTATGAATCCCGGCGCTTCTTAATCCGCGCATTAACCGTGTATTCCAGAACGGGGACAGTCACACGGCTTCCGGAATAAACAATATCAGAAATCATCGACTTTATAGCGCCGGAAGCCGGATGACAGTCCCCCCTTTGCTCTAATATGGTGACAGGTTTCAAAATACATTCACAAAGCGTGGTTTACCCATTCTATTGCCCCAACCGGGAACCTATGATCGCTTCCTTGAAGTTTACAACAATAGCGGCTATGCACCATATCCAGAAAACCGCGATATCGCCCCAGCCTTCCTTTCCCTCTCTTCGCGCCGACTCAGCGCCGGTTATCGCCATAAAGGTAAGCGGGACGGTTAGAAACAAATGGTAGAATTCATGGCCCGGCACCCAGAAACTCAGGAACACCAGAAGCGGCGCGATCCATAACAGGCACAGGTATAACCACCATCTTCTCAGGGAATCGAGTTTTTTAATGTTTAAAAACGCCGTGACCCAGAACGTCACCAGAATCGCTAGAATCGCTGTAAAAAACGGATTCACGAAAAGAAGGTATTGGGTCCGGTCATTACCGAAGAAAAATCCGACGAATGTAACAAGGTTCGTGATAAATCCTCTCAGTCCCCTCCCGGTCCAGTACTTGTCTCCCTGCGCGTATAATGTGATGTACTTGAAAATATTTCCCGCGCTGAGTTCCCCTACAGAATGCAACGCGCTCCCAACAAGCAGTAAATAGAAAATCACCGGAATTCCGAACGCAAGTCCGGTCATCCAGTAACACTCCTTTCTCAATATCTTCTCGCTGCCTCTGAATTTTCCCCTGACAAGAATTAACACTACGATGAGGATAAAAATAGCCATAAGGAAAATTATCTGATGGAACAGAATTCCGATCGCGAGCCATAGCCCGGTTCGTATCAGGTATTTTCCATTGCCCGTTGACGCGAACGCCCAGATACTCCCGGCCGTTACAGCCAGGATCAGCATGGGAATCGGATACTGGGAGCAGTCGGTCGCGTATCTGAAAAATGTCACGCTTGCCCCCAGAAACAGCATCCATGGAACCGCATACGGGCTTCGAGGAAATATCCTGATTATTAACATGTATAAAAGCAGCAGGGTTCCCGCAGACGCCATCCCGTTAACAAACCTGAGAAACGTCCATGAATCGAGGTCGGGAAGGACATGCTTTACGAGCCGGAAAATAACCGCGTTGGTCGGCACGAACAGCATATGATGCGGGTTCCAGATTATCCACCATCCGGCCTCGACCACGAGTTTTCCGAGCCTCTGTGTCGCCTCTTCGTAGAATTTTTCCGATCGCAGACTAAATGGCCTTGGTTCGGTCGGGAAAAATAAATTGCCGTCGTACGACGCGAAATCGGTAAGTTCG
>JAPKYR010000196.1 GCA_026394215.1 bacterium
TGACCTGGTCGCCGAGAATCTGGCGATTTCCGACCTTGAGGGTATTCAGTATTGCGGGAACTTAATGACCTTACACCTTGGGGATAACAATATTTCCGACATTACCCTCCTTCAGAATTTAACAAACCTGGAGGGGTTGTACATCCATACAAACAGCATACCCGATCTGACGCCGCTTTCGAACCTGACCAGTTTGACCTCCCTCAATTTCAACGTAAATCAGGTCAGTGATTTAACTCCCCTTCAAGGGCTGACAAATCTGACCACTCTGGAATTTTTCGGAAATAATGTGGACGATCTTACGCCGATCGGCGGGTTGACAAATCTTACGAGTCTTCAGATCGGGGATAATAATGTAACGGACATCAGCCCGCTGGCATCTCTCCTTAACCTTGAATATCTCGCCATGAACATCTGCCCGGTTGGAGATATTTCCACTGTTCAGAACTTCACGAACCTCGGATCGCTGCAGATGACAGGCTGTTCGGTTAACCAAATCACACCGGTGTCAGGGCTTACGAATTTGTGGGAATTTCTTGCCAACGGGAACCAGATTGACGATATCAGCCCGTTGCAGGGACTTACAAATCTCACGAGCATTGAATTGCACGACAATAACATAAGCGACCTGACCTCATTGGCTTTAAATACCGGTCTCGGAGCTGGCGATTCCCTGAATGTTGAGAACAATCCCCTTGATTGCGAGTCTCTCAGTATCGACATTCCTACACTTACAGGAAATGGAGTGTCTGTAACATATACCGACACGGTGATATCATTCCCCGATGCTGCTCTGGCTGCCGCGATCCGCTCTGCGTTGGTATTGGGGCCAACTGACCCGATCCTAAAATCAGCAATATGCACATTGACATTTTTCAGCGCAAACAGTGCCAGTGTCTCTAACCTTGAAGGACTCCAGTATTGCGTAAATCTGACTCAGCTGGAGCTGATGGGGAATGATATTTCCGATCTCTTGCAATTACACAACCTTAATAACCTGACCGGCCTCTGGCTGACAGATAATCAGATTGTTGACCTTACACCTTTGCAGAATCTGACAAATTTAACATGGCTTGATATCGACACTAACCTGGTTAGCGATCTCACCCCGATTCAGGGTCTTACTGGACTTAACAGGCTATACATTTCACATAACCCGGTATCGGATCTAACTGGTATAGAGGGTTTTACAAGTTTGACTCATTTAATCGCGGAAGATGACCTGATTACTGACATCTCCCCTCTCCAGAACCTGACCAGCCTGACCAATTTATCGCTGTTATACAACCATGTATCCGATCTTACAGCCCTGCAGAACCTGACCAACCTCAATATAGTTAATCTGGAAACTAACTTGATTACAGACATCACCCCTCTCCAGAACCTGACCAGCCTGACCAATTTATCGCTGTTAAACAACCAGGTATCCGATCTTACAGCCCTGCAGAATCTGATCAACCTCAATATGGTTAATCTGGAGGGTAATCTTATCGTTGATATTTATCCACTCACACTTAATTCCGGTCTGGGTGCAGGAGATATCCTCTGGATTATCGGTAATCTATTAGATTGCGATTCAATTGGGGTTTATATTCCTCTGCTTCAGGGTAATGGAGTTACCGTTACGTTTAGCGACTATCAGGTTAATTTCCCCGATCCGGGTCTGGATGCCACAATCCGTTTCGCATTGGGATTAGCATCGGACGATTCTCTTTATAAAAGTGCACTCTGTACTCTAACCTTCTTTTCTGCAAATAGTGTAGGCATCACAAACCTTGAAGGAATCCAATACTGCGAAAATCTGACTCAGCTTGAGTTCATGGGTAACTCTATAACGGATATTTCTTTGTTGCAGAACCTGACAAACCTGACCGGGCTCTGGTTGGATAGTAACCAAATCAGTGAGATCAGCCCGCTTCAGGGACTTACAAACCTTGAGACCCTGGTCCTTTCGGCTAATGATATAGTCGATATTACAGCGGTTCAAAATCTTTCTAATCTGGATAGTATCGAACTCCAGGACAACACTGGAATAGTCGATGCGGAACCACTTTGGAATTGTCATCTGGCAGGAGGGCTGGAGGCCGGTACAAACGTTTATGTCCATAACACGGGTCTGATTCCAGGCGACACATGGCTCGCCCTTCTTGTTGCTGCCGGTGTGAATGTTGTGTTTTAAAAATTGTGCACGATTGAAATCAGGACTCGATCCTTAAGCGAAATAAATCCTGCGTTTAGAAAGCGCAGGATTTTATTTTCCTTTTTTGAATATATCGACACATATACTGTTGAAGCACATAAATTTGCCCGGCATTGCCATCCGATTCCCATGACATAGTCCGCTATTCATGCGCTTTACGACCCTGTTTAATTCGCTTTTCAATGATTTTGATCCAACCCATTTTCTGTTGACATTAATCACTGGAAGTGCTAAGTTTCAGAACCTGACTTGGATTTATAGAGGATAAATCGGGGCTGACCGCCTCCCAAGCAGGCGGCATGCTACTCTGAGGGAATTTTTTTTTCGATTTTGGCTCTCTAAATCCGATTATTGTCTGGATTTTGCATTATCTATTTATTTATAGTACTTTCTGCATTTGTCCGGTAAGGAGATACGTAAATGTTCGATAAATTCCGGGATTGGGAGCGTAACCGCCATCAGTACGCCATGGACTGGCAGGCTAGAACCGGGGGCAAAGTCCTTGGATATTTCTGCACATATGTCCCCGAGGAAATTCTCTATGCCGCCGGTGTGCTTCCGGTAAGGATTCTCGGAAGCCATGAACCCCAGGATGTCACTGAGCCGCATATTTTCGGGATGTTCTGCCCGTTCTGCCGCGACTGTCTCGCGCAGGGTCTGAAGGGCCGATACGACTATCTTAACGGCATCATGATCGCGCAGTCCTGCCTTCACATCCGCCAGGCATATACATCGTGGTCCAAACATATGCCCCGTGAGTTCAATTACTATATGCCTCACCCTCAGCGCGTCCAGAGTCCTCATGCCCTGCCTTATCTGACTGAGGAGATCAGGATTTTTAAAAAAGCGGTTGAAGACTGGACCGGCGTGACGATCACGGATGAAAAGTTGCAGAAAGCAATCGACGTTTACAACGAAAATCGCCGGTTGATGCGACAGGTCTACGACCTTCGAAAAGCGGAAAATCCTCCCCTTTCCGGGGAAGAGGCGATGGAGATGGTCATCGCAAGCCAGATGACCGACAAGGCAGAGCATAATGGGGAATTGAAGAAGGTTTTGACCCAGCTTCCGAGTCGAAAAATGGGTCGAAAAACCTGCAAACGTCTGATGATCCTTGGCAGCGAGGACGACGATATCGCGTTCATACACATGGTTGAATTGTGCAACGCAACGTTTGTAACTGATGATCACTGCACTGGGACAAGATATTTCTGGAATACGGTCGAGCCGAGCGGAGATCTCATGAAAGCGCTGGCACAAAGATATATTGACCGGCCACGATGTCCATCGAAGGACTGGGAGGAGCGGACGAGAGTCGAGCATATCCTGAAAATGGCAAAGGACTGGAATGTCGAAGGCGCGATTGTGATCCAGCAGAAATTCTGCGACCCGCATGAGCTTGACATTCCCGCGATCCGCAAAGCCCTGAATGGGATCGGGGTTAAAAACCTGTTCCTTGAATTCGATGTCACGGTACCGATCGGGCAGTTTAAGATCAGGGTAGAAGCTTTCCTTGAAATGATCGGCGACGAAGACCTGTTTGATTAATTATTGATCTTTTATTCGGAGATGAAGTATGGCTACAAAGGAATTATATAAAACCAGACCGCTTCAGTCATGGAACAGGGCGAAGGAAATAAGGGAGAATTTTTATCGCGATTACGCTCAGGCACATGAGAAGGGCGGACTGCGATGGGCCGGCGGAGCCTGGACGTTCGGCGCTATCCCATGCGGACTTGGCGAAGATGTCTGGAGTATCACGAGCGAACCGTACTCAGCTTCGATCGCGGCCAATAAGGCATTTTCGCAGCGATGTCTTGAAGCTACCGAAAAAGCCGGGTACGCCCGCGACCTTTGCTCCTACATGAGAAATTACTGGGGCTCGATCATTCTTAACGAGTATGCATTCGGAGGCCCGTTTCCCAAACCTGATTTTCTCTGGCAGGATCATATCTGCTGCAGCCATGCGAAATGGTACCAGGTTGTTTCCGATCTCGAAGGCGGCATCCCGTATTACTGCATCGACGTATCGGTCGGCCCGTATAAGGACGTCACCAAGCATAAGATCGACTATCTTGTCGGTCAGATGCATGACGGTATCGAGTGGCTTGAAAAAACAACCGGTCGGAAATATAACGATGAGCTTCTGATTCAGGCGGTTAATAACGAATGCCGCGCGACATCCACCTGGGCGGAAGTCTGCGCATTGAATAAGGCCATCCCCGCGCCGCTCGAAGAAAAGACGATGTACTCGCTTTATGTGCTTGGGACTCTGATGAAGCACAGCAAGATTGTCGCCGATTATTACGAAGAACTTCGCGACGAGGTCAAAGATCGCGTTGATAATAAAATAGCCGCGGTCGCGAACGAGCAGTGCCGATTGATGTCCGATACGCAGCCTCCATGGGGTTTCCTGTCATTATTCCGATACCTGGAACAATTCGGCGCACTTTCGGTCGGGTCGCTTTACACATTCGGGCTGATCGGAGTCTGGGAAGATAAGCCGGACGGATCGTGGGGCCCGAGAACCACCCCTCAGCAGCAGGGGATCGAAATCAAGGATCGCGATCAGGCGTTACGGATTCTAGCCGACTGGAATTTGAGCAAGCCGGAATGGCAGCATTTCTATTCGCCGCATCTGAAGACCGCGATGATGGTCAGGATCGCGAAGGAATGGCATCTCGATGGTGTCATGCTCCACTATAACCGTGGCTGCGAGGGGTTGAGCGTTGGAATCGCCGAGAACCGTCTTGGATTAATCGAAGCCGGGTACCCGGTAATGACATTCGAGGGCAATATGGGCGATGAGAGAGAGTTTGATCTGAACAAGACCATGGGACGTGTCGACACATTCATGGAAACATTAGGTTTTAAAAAATAGACGGGACTATAATCGTCCAAATATGTAAAACAAAGCTGGAGTAACAAATGATAACCGCAGGAATTGATATGGGATCCAAAACCGTGAAGGTCGTGATCCTTAAAGATGACAAGATAATCGGAAAAGCGATAACACTCGCGGGATTCGAGGCGAGGGAAGCCGTTGAGACGGCTTTTGCGGCTGCTCTTAAGGACGCGGGAATTTCAAAAGACGATATCAAGACAATAGTCGCGACGGGCGCGGGGAAGAAAAATTCCCCTTACGCGGATCGGGAGATAACTGAAGTCGGGGCTGGTTCGAAGGGCGCCACTCATCTGTATCCCGGCGCAAGGACTGTAATCGATGTTGGCGCCGAGGAAGGCCGCGCGATCCGTTGCGGCGAAGGCGGGAAGGTTATCGACTTCGCGCTCAACGAAAAATGCGCGGCGGGAGCGGGAGCATTTACGGAATCGATGAGCCGGGCGCTGGAAGTCCCGATTCAGGACCTTGGAGAGTTATCGTTGAGATCGACACAGGCGATCCCTATGAACGCTCAGTGCGCGGTTTTCGCCGAATCTGAAGTTGTTACCCTTGTCCACTTAAAAACCCCTAAGGAAGATATCGCGAGAGCGGTTCATGATGCGATTGCAAGCCGTATTGTATCGCTTGCGCGAAAAGTCGGGTTCGAGCCGGAAGTGGTGCTTATCGGCGGGGTCGCGTACAATGTCGGCTTCGTGGATTCGCTTCAAAGGGCTCTCGAAACGAAAGTTATCATTCCCGAGAATCCCGAATTTATCGGGGCTTTTGGGGCTGCGCTTGCGGCAATGGAAGATTAAATATCGATAAAAATCAAGATCAATATACGAGGATTAAATAAATGGCTGAGTACTGGCGTTGGAAAGAATACAACTGGCATGATGAGAACAAGGACTGGCGATCCGGCCAGCTCATCACAGCCGGAGTCGATGTCGGCTCCGTATCGTCGCAGGCGGTCGTAATGGTCGACGGGGAGCTTTATTCGTTCTCCAACATGCGCACAGGATCGAGCAGCCCGGAAAGCGCGAATGCTGCGATGAGCTGGGCGCTGGAAAACACCGGCATGACGCTTGATAATATCGGTTTCGTTATAGGAACCGGCTATGGGCGCGTCAATGTCCCGTTCTCGCACAAGGCAATTACGGAGATCGCCTGCCATGCTCGCGGCGCGAATTTCATGTACGGACCCACCGTCCGTACCGTCCTCGATATGGGCGGACAGGACTGCAAAGTTATCCGTTGCGACGACAGAGGAAAAGTCACGGCGTTCGCTATGAACGATAAATGCGCCGCTGGGACAGGTCGCGGCATGGAAGTTTTCGCCGACCTTCTCGCTGTCCCGATCGAGGATGTCGGGGCATTGTCGCTTGATGTCGAGGTTGAACCACCGCCGGTATCGAGCACATGCGTTGTGTTCGCGAAATCGGAAGCCACGGGGCTGCTTCGCGAAGGCTGGCCTAAGAGCAAAGTGCTCGCTGCATACTGTTCCGCGATGGCTCACAGGATTGTGACATTGCTTGTTCAGGTCGGAATCGAGAAGGATTTCGCAATCACCGGCGGAATCGCGAAAAATATCGGGGTTGTGAAACGCCTTTGCAATGAAATCGGGATCGAATCCCTGAAAACCGATTACGACACACAGATCGCGGGCGCACTTGGCGCCGCGTTGTTCGGACAGAATCTTCTCAAGAAAAAACTCACACAGGCTGAAGTGTAATGAAAGCACACTATGGATATAAGGACGGCGCCGGCGATTTTTTCATCATCATCGACACCGATAACTGCATCGATTGCGCGGAACATCCATGCGTCCCCGCTTGTCCTGAGAGTGTACTGGAGATAATCGAAGACGATTACGAGGACATAGTGGCGTCGGTGGCGCGGGATCAACGCAAGAAGGTCAAATATTCATGCGCGCCATGCAAACCCGACATTAATCGTCCGCCTTTGCCCTGCCAGACCGCATGCCCGTTCGATGCAATCGAGCATTCCTGGTAGTTTTTTTCACCTGACTACAATCCGTGGCATGCGACTCCGGCGCATGAATCCCCGTTCCATGTGCCTCCGGCACATGGTGTGCTATAATCACATTTATTACAATCAGGGAAAATTTTTCAGAGCTTATGGCTTGATCGCCATGCTTTTTATTTGCGGAGTTTCAAGACAATGGTAAGAATTGCAATCGACGGAAAATCATTAGAGGCCATGGAAGGCTCATCAATCCTCAAAGCCGCGGATAAAGCGGAAATTTACATCCCGCGAATCTGCTCGCATCCCGACATCCCCGCTATCGATCCGGAGACGCTTGAATCGTGGGACACAATCTTCCGGGGTGAAAAATCGATTTCGAACGCGAAGGAAGACGGACGATATGAAGGCTGCCAGTTATGTATGGTTCTGGTCAACGGGAGTTCCGATATGGTCAGGGCATGCGTTACGATTGTCAAAGACGGGATGACAGTCGTTACATCAAGCCCTGAAATCGATCAGTTCCGGAAATTCAAACTCCGGGATTTGTTCGCGACACATCCGCACGCATGCGTCCAGTGCGCCCAGAACAAAGGATGCGCGCTCGAGCCATGCTCCACGAATGTCGATAAAAGCGAACGATGCTGCCCGATTTTCCATGTTTGCGAACTTCGGGATGTCGCGGCATTTGTGGGAATTCCCGCGGATACATCTCGTTACCTGCCCGCAAATCTGCCTAAAATAGAAAACGAGCCGCTTTTTCTCAGGGATTATAATTTATGTATAAACTGTCTTCGATGCGTGCGGGTGTGCCGGGATGTCAGGAATGTCGATGCTTACGGATTCGTATTCGATGAGAACGGGAAGCCGATTGTTGGGACAAAAGCCGCGACAATCGCCGATTCGGGCTGCCGGTTCTGCCTTAGCTGTGTGGAAGTCTGCCCGACCGGGACTCTCCGTCTGAAATTCGAGGACCCAAGAGTCGACGGCGAGAGGGCCGCGCTTTGTGTGGTCACATGTCCCGCCAATATGGACGTCCCAAGGTATCTCCGGGAAATCAGAAGAGGCGATTTTGCACGCGCAGAAGCGGTGATTCGCGAGACCGCGCCACTTCCAAGATCGCTTGGACAGGTCTGTTTTCATCCGTGCGAAGTTAAATGCATACGCGGTGACGTGCATGATTCGATCGCGATCTGCTCTTTAAAACGTGCCGCGTCGGAATACTCCGATAATGCCCTCTGGAAATCCGGAATCGATTCCATAAAACCGACCGGGAAAAAAGTCGCGATTATCGGGGCGGGACCATCAGGATTAACAGCCGCCTGGTTTTTGAAACTGAAAGGGCATGATGTGAATATATACGAGTCGCAGTCTTCCGCGGGGGGATGGCTCCGAAATGGAATCCCGCGATACAGGCTGTCGCTGGACTCGCTTGACGCCGATATCCATGATATAGCAGGAATCGGCGTCAATATTAAAACCGGGACAGAAGTCGGCAGGGAGGTCACGTTCGATGAAATCCGTGGCGGTTCGGATGCTGTCCTGATTGCCGCGGGCGCGAGGAAGTCAAAACCGCTTCCATGCGAAGGAGTAAATCTTCCGGGCGTGGAGAATGGACTCGAAGCGCTTAAAGATATCCAACTGACAATCGATAAAGGCGAAAAACCATATAAGGGAGAGAAAATTGTCGTCATTGGCGGAGGAAATGTCGCGATAGATGTGGCACGGACCGCGCGACGTCTCGGCCCATCGGAAATCCATCTTTACTGCCTTGAATCGCGCGACGAAATGCCCGCTCACGACTGGGAAATTCTGGAAGCGGAGCATGAAGGAATAATCATGCATCCGGGATGGGGCCCGAAATTAATGGCTGGCGACGGAAAAATAGAGCGGGTCGATTTCAGAAAATGCATTTCGGCGTTCGATGAGTCGGGGAGATTCGCGCCGAAGTTTGATGAAAGCGCGACGATGTCGCAGGACGCCGACCGAGTGCTGATCGCTATCGGGCAGGACACATCGCTTGAGTTTTTGAAAAGCGCCGGTGAGATAAAACTGAAAGCTGATCGGGACTCAAAACAGACTTCGGTTAAAGGTGTTTTCGCGTATGGCGAAGTCGTTTCGGGACCGGCGTCGGTGATAGACGCGATCGCGGACGGACGTAAAGCCGCATCTGAAATTGATAAATATCTTGGAGGCGATGGTAACATCGATATCAAATTGATCGACGATACCGAACTCGATGGGGATCTGGGTGTAATCGATGGATTCGCGGTATTAGATTGTGTCGCGATGCCGAAATTGCCCATAGATGAAGCGGTGAATTGTTTCGACCTTGTGGAAAAAGGCTATTCAATTGAGGAAGCCATAAAGGAAGCGGATCGATGTTTGCGGTGCGATATCCGGCTGTATATCGGTTCGGTCCCGTCTCCGCCGGAATCATGGCTAGAGATGAATGAGGAAAATGTCAATTCCGTGCCGGAGAGCGAGGGCGTGTACCGGCTTCTCGATGAAAATAAAGAAGTATATGCGATCAAGGGCGAACAGAATTTGAGGGGTGCGTTGCTGGGGATTCTCGAAACGACCGAGAAGGCAAAATATTTCATGTTCGATAAAGACCCTATGTTTTCCAAGCGCGAAAGCGAATTGATAAGTGAATATCTAAAGGAGCATGGATGCATGCCTCCCGGCGAAGGCGAGGATGATCTGTTCTAGACCTCACCCCCTTTCCCCATCTCCATTTATGGAGAGGGGGTCAGGGGGTGAGGTATTTCATGCTACTTGCGGGTTTCGGAACAGCGCAGCGATACCCTGTCCGCCCCCGATACACATGCTCGTGATCCCGTACTTGACTTTGTTTCGCCGCATCTGTTTCAGAATCGAGTAGGTAAGTCTCGCACCGGTCGCCCCGAGAGGATGCCCGAGTGCGATCGATCCTCCCTGAACATTGACCCGATCCTGTCCCAGTCCAAGATCTTTCAAACACGCAAGAACCTGGCACGCGAACGCTTCATTGATTTCGAAAAGGCCGATATCGTCCAACTTACGTCCGGTTCTGTCCAACAAAGTTTTGATGGCAGGGGCGGGACCGATTCCCATTATCTCCGGCGGGACTCCTACGACCGCCCATCCGAGAAGTTCGCCGAGAGGCTCGATCCCATCACGCTCGACAGCTTTGGCAGAACCAATCACAACAGCGGAGGCTCCATCTGCAAGACCGCACGCGTTCCCCGCAGTCACCTGCCCGTCTTTTATATACGCTGCCCCGAGTTTTGCGAGTTTATCAATTGTGGTCGATCTCGGATTTTCATCCGTTGCAAGCATCGCTTTTTCTTTCTTACTAACAGAATATTCGACAGGAACGATCTCCTCCGCAAGGAGGCCATCCGCCTGCGCATTCGCGGTCAATGTCTGACTTCGAAGGGCGAACGCATCCGATTCCTCGCGTGTGATACCGTACATTTCAGCGAGTTTTTCGGCTGTCGGACCCATGCCAAGATTGCAGTATGTGTCGACAAGCCCGTCCCAGAGCGTATCGTGCATTGTCCCCTGCCCCAGTCCAAGCCCGACACGGAGTCCCCATATCGAATGTGGACAATTGCTCAAACTTTCCGCGCCGCCGGTAAGAACATATTCCGCTTCCCCGAAATTTATCATATACGCACCGTTGATTGTCGACTGAAGCGATCCGCCGCAAAGCCGGTTGAGCATATAGCCGCCAGCCTCGACCGGAAGCCCGACCTTCAACCCAACATGGCGTCCAAGGTGATGCGCGTCGAGGCTCGATGTCGCCCGCGTGACAGCCATTATCGTGTGGCCGAATTTTTCAAGTGGCACGCCGCTACGTTTCACCGCTTCCCTGCTCGCTATGACTGCAAGATTGGTCGCGTTGAATTCCTTCAAATTTCCAGTAAATTTCCCCCACGGAGTGCGCGCGCCTTCGATGATAATTACCGGCGGATTTAATGGAAAAGCCATTATTGTCTCCTGTTACGCCCTTTCGTAATCGGGCTGATCCTTTGATTTGGTTAATATCTTCTTCGCGCCTTTGACAAAATCTGCGGTCATTAAGTTGTCAACTGTCTCCGATCCTGTCGAATCAAGAATCTCCTCGAAATGAGGAAACGCAACGCGATTCAAAGTCCGGCGTGTCGACTCGACCGCGTATGGCGCATTGGAAGCGACTTTCCCCGCCCACTTCAACGCCTGCAACATCAATTCGTCCTTCGGGAATATTGCCTGAACGATTCCCATCGCCAGCGCTTCATCGGCGCCGACCATGCGTCCCGACAATAGAATATCCTTTGCGAATCCGGCTCCGATACGTTTGATCAGCGTTTCCGGTCCCATCCATCCAGCCATGACTCCGATTGTCGGCTCAGGGAATCCGTACATCAGTCCGCCTTCATCTTTGCCCCCGGACGCGCCGTACAGGACGTCGCACATTGTGTATAACTCCGCACCCCCGCCAAGGCAGAATCCATGCGCGATTCCGATGATCGGGACTCTGAGGTTGAACATTTTTTCTGCGACAATACGTCCATCGTAGATATGTTTAATCGCATCCAGTCTGGACATATTCGAGTACCCGCCGTTTTTTTCGACTACAAGCTCGTTGAGGTCGGCGCCGAAACTCGCATGTTTGCCGGACGAGTGCATGATCACGACACGGATCGATGTATCTTCTTCGATCGCATCGAATTTTTCAGCCAACGCCAGAAGCAGCGGGGTGTTGAGAGCATTACCTGCATCGGCGCGATTCCAGGTCAGGATCGCGATGTGGGGATTATCCGCGGATTTTTCGAGTAGGACTAAATTGTCAGGCATTAAATTTTCTCCTCATGTACATTTGGATGTTGAAGAAACCTGGTTTCCAAAAATCATGTAGGACAGACATTCTTGTCTGTCATTAATCATTAAGATTTCAATAACAGGCTGAAAAGCCTGTCCTACATTATATTATGTTTTCAATAACAGGCTGAAAAGCCTGTCCTACATATGATTATCTTCTTCAACAGTCCCTATATATACTGTCCGCCGTCGACGGAAATTATCTGCCCTGTGATATGCCCGGCGAGGTCGGATGCGAGGAAGGTCACAAGGTGCGCGACATCGTCAAGCTCGCCGAGTTTTCCAAGGACAGTTTCGTTTATAGCTAAATCGATCCATTTCTGGTCGAGCTGCTTCGCCATTTCGGTCATTATCATCCCCGGCGCGACAGCGTTTACCGTCACAAGGGATTTTCCAAGCTCCTTCGCGACCGTCTTTGTAAGGCCGATAATTCCCGCTTTCGACGCGGCGTAGTTCGATTGCGCGAATTTCCCCCGAAGGCCGTTGATCGATGTGATATTGATGATGCGGCCCGATTTCTGATCGCGGAAATATGGCGCGACTGCACGAATGTAGTTGAAATAGCCCTTTAGGTTCGTGTCCATCACCTCGTCCCACTGTTCCTCCGTCATTTTCCAGATTGGCGCGTCGCGATTGATCCCGGCGTTGCAGACGAGGATGTCGATCGAGCCGAATTCCTCGACCACTTTTTTGACCATCGCCTCGGCGTCGGCAGTCGATGCAACGTCGGCCTGTACAGCGAGACCCTTCCGGCCCATCTTTTCGATTTCGACAACAACCGCGTTCGCTTCATCGGCGTGGCGACGGTAGTTGATCGCGACATTCGCGCCGTGCCTGGCGAGGTCGAGTGCCATGGCGGTCCCAATTCCGATACTCCCGCCGGTGACAATCGCGTTTTTTCCTTCAAGGTTCATAATTTTCTCCATTCAACGCAAAGCTACTATTAATGCTTGATACGGATTACAGCACGCCCGGTGATTTTACCGGCTTCAAGATCAATAAAAGCCTGCTCGACATCCGGAAGGTCGTAATATTTGCTGATAAGGACATCGAATTCGATCCCGCCGCTTTCGAGGAGCTTGACTATTTCTGGGAACAGGCGCGTCGGGCAACCCCACGAGCCGCCGACACGTTTCTGCAGACCCATGAAATTTCCGGCGCGAAGTTCGACATTGTCCAGTGTGAAACCGATCACCGCGACGTCGCCGCCCATTTTCACGGTGTTGAAAGCTTCCGCGATTGTCGAGCCATACCCGATACAGTCCATCGCGAGGCGGATTCCATCGCCGGACATTTTTTTCAATTCCTTAAATACTTTCTCCATGCCCTTGCTGTTAACAGTAATCGCGCCAAGTTTCGCGGCCTGCGCGAGGCTTTCGTCGCGAATATCCACAGCGTAGAGTTTTTCCGCGCCTAACTCTCGCGCGACATTCAACGCCGCAAGACCAAGTCCACCCGCGCCGAAAACCGCGACCGAGTCGCCGGGCTTGATCCCGAGCCGTTCCTTGAGTGCGTAAAATGTTGTCGAGACCGCGTCCGCAGCGACACATGCCTTCTGCATGTCGACCGATTTGTTCATCTTGAATGCGAATCGCGACGGTATCGCGACATATTGCGCGTACGCGCCATGACGATTTCCGCCGAGCATATTCGATGTCTGGCAGAGGTTATCCAAACCTGCCTTGCACATTGGGCAATTTCCGCAGCCATACACAGGCGGCATAAGGACATTGTCGCCAAGGGACAGACCCGTAACGCCGTCGCCAAGTTTTACTACTGTCCCGGCAGCCTCATGTCCGAGGATCAATGGATATACCCGCATTTTTTCAGGGATTTTCGCCTCGTAGTATGTCACGTCGGTGTGGCAGAGGCCATTCGCCGCGACCTCGACAAGCACCTCTCCGGATCCGCAAGACGGTACATCGACCTGCTCTATCTTGAGTTCTTTGGGTCCGTGAAGGACGGCTGCAGTCATTTTTTCGGGGATCATTTTGTTATCTCAACTCCGTAAGTTCAGATATTAATCAACTTTCAATTCCGCCCCGCATGTGCCGCAGAAGTTAAATTCAAGCGGCATACCCTCGGCTCCGCATTTAGGACATGTGTGCACGTACGGTCCGAACAGAAGCTCCATGTCGGCGCCTTCAGCGGCTGCGCGACGTATCGAGTCGTAATCGACCGGACGTTTTTTCGCGAATCCGACCATGCCGAAATACGCCTCGATTCCGCCCATGTTGCGGACGAGCGTGTCCTTCGCGAATCCCATGCTGGTGCCCCAGACCATGTTGCTGAAGAAATTAAGCTGCTCGCGTGTCGAGCGTATCGAGCCGGGGAACTGATTTAGAGCGTCATGCGCCCATTTATCGACAGTCGCGTCGAGTTCGGCGTACGGGACCACGTCGTTCACAAGTCCCCACGCTTTTGCCTGCTGCGGCGCGATCGGGCGGTTGACGAGGAGGAGTGCCTTCGCGCGACGCAAGCCAACCACGAGCGGTAGATTCAGGGTCGCGCCGCCAGCCGCAACGCTTCCGACTGTCGCGCCGACCTGCTTGATGTACCGCGTCGGGGATTTCGTCCCGTCGGATTTTTCCTTCCAGTCGGTGTCGGCCATGATCGCGATGTCGCAGCTCAGGTTCCACTCGTTGCCGCCGCCGACAACAATACCGTTGAGGCACGCGATGGAGGTTTTTCCCGTGTTGCGAAGTGCGTCGTGCGCGCGGACGAACCAGTTCATCCAGTGCCACATATCCTGTGATTTTCCGAGGACGATCATGTCGGCGTATTCCTTGACGTCGCCGCCGGTGCAGAACGCCACATCGCCTTCGCCTCGAAGGACAACCACTCCGACCCGGTCGTCGCACGCGACATCGTCGAACGCCTCGGTCATTTCCATCAGGCATTTCAGGTTGTAGGAGTTGTAAACCTCGGGACGGTTGATCGTCACGCGCGCGATTCCGTCCGCTTTCTGGTACTTGATGAATTTGAAATCGAACTGGCTCGCGTCCTTATGTTCAAAAAGTCCGGGTGCTTTTCGTTTGGGGATCTGATACTGCATAGGTTCTTTCGGGGTCATAATAATCTCCTTCCACTTTCGGGATGAATCATGATTTTGAAAAAAAAAGACTTTATATACTTCCATTAATCCCGGTAGCTGCTAGCCCGGAGCGTTAGCGGAGGGTAGCTGCTATCCGGGATTGTAAATAATCGTCAAACCAGATACTCCGGGAAATTACCCGGATCACGCGTTCCGTTTCGAACTTCCATCGACATAATCATCGACACCATCACCCGATTCACTTCCATGTCCAAATCTTTGAACTTCATGCCGATTTCCAGAATTTTCCCGTTGATAAATTCGATCTCAGTCGCGCGTTTGCATTGCAGGTCGGTGGTCATCGACGGATGATGGTCGCCGCCTTTATCAAGATATCCCATGCAGGTTTCCCAGATATTTTCTCCATAGCTGTAACCAAGTTTCTCCGCGACCGAAAATCCTTCCCTCAAAAGATCGCCGGCGAGTCTCCTTGTCGCTTTTCCGGTCATCGCCTCTTTCATTGTGAGACCCATGACGCCGCAGATCGGCATGAGGGCGGAATTTAACGTCGTCTTGAGATACGCGCAGCTTTTTATTCCTTTCGAATCCACAAGCTCGGACTTCAATCCCACGGAATTAAGCATCTCGACAATCCGCTCAAGTTTGGGATCGACTTTATCGCCCAATGGACCGAGAAAATTCGGGGGATTGAACCAGTTTACTTTCACGTTGCCATGCTCGTCGATGCCTCCCGCGTAATTCACAACCATGCGTGAGACCCGGTCAGGGTTGACGTATTTCGCGATAAAATCCTCGGTGCCGATCCCGTTATGAACGCTCAGCACGATGCAATCGCCCTTGACCGCTTCCGCGACCGATGGCATCACTTTTTCGAGGATACAAGCTTTGGTGGCGATGAAAATAACGTCGGGGTGGAATTCCTCCATCGCGGAGATCGAATCGACTGTTTTCGCGGGTTCCTTCAGGAGTTCTTCATTCCAGCGCATGACCAGCCCGAAATTCTGAATCTGGTCGTTTCGGGACGGGAGGTCCGCGACGATAATATTCGCTCCGGCGCGGCTGAGGGCGGTCGCGAGTATGGTTCCTACCGGGCCGACGCCGACAGCCCCGATTGTTAATTTTTCACCTGGCATTTTTAATTCCTATGCTATGAAGTGATTAAGCCACAGTAAAAAATCGGTTACGACTGGTCATCAACTTCAGCTTTCCCATCCCTTTGAAAAATAGAAAGTGGACTGGCCGGGAAAGCCGTCTTTATCATTATTCGAGCATTGTTACTGATGAAAACCCCGAGGGGGAAGCCCATTATAATTTCGAGGTAAATGAAAGTCAAACGGGTTGGGATGGTTAGAATCATGCGCGTTTCCGGTTGACTTAATTTCTACAATGTGTTTCAATTTATAGCACTTTATCAATAAATCAAGGAGGCTACAATCATGAATATTTCTCACAGGAGTATGGTCATCGTAGTAATCACTTTACTATTTATTCTAGGCTGTTCAAGCAACAACTCACAACCAATCGCACCCAATGAGGCGATATCCCAACCAGTTCTGACAGGTAATGCAGACGCAAATGAAAATAATGCCGATGCATCGAGCCATTACCTGCTGGCTTATAACTTTATTTACATCGATCCCAACGCGCCGGACGGGCCAAAGATTGAGGTTATTCCGGTCAGGGAAGCTGAAATCCATCTCAATATCTTGAAATTCCTCGAAGGTTTTCCATGCGCGAACTGTTTCAAGATCGTGGGGTTCAATATTCCACAGCCGGGTTACCTGAATGTGGATCTCGAAGTCGATCATCCGTTCCCCGATCTGACTTACTCGGTTTTCGATGTCCGGGGTATTATGATGTTCCCGGGAACCCATGAGTTTCCGGTCGCAGGGAAATCGGCATCCGATCCTTTGTTCGGGGACGGCGCACTTCTGAATCCTGACGGTTACACCGCCCTTTACAACGGATCGACAATCACAGCTCCTATTGGAGATTTGCAGAAATATTATCAGGGCAAATTCGCGACATCTGCGATCCCGGATTCTGACATCAACGGTTTCAGATACTACATAACCGACAATCCGGCGAATAACCGCAACGCGTTTTTCGCGGGTTCATCCGATGTCCAGACATTTTCTTTGAAACTCCCGCCGGCACCTCTTGTACTCGGATATGCCGTTGACGCAAGCTGGTGGATGCCGATCTCGACCCCGGTCGATGATCCATTGACGGATTTCGATACCAACGCAAACTGTCCGGAACCGTGGAAAATTTCTGTCACGGAACAACCGATCGGGCAGGGGCTTACAGACGCGGGCGGCCAGACGAAACTACTACTCGATGTCTATGACTGGCAGGGGAAATCGACATATCACGCTCCTGTCATCGAATGCCCTGAAATCTTCGATAGCACTTTGACTTCAACATGGGTCATGGATGGATCGGATTATTCCCAGTACGAGGTTACTATCTCCAACACGAATATGGCAGCAGTCGGGGAATATACGTGTCTGATCGGGGTTGAAGATAACGGGAATGATCCGGTCGGCAAGCCGTGGCTCGATTTATCGGCGTATCAGCTGCAGAACCTGACTGTAGTCACTCAGACAAATCAGCCCCCTGTCGCGATAGCCAATGCTTCCCCCAATCCACAATTTGCTGGTCAGCCAGTTCATTTCGTCGATGACGGATCGTATGATCCCGATGGAACAATAATACAATACAAGTGGGACTGGGAGAACGACGGGGTATATGACGAAGTGGGAGATAACTTGTTCCATACCTGGCCGACTGCAGGCACATATTATGTCCAATTCAGAGTAATGGACGATGATTCCGCCACCGATGCTCTCGATCAACCTATGGAAATTGTCATTCAACCCGCTGATCTATGTGAGGGTCCGGATGAAAGCGAGCCGAATGAAAATGCTGTCGAAGCTGATTCCATCGGTGACCTGGATATCGAAGGCTACGCCTGCGTTGGAGAATTCGACTTTTTTGTTTTGCAGGGCCAGCAGGGAAACAACCCGACCATCACCCTGACCTACGATGACTCTTTAGGCGACATCAATCTGGATGTTTACTCCGACACAAACTATGTCGGCGGTCTTTACAGCGAATTTAGCCCTGATAGTGGACCTTTCTCAGTGCCCGGGGTTTGTTATTTTAAGGTGTATGCTTTTACCGGCGAGGGCGCCTACACCATTGATATCAGTCCTGCTGGAGACCCCTGTGAAGGTCTGGATGAAAGCGAGCCGAATGAAACTTCAGTGGATGCTGATTCCATCGGTGACCTGGATATCGAAGGTTTCGCCTGCACTGGTGAACTCGACTGGTTTGTATTACAGGGGCAGCAGGGAACCAACCCGACCATCACCTTAACCTATGATTCCGCTTCGTACGATATCGATTTGTACATTTATTCCGACACCACTTTAGTAGGCAGCCTTACAAACACAGGTAGCCCTGACAGCGGGACTTTCTCAGTGCCGGGGGTTTGTTATCTTGTAGCAGAGGCTTGGTCCGGTGAGGGCGCCTACACCATTGATATCAGTCCTGCTGGCGGTTGCGAAGGTCCGGATGAAAGCGAACCGAATGAAACTAAATTGGATGCTGATTCCATCGGTGACCTGGATATCGAAGGTTATGCCTGCGCTGGTGAATCCGACTGGTTTGTATTACAGGGGCAGGAGGGAACCTACCCGAACATCTGCTTAAACTATGATTCCGGTTTGTGTGACATCGATTTGAATGTTTATTCCGACACCGACCATGTTGGCACTCTTAACGGCATAGGTAGCCCTGACTGTGGTGATTTCTCCGTGCCGGGGGTTTGTTATCTGGAAGTATGGGCTGTTTCCGCTGGGGGCAGCTACACCATTGATATCACCCCTGCAAACCCCTGTCAAGGCCTGGATGAAACCGAGCCAAATGAAAATTCCGGCGAGGCTGATTCCATCTCTAGTTATAATATCCAAGGTCATGCCTGTGTTGTAGAAGAAGACTGGTTTGTTTTGCAGGGGCAGGAGGGAACCTTGCCGAACATCTGCTTAAACTATGATTCCGGTTTGTGTGACATCGATATGTATATTTTTTCCGACAGCAACTATGTAGGCGGCCTTATAAACACAAGTAGCCCCGACTGCGATGATTTCTACGTACCAGGAGTTTGCTATCTGGAAGTCTGGGCTAATTCCGGTGAGGGCGACTACACCATTGATATCACCCCTGCAAACCCCTGTCAAGGTCTGGATGAAAGCGAACCGAATGAAACTTCTGGTACTGCTGATTCCATCGCTGATTACTATATCGAAGGTCATGCCTGCGCTACAGATCTCGACTGGTTCGTATTACAGGGGCAGCAGGGAACCCACCCGACCATCACCCTAACCTATGATGACTCT
>JAPKYR010000114.1 GCA_026394215.1 bacterium
AGCAAATATGACACACAGAAGTCGCATAGGTCGGATATTTCGTCTTTGATGCAATTCAGAAGACATTTCTATCAAATTTAACAATTCTCCCCCATCAGGCGAGTAACTTCCGCTACCCTCCCCGCCACTATCCTTATCACCTCTCCGGGTTTGCTCTTGAAATTCTGCCACGCGAGTTCCAGTGGTAATCCCGACACATAGCAAGCCAAAACCGCGTTCAACGATTGATGCGCCACGACAAGTATATGCTCATCCGATGTCGAAAATTCCGCTAATACCTCCTCCCACCATTCTCCGGCCCTTCTCTGAGCATCAATCGCCGCTTCACCATTACTTGGATGGAAATTCGCCATATTGCACCTGTAATCCATGTATTCTTCCATCCATCGTTCCTTTACCTCGTCCTCCGGCGTACCCTCCCAGTCGCCGAAATTAATTTCTATCAATCTCGATTCAACCTTTTGGGGTATTTCGCGTCCTATTAATATTGTGGATGCTGTCTCGCGCGCCCTGCCGAGTGGAGATACATATGCCCTTGTCAACGGGATGTTTGTCAATAGCTCTCTCAGAGCCAAAGCCTGTTTCCTGCCGGTCTCATTCAGTGGGATATCGCTTGCGCCCTGGAAAATTCGCTTCAGATTGTAATCTGTCTCACCATGGCGCGCGAGGTATAAAACCGGACTTTTCATCCGTCGTTTTTTTTCGTCGGCATTATCGTTTGATGGAAAATTGCGTTTCATAAGGCTGATTGTAAACGTTTTAGGAAAATCGGTCAAAAATTGGCCGAATTTTGGTTAAAAATAAATGGATTTTAGTTCGTATAGTTCAACAAAAGGGGAGATTTTATGATATTAATAGATGGCCGGGGGAGTTACCGCAGTTCCGGTTCACCTGTCGTATAAGTAAAAACAAGGAGCGTTGGCTATGTATCTAACAGCCGCTCGAATATGGCGCACATTAGCTGTGTGTTTATGTGTTTTAGTGGTAGCGGGTTCGCAAGGTCACACACAGGATGAAGCTGCCAGGGATATGGAGTTCGTCCCGATCTACAACCTCGGCCAGGAAGAGGCGATACTCCAGCTTTACCAGAACCTCGAACTGATCGGTATCGACCGAACCGACCTTGTCATAACAACGCTCGCTTCCGTGCCGGATAAAATCGTCATCCAGGGTCCAAGAGAACTGATCGATATCGCTAAGCAAATCCTGAATACAATCGATCCTCCCCCTCAGCCTCCCGACCCTCCCCCGCCGGAACTGATCGACCAGATAACGATCAGAAATCTTGCTCCGTCCGATTTCGCAGCAAAACTCGATGAGGTGATGAACAATTTCATCGGGATGGTAAAACTTGAGCCGTCTGCCGATAATTTTATCGTTTACGCGCGAAGCATCGATGGCAGCGGCCAGATTACTTTTTACACTCCGAATATGGATACCGTCACCCAGGCTTTCATCCAGCAGCCTCTTGGATACCAGGGTTACCAGATATACATCCGCGCGACAACCAATGAACAAGCCCTGATCGCTTCTATCAAACAAATCGTTGCGACAATCGATCAGCCTGTAACTGCACGCTCGTATAAAGTTTTGAACGTTTACTACCTCCAGGTGGATGAAGCAATCGGCAGTCTGAACGCCGCCGGATTTAACGCGGTATTGACATCTGCCGGCACCGATCCCAATGCGCTTTCCGCTCTTCAGACAGGACAGGGTCCTATTATCTATTCTGCTCCCCAAGTGGACACAACATCCGCAGAATTGTCATCGCGCTTTTCGGAAAATGGTTCAACGTCCGGAATACGTGGAAACGGCTTTACAGTTCTATCGTTCCCCGATTCTGTCGCCACCACCGATACCAATAGGCTGATTATTTTCGGTACACAGTCAGAGATTGCATCTGTTGAGACATACATTGCACTTATCGATGTCCCCGCCCGTCAGGTGTTGATTGAAGCCCAGGTGATTGAGCTGAATGTCGACGACCTTGACGACCTCGGTCTGAGAGCCATCAGTGGCCAGGATGATATCCTCTCCGGAGCGATCAATCCCGTCTTCCCGGGCGAGAGCTCTTCATCCGGTCCTGGTGGGAATTTCTTCACGTATGATGATTCAGGCGCACCCCAGGGCAATTTTCAAGCATCATTGGCGGCATTGATCCTCGACGGACGCGCCACAGTCCGGGCAAGGCCAAAAGTGGTCGCTGTCGACGGAAGACAGGCAATCATCACTATCGGTCGACAGGTTCCCGTTGTCCAGGAAACCCTGAATCCCGATGACCGTAGCGTTTTCAACATCAGTTTCGTTCCGGTTGGCATTACCCTGAATATTAAACCCAGAATCGGACGCGGCGGCGAAGAAGTCCAGATGCAGGTCAACGCAGTAGTATCCAACGTCGAGACGCTTAACAATGTCGTCAGCGAGTTGAGCCTTGTCGCCCCCGAGCTGGCAACGCGCGAGGTCTCCACGGTTGTGCGAATCCCGAATCACCAGTCCCTGATTCTCGGCGGGCTTATCTCGACCGAGCTTGAAACTAGAACTTATAAGATCCCCCTGCTTGGCGACCTTCCCCTTATCGGTTCACTATTCAGGA
Organism: bacterium; assembly: GCA_026394215.1. Lineage (GTDB taxonomy): Bacteria > JAJVIF01 > JAJVIF01 > JAPKYR01 > JAPKYR01 > JAPKYR01. Next base: position 2,594 of record JAPKYR010000114.1, read on the forward strand.
GAACAAGAGAAATCAGGGATCGGACCGAGATTATTATCGTTATCACGCCGCATGTGGCTGAGGAAACGGAAGAGCGGGATTATGGCTCTGACTCGCCGAATCCCTACACTATTACCGATCCATATCTCATTCCCTTGGGCTCTGAGATTCTGGATAATCTTGACAACGTTCTGTTCCCCGGCGAGTATCTCATCAAGCAGGTCGATATTCGCGGCATCAATATCGTCACCGGTCAGCCCGAAATACCCGCCGACCAGATCGTACCTTACTCATCGAACGATCCGGTTATGCTCACTTTACTCGCCATAATTAGAAAATTGTCGCTTGTGGATAATCTCCGCATGATGTCCGGGATTGAAATTCCCGCGGATATGGATGAGGTCACTGCACGATACCATGCGGAAGCTTTCCTTATAGCCTATCTCAGATATCTCAACAGCCTCGATATCGCCGGAATCAGTGCCGGAAGACGTCTGCTGGTACCCTCATTCCCGATTCCGGGCGAGGGTTTCGAAGAGCCTGACCTCGCGTGGCATTCCGTTCATTACCTGTCAATTACACGGGCTAACCCGATTCTTACCGGCCTTGCTGAAACTATCCGCTGGCTTGATGAACAACCCGAATTCGATCCCTATAATCTTTTCAATATCGGCGGAAGCAGCGGTTATTCGGTTCCCGGACCTCATACTATCGATCCGGTAACTGGCGAAATAATTACGAACGATGAAAATACGGATGGGGAAACTCCGAATGAAACCGGGGATTCGACCGAAGACTCATCTGAAAGCTCCGGCGACAGCAACGGGTAATCAGTCGGCGGTGGATTTGAAAACTTGATTATTGATACATAAATACATTTTACTATCAAAAACCTGGAGAGGGTTATTAAAATGTTCACATGTGATTTCAGACGGATAGCGATAGTAATCTTAATGGCTGCCTTTGTTGCCCTTTCATTGGGATGTAACAAGACTGCAAAGGAAACAAATAAACCTGTCGTTATCAACAGCTTCTCGTTCACTGTAGATGGAGTGTCGGTAGTTCCCGCCGATATTCTCCAGGTCGAACCCGGAAGCATAGTCGCTATAGAGGTCAGTTATACCGACCCGGATGCAGGCGAAAATCCCGACCCCGGCTGGTACACCTTCGCTTGGGCTGTCAAACGCGACGGTTTGACAACTGAAATCCTCAATGCAAACGAATTTTTTATCGTATACAATGAAAATCCATGCGTCTGGGTAGCGCCTGTTGTGACAGGGAAATACACTTTCGACATCATAGTTGGCGATCACTATGGTTCCCCGTCTGTGGGACATGTTTCCGTGCTTGTGGATTCAAATAAACAGCCGGTCATATCGGATCTTGAAATCAGCAGCACCCAGCCTTACATTAACGAGGAAATTACAATCACCGCCACTGCCGACGATCCGGATGGTAATACCCCTCTTGAATGGACCTGGCAGGCTACAGGCGGATATTTCTCGCATAAGGGTGACGGGGAAGCTAAGTGGATAAGCCCTGTCGCAGGCGATTTCCAGCTTACTATTATTGTCACCGACCAGAAAGGCGGAAGCACCTCGCAGACCGTACCGATAAAAGTCCTCGAGAACCACGCTCCGGTCATCCAGAGTTGGATTCTTGATACCGATAACCCGGTCCCACCCGATACACTTGTTAAAATCACATTGACTGTAAATGATCCCGATGGTGACGCGCTCACATATAACTGGAGCTCAGACCAGGGCGCTTTCAATTCAATAAACCAGAACGTCGCCAATTGGCACGCCCCATCCGATCCTGCAACCTGCACAATTACGTGCGAAGTTAATGACGGCAAGGGCGGTTCCGACTCGATTGATATAATCATCGTGGTCCAGCCCTGATCGTAAAATGCGACTCCGGCGCATTATTTTTGGTGCCAAGAATGCGCCAGAGTCGCATTTTACATATAAAAAATCATCAATAATCTCTATTAGAATATATAGACTTCCCCATTCCATCCGATAAAAAACATTGTACACGGGACATTACCCATCGTACGGTGCTTTATGTTAAGAGGTCTTTATTCAGCAG
>JAPKYR010000126.1 GCA_026394215.1 bacterium
ACCTCATTCTTGATATGATCCATCAACTCGCCGAATGTGGTTATACTACCGACGGCTAAGTCCCTCGATACTCCGTCAATCATTATTTCCATAGATTCATGTCCCTACAGTTAGTACCCACATTTTACACTATTACAAAACCTTGTGCACTTCGTAGAAATCCTGAATTCTAAGCCGATACTGAAATACCACTGCTGCTCGATGTGCTCGATGACGCGTTCAATTGTGCCGTAAGGTACTGGCTTGTCGTCTGGAACGATGCTAGCGCGAGTTCCATCTGGGTAAACTGATCTCTCAAACGTGTCTCATAAAGGCTGAGGCGATACTCATAATCATCGATACGGTTGCTGATGCGAAGGAGCTCCTCGTCGATCAGTCCGCCCGTCTTGATTTTTTCCTGGATAACTCCGCCGGTTCCTGTGTACCCATCGAGAAATGTATCCAGACGCCGCGATAATCCTGCGTTAAGGCTTGCCTCCTGGCCATAGACGGTCTGCGATGCGATTCCAAGTTTATTGGCAAGGCTCTCGCCGCCGCCAAGATCCTGGATCGAGATCCTCGCGCGTCCGGAATCGGTTTGTGCCGTGAATTCGAGAAATCCGCCATCGGTCTGCGATACGAGAACACTATTCCCAAGTCCGACCTGCGACAGCGCGTTTGCGATGTCGGATCGTATCTGGCTTGATGTATGGTAACCGACGCCGAATTCCACAGTCGCCGAGACTGCCCCGTTTCCGATGCTGAACCTCAATGGAGCCGCAAGCGATATCCCGTATGCAACGCTGATATTCCCGGTCATCGTCGCATTGGAGGTCATGTCGTTTGCGAACAGCGCAAAAACCTCATCCGCTTTATCTTCTAATGCAGTTTGTAGCGTCTGGTTGCTTTCCAGCTCAGCATAGATTGTATCGTAATCGGTGGAATCGGTAACCAGATAAGATGAGGTCGCGTCAGTTACTCCAAGGCCGACATCGCCGGTATTGATCCCCAGATCTGCGAGCATCTTAATCGCATCGTCGGCTGCGCTCCGGATCGGTGTGAGTAGATTAAGCCTCAGGGATGAATCAAGCCGGTTTAATGTCGATGACCTGATGAGAGTATCCTGAATCCACAAATCTTCCCTGTTCTGGTCATAGACGCTGATCTCATCGGCAGTTAGTTTCGATTTCTGGTCGTCTGTCAGAGGAGTCAGATAGCTACGATCATCTTCAGAAAGAGGATCGACGGTAAGTACTTCCTGCAGCTCATTGTATGATTTGACAAAATTCGCGATAGCGGTAAGGGCTTTCGAAGTATCTGCCGTTACATCAACGGCTATCGGGTCGCTGGTTATACCTTTTATGCTTAAAGTAACATCTGTCAATACATCATCGATAGTGTTCGTATCCCTGATATATGACTGGTCATCTACGGTAAATTCAGCCTTGGTACGTGTTATTCCGATCCCCTGAGATTGCTGGTAAGTTTCAGTGTAACGCATCGAGGTCCAGAAATTGGATGTGTCGGTCGCGCTGCCGATTCGTATCTGATTGTAATAGGGAGGTTCATTAAGGTCCTGGGTGAGTACCAGATGATCCGAACTGGAATCGTATGTTGCGATTACTCCGGCACTCGAGTCGTTAATCCGCTTGATAATATCATCAAGGCTGTCTGCGCCGGAGTTTACGGTAATTTTTACGCCGTTTATTGTGAACGTGCCGCTCACAACCGGAATTGTCAGACCCGAATATGCGAGAGAACTTCCGGTTTCCATGTCGTCCTTGACGCTGCCGGAAAACTGCACCGGTCCAGCGGCGCCCTGAAGGCCAAGCGCGGTGAAGAAATTCGAGGTATCCCCAACCCCCCCTAACGATATATTGTTCGCAGCGCCCGCATCAGGCCTGTAAATGACGAATCTGTCGAATACGGAATCGTATTCCATAACCACCCCGGCGCCCGATGAGTTCACCAACCCCATTACTTCATCGAGAGTCTGTGTCGAGGTGTTGTCGATTGTTATCTGCACTCCGTTTATCGTGATTGTCCCTGATGTGACTGCGATATCCAGCCCCGCATTATCCATAGTAGTGTAAATATTTGTTGCGGGTGTAGAAGTGTTCGACGGATCCGCTACCCCTCTCGCGCCCAGCAGGTACTGGGATGTCGCCGGTCCGACAACAAGTTCATCGGATTTGTCGGTATAAAACAGCGCGATGCCTTCGTTGAACGCGCCGCCGTATCCCTGCAGTTCCACGCCGGTTATCAAATCGGTAATTGATGTTCCATCAGTACCGACCACCGCCCGGCGCTGCACCGGACCTCCGTTCGTCGGAGTGAAAATCGTGACAAATGTGTAATCGCTTGCGCTTGTGGTCGCAGCATCGACAGAGCTCAAGGCCGCATCGGCTAATGTGCTTATATCTGTATCGGTGGTGCCGGTATCGGGATTGAGTACATTTTCTAAAATCCCGTTTCCGGTTACATCATCGGTCAATCGGAAATCCCTGCCGCCTTCATTCGCGATTATCTGCAAGTTGTATGCCCCCGCCCCATCATCGACAAGCTGAGCGGTAACACCCTGCACCTGAGCGTTTATTGCGTCGGTCAAATCCTGTACAGTACTTCTCGAAGTCACTCCGAAAACCGTGACCGGGTCTACCGCGCCGGCTCCGTTATCGCGATCGATTGTGAAAAGGCTGGATTCTGTTACTCCCAATGAACCGAGAATCGTATCGGCATTCAAGCTTACTGTGCCTGTCACCACTCCGCCTCGTCCCTCGGTGCCCTGCACAATATGCTTTCCTTTTGCCGCGACAGTGAAACCCGACGTCCTTATCGTCTGGCTGATATCGTCGACACCCTGATCGACAGTAACAAAAGTTCCCATACCCAGGCTCACGGTATCCGCGGGTTCATTGAAATACACCGACCCCTGCGTTTCGCTTGAACCGGATACCTGGTCGCGAAATACCAATTTCCCCTGTTCGAGAGTGACAAGTGTCTCCCATGGCGGATTCGTCGCGTCGTTATATACCGTATTCAGCTCCGTAAGAAGGTCGTTCAGAGTTGTGGTACCGGTTATCGCGAAAGAATCTGAAACTGTAGTGCCATCCGATTGTGTCCCGCTGATCTCGATAGTTTCGTCGCCCGACAAAGTGCCCGAGAACTGATCGAGGTT
>JAPKYR010000205.1 GCA_026394215.1 bacterium
CGCTCGTTGTGCAGCCGAATGCGGGCATCTCCAAAAATTACGACGGGCGTGTGATTTATCTCACGTCGCCGGATTATTTTGCGAAATACGCGCAGCGTTTCATGAGGGCGGGGGCGCGAATTATCGGTGGATGCTGCGGTACGACGCCGGAGCATATTCGCGCGATGGCGGCGGTTATACGGATGAAGCAGTTCGCAGGCGGGGTGCGGTCTCCGGGAACTGTGAAAAAAAACGGGCAGGTTCATACAGAAGCAATTCCGATGAATCAGAAGTCGGAGCTTGGCAGAAAAATTTCGGAAGGCGAGTATGTTTTCTCACTTGAGATAACTCCTGCGCGCGGATGGAAGATGGATCGCGCTCTGGAACGGGCGCAGAAAGCGAAAGAGGCCGGATTCGACGCGGTAAATATTCCCGATGGACCGCGCGCGTCGGCAAGGGTCGGGGTTATGGCGACCGCGATGCGAATCTGGAAGGACGTCGGTATCGAGCCGATCCTTCATTATGTCTGCCGCGACCGGAATATTCTCGGGATGCAGTCGGACCTTCTCGGCCTGTATTCAATGGGGCTTGCGAACGTCCTTCTGCTTACGGGCGATCCGCCGGTCATCGGCGACTATCCGAAATCGACCGCCGTTTTCGATATCGATTCGATCGGCCTTACAAATCTCGCGAACGCGCTTAATAACGGAATCGACGTCGGACTTCGTTCGATCGGCGATCCGACTGGGTTTCTGATAGGCGTCGGCGTGAATCCGACGGCGGTGAATGTCGATCTCGAAATCGAAAGATATTTCTGGAAAATCGACGCTGGCGCGGAGTACGCGATTTCGCAGCCGGTTTTCGATCCGGACGCGCTCTTGACGTTTATCGAAAAATCGGATAAATATCTTGCGGAACGGGACACGGATCCGGTTCCGATAATCGGCGGAATCTGGCCGCTTCAGTCGCTTGAAAACGCGGAATTTCTTCATCATGAGGTTCCGGGCGTGACGATTCCGGACTGGATCATGCTTGCGATGCAGAACGCGGGCTCCGCGGAAAAGGAAAAGGAAGTCGGGATGGATGTGGCGAAAAAATTGATTTCTGTTATCCTTCCGTATGTCCGTGGATTGCAATTCGCGACTCCTCAGGGGCGCGTGAGGCCTGCGATCGATTTGATGGAGTACGCGAAGAATCTTCTTTCAGGCAACAGGTGACAGCTTTCAACGCAAAAAATCGAAATATTGATGATTTGATTTCATCCGCTCCGGTTCTATTCGACGGCGCGATGGGTTCGACCATTTCGTCGTACGATCTGAAGCCGGGGGATTTCGGCGGCCATCCCGGTTGCAATGAAATCCTCAACAGGACGCGCCCGGATATCATCGCGGATATCCATCGAAGATTTTTTAAATCGGGCGCGGTGATGGTTGAGACAAATACTTTCGGCGGCACTCCGATCAAGCTTGAAGAGTGGGGACTTCGCGATGACGCATTAGAGCTTAACCGCCTTGCAGCGGAAATCGCGCACGGTGTCGCGGATGAAGAAGGCGGATATGTAATCGGATCGATGGGACCGTCGGGACTGCTTCCGACAATGCCCGACTACGAAGGCCTTTCACCTTCGCGGTTGGCGGATTCGTTTGCGATTCAGGCTGAAGGATTGATCAAGGGCGGCGTGGATGTCCTTCTGGTTGAAACATCGGAGGATATTCTCGAATTCAAGTCCGCGATCATCGGATGCCGCGACGCGATTGAGAAAACGGGAAGGACTGTCCCGATCTGGGGCTCGGTTTCGCTTCACATGAACGGCCGGATGCTGATGGGTACCCCGATCGATGCCGCGCTGAATGTCGCATTGGCGATGGGGGTCGAGGTTTTCGGATTGAACTGCGCGACAGGCCCGTCCGAAATGACCGACGCGGTTCGATTTCTTTCGGAGCATTCGCCGATTCCCGTGATCGTATTTCCGAATCAGGGCATGCCCGCGAGTGTCGATGGCAGGCTGGCTTATACACTTCCGCCGGAAAAATTCGCCGAGGCGATGATCCCGTTCCTCAAAATGGGGGTTGAGATTGTGGGCGGATGCTGCGGCACGTCGCCGGAATATATCGGGGAGCTCAAAAATGTACTGGAAATTTTTAAACCCCGATTGAAACCGCGAAGGATATTCGGACTCGCATCCGCCATGACGTCGCAGGAAATCCAGCCGGAAGGAAGCCCGCTGATAATCGGCGAGAGGCTGAATTCGTTCGGAAGCAAAAAATTCAAGAAGATGCTCCTGGCTGAAAACTGGCCGGGTATAGTAGATATCGCGAACCAGCAGAATGAATCGGGCGCGATGGCGCTCGATCTCGCGCTGGCGGTCGATGGCCGCGATAATGAACCGGGCGATTATCAATATCTCGTACACCGCATCGCGTCCGAGGTTCCGCTCCCCATCATGATCGACTCTATAAATCCCGACGCGGTGAAATCCGCGCTTGAAAACAATCCGGGAATCGGAATTGTAAATTCGATCAATCTTGAAAATCGTGTAAAAGCGGAAAAGGTACTTGGATATATTAAAAAGTACGGCGGCGCGATTGTCGCTATGACGATTGATGAAAAGGGCATGGCGAAATCGGTCGGGCGGAAAATCGAAGTCGCGGACAGGTTCTATTCGTTAATCGTCGATGAATACCGCCTTCCGCCGGAATCGATTCTGTTCGATCTTCTGACATTCACTCTCGCGACCGGTGAGGGCGAATATCGCGACATGGCAAAGTCGACACTTGAGGGAATCAAAACCGTCCGTGCGAAATATCCGCAATGCGGCGCGATTCTGGGGATCAGCAATGTTTCCTACGGGCTTAATCCTCCCGCGCGGAAGCTCATCAATGCCGTTTTTCTCCATCGCGCGATTCAGAACGGCCTCACCGCTGCGATTGTGAATCCTCTCGATGTCGGCGGGTTCCACGATTTCAGCCCTGAACAGATCGAGCTTGCTGACGATTTGATCTTCAACCGTCGCGACAACGCCCTTGAAAGGCTGATCAAATATACCGAGTCGGAGGAGACGCAGAAAATAAAAATCCCGGAGCGCGAGATCGTTCACTCTCCGGAGCAATGGCTGACAAACGCGATTCTCGACAGGAAGGAATCCGGGATTGAAGATTTGATCGATGCGTGCCTGGAAAAATCGTCCCCGGTTGATGTCGTAAACGAAATTCTACTTCCCGCGATGAAGGAAGTCGGCGACCGTATGGAGCGTCGCGAGACAATTCTCCCGCATGTCCTGAGGTCCGCAGAGATAATGAAGAAAGCTCTCAAATATCTCGAACCGTTGCTCGGATCAGGCGACATGAAGGAAGGGCGGACGATTGTACTCGCGACAGTTTTTGGCGACGTACACGATATCGGAAAAAATCTCGTCAAGGCGATTGTCTCGAACAATGGTTTTAATGTGATAGATTTGGGAAAACAGGTCTCGGTGAATGATGTGGTCGAAACTGTCCGGCGCGAGAAGCCAATGGCGGTCGGACTTTCGGCGCTGCTGGTCGCGACAGCCTCCGAGATGGGATCGTATGTCGCCGCCCTTCATGAAAATAATCTCGATGTCCCGGTGATAATCGGCGGGGCAGCGGTGAGTCCTGGCTTGGCGAAAAAATTCTCGATTGTGAACGGCGAAAAGCATAAGGGTGGAGTGTATTACGCGAAGGATGCTTTTGGCGCACTCGATATCTGCCGGGAACTCGCAGGTGAGAAAACCGATAAAGCTGAAATCCATGGAGCGTCCTCCGCCGGCGGCGCCCTCAGGGGTGCAGTCGGCACCGGCGACCCGGTGAACGACGACTCAGAGATGGCCAAGAAGTACGCCGCCTGGCTGGAGTTTCTGCGCCGAACGGCGAACGGGGAGGACCCGAAAGAGGTCCTCAAGGAGCAAGACGACAAGGCGAAGCCAATAAAACCCGATTCAGAAAAAGAAAGATTTACAAAGCCTGCAACACCGAAATATTCTAAACCTGAAAACCCTCCATTCATCGGAGTTTCTCTGACCCAGTTCTCCATTGAAGATATCCTGTCGGGAATCACCGATGAAGACAGGGCTTCGCTTCATCTCGATCCCGCTGTGACAATCCAGGCTGTGATGGATGCGACTGGTTTTGAGACAGTCCTCGACCCAAAAGGCCTTTACGGATTTTTCGGTATTTCAAAATCGGGACAGACGATCCAACTGAAAGCCGATGATAAAGCCCGCACGGAAACCCGCGATATGCTTTATACATTTACATTCCCGGACAAGAAGAAGTCCGTTCCGAACTGGCTCAACGATGAGGATTACCTGATCCCCTATGTCGCGACACTGGGCAGCGTAGCTGTCGATACGTACCAGAAACTCGAATCCGCCAACCAGCTTGCGCTGTCGCTCGAATGGTCCGATTTATGCGCCCTGCTCACGGAAATTGTCGCGAGGCTGATACGATCCCGAATCGCGCTTGATCTCAACCTTCCCCCAAACACTCCAGTACTCGGCGTATCTCCCGGCTACGCCCTCTGGCCCGATTTATCCGACCAATCCAAGATTCAGGAAATTTTAAACTGGCAGACAATCGGCCTCTCCCTCACTGACCGCCATCAAATCGTCCCGGAATTCTCCACGAGCGGGATAGCTGTGATACATCCGAAGGCAAGGTATTAATGACCGCGCATCATGGCCTGTCATTAGCACCTCGGCTGACAGATAAGGTGCTTGATTTCGCACTCATGCTCGCGGAAATTCCGAACCTTGACGATTTCATGCTCATGTGGTATAAAAAAAATCAAGCGGGCGTCGACTGAGTCGATAGTCCGCTTTTTTTTATGGGCTAAACCGCCACTTCTCCTCCAGCGTGAGATTATATACCTTATCGACATGAACGTGATTGGTAAGATTATGGGCAACCACGGCCTAATTTTGATATAATACGCCGATTGCTTTTGAACGCGAGCGTGACGTGGCGTTTATCTATGCCCTTGCGTTCTCCGGGTAAGATAAAAAAACGGATCGGATATGGACGAGCATAAATTTAAAAGCGCGGAAAACAGTCTGGCCGGGGCGATTACGGACGACGTATTTCTAAGGGTCGTAGAACTGGCAAGGCTCGATCCCCTTGCGCCTTCCATGGCTATCCACAGGGATGAGTTCAGGAAAATCCTCGAGCATTTCAGCGTTTTGTCTCATGTGGACATTTCCGACGTCGATCCGACTATTCATATCAATCCTGTACGGCTTCCGTTTTCAGACGATGAGCCGGAGGAAACTCTCACACGAGACGACGCCCTGTCGAATACCCGTCTCAGGACGTCGGAATATTTCCTGGCGCCGAAAATTCCGGATTCGGGCGATTCCGGCGGGAAGTGAGCCGGGCGTTAATTAGTACCAGCAATAATGAAGAGATTTAACGAAATAACAATTGAGAATCTCAAAGCCGAGCTTGATAGCGGCGAAATCAAACCTCGTGAACTGCTTGAGAAAGCTAAGAAGAGAGTTGACGCTGTCGAGCCGGAATTGAATGCCCTGAACAGAGATACATTCGATCGTGCAGGTGAGCAGGTTAAACATCCTCCCGATTACGATCAGCCGTACAGGGGAATTCCCTGCATCATAAAAGATAATATCTGTACTTTCGGGGTGCAGACAAACTGCTCCAGTAAAATCCTTGACGGTTTTATTCCCCCATATACCGCTACAGTGGACGCCCGTGTCACCGAAGCCGGATTTTTAATGGTCGGGAAAGCCAATATGGATGAATTCGGCATGGGCTCCAGCACCGAATATTCCGCGTGGGGACCAAGTTGCAACCCATTTGACCTGTCGAGAGTCCCGGGAGGATCGTCCGGAGGCTCGGCGGCAGCGGTCGCGGCGGGTTATGCGGCGTTCGCGCTGGGATCCGATACTGGTGGAAGCGTCCGGCAGCCTGCCGCATTCTGTGGAAACGTGGGGCTGAGGCCTACATACGGCCGGGTTTCGCGGTATGGGCTGATTATGTTCGCCTCATCGCTTGACCAGATCGGCCCGATAACGGCGACTGTTCGCGGATCAGCCCGGGTGCTTGGGATAATCGAAGGCCCCGACAAACATGACAGCACATTAGTAACTACTCCCGCCGAGGATTATCTTGCGCATATAGAGGATGGGATAGAAGACCTCCGGGTTGGGGTACTGAATGTAAGTTACGCCGACTGGGTCGATGAGCGAGTGAAGACAGTATTCTCGAAGAACGTGAATTGGTTCAAGGATCATGCGAAATCTGTCAAGGAAGTAAAAATCAACTCATTCGATACGTTGCTTGCAGCCTATTACATTATCGCGCCCGCGGAAGCGTCAAGTAATTTAGCCCGTTACGACGGAATCAGTTATGGACCAAGCGTGGAAATTGCGGGTTTCGGTAAAGATATTGATGAAAATAATGCGGCAGAACTTCTTGATTTTTA
>JAPKYR010000148.1 GCA_026394215.1 bacterium
GCGTTGAAGAGGGCGGTGTATCCGTCAGGATCCATGAACTCCGTATCCCCCATAGTATTGTCCGACAAGAGAAGGCCGGATGCAGGGAAACTGTGGGCCCCGTTGAGCATGATTATCGAACGGGTATCGAAAACCGTGTAAGTCATGTCCGAAATCGGGTGAGTGATCTCGATATCAATGTTGAAGTCCAGTGGTGCCAGCTTAGTACAACCCGTAATTTTGAAGCAGTTTGTGCATGGCCCGACTTCGAGCAATTTCAGAATATTCAGGTGGATCGATGTCGCTCGGACCGGGACAACCTCAAATGTCGGATTATCCGGATCGGTCGGGTCGACGTAAATCATGTTATAGGCCAGTAGGTAATGATTATCGACAGATGAAACAGTCTGGTTCCCCGCTGATAAATTCACTGATTGCTGGTTTTCATCGGGCAATATGGGATTCGTGTTGTTTCCTCCCGACGAACATCCAAGGCTGAATGCGAATACTGCTAACAAAAGGACAATTAACTGGTGTGCAATTCCTTTACTCATGGCGATCACCTTTGTTTTTTTTTAAAATTTCCTCTCAATGAAGCTGAGTCCTGCGAAACTCGTTCTTTACTCCTTAATAAAATAATATCAAAATTGATAAATCGTGTCAAATGATAAATATGAGAATTTGCATGGCGGTATTTCCCATACGTCCAGCGCATGAATTATAATGCTCCCGGAATGGGAGTCTGCCTTTATCCAGACATGATCCACTCGAAAACAAATATTCTGATTATCATTGCCATCGTGATTGTTTTCATCGCTGTCTCGTGGCTCACTATCGACACAAAACAACCATGGCACGATGAAGCGTGGTTCGCATGTCCGGCATACAACCTCGTCTACCACGGGAACATGGGAACTACGATCAAAGAAACTGCGGGATCGCAGTGGACGCGTATTGATAAGCACACCTATTGGCTTCCACCGCTTCATTTCCTCGCTCAGGCATTATGGTACAAAATATTCGGATTCAGCTTGTTCTCGATGCGATTCTTATCGGTTTTTTTCGGCTTGATCGCTCTCGTCTCGATATTTTCCATGGTTACCAGCCTTTCCGGGAACCGATCTGCAGGAATTCTCGCGATGGGGCTGACCTCGGTCGATTTTATTTTCATAAACTCCGCCGCGGACGGACGTATGGACATGATGTGTACCGCGCTCGCGTTCGCATCGTTTGCGTCCTACCTGTCCCTTCGTAAAAAGAACCTCTCCCTCGCGATTCTTACCGGGCACACTCTTGTGGTGTTGAGCGGACTCACGCACCCGAACGGGATTCTGGCTCTTTTCGGGATGGTGTTCCTCAACCTCTATTTAGACCGAAAGGAAATCAGGATCAAACACATTCTCCTTGCATCGATTCCGTACATTTTAGGCGCAACCGGTTGGGGGATTTATATTCTGCAGGACCCCCAGGCGTTCAGAGACCAGTTCGGATCGAACATTGGCGGACGTGTTCATGAATCGTTCCTGATTTTATCTCAATTTGTCCGTGAATTTTCCGACCGGTACCTTTTCGAGTATGGAATCGGTGCGCCGGGATCGGGAATAGCAAAATTGAAAATCTTCATACTCGTTGTATATATCGTCGGGGTGGTCGGGTCTTTCCTAGTCGCGAGAAGATCTAAAAGTGCTGGGATACAAACCCTTCTCTGGTTGTTTCTGGTCTTTTTCTTCACTTTCGCGATTTTCTTCAACAACAAACAACCCCGCTACCTTGTCTATATTCTGCCGTTATATGCATCGATCCTTGCTGCCTGGATTATCTCGATCTGGGGCAATGCCGGAAAGATGAAGGTCGGGATTGTCGCGATGCTTGTGATCCTTATTGCATTGCAACTCGGCGTGAATTTGCGGCGAATTCAGGTGGACGATTTCCACAGAATTTACATGCCTGTAATCGATGTTCTCAGGGAAAATATCGACGATTCCACGCTCGTCATGGGAATGCCGGAAATCGCTTTCGAGTTCGGTTTCACTCCAAACATTATCGATGACTACACATACGGTTATTTCAGCGGGAAGGTGCCGGATATTATCATCCTCGACGATCAATACAGGCTTCTCCACTCTATCATTAAGGAGCATGAGCCGGAAATTTACGATGATATCCAGCGGCGCATCAATGACGATTTTGTCGAGATATACTCAAACGAGCAGGTGAGCGTTTACAGAAGAATTGAATAGTAGATAATCCATAATAAAAGCATCAACCGATCCTTCCCTGCTCGCTGACATCCGCCATCCTGTCCTGTTTCCACGTTTCAAAATTCGCGAGAATCACTCCCGCAACGATCAATACCGCCCCGAAGATCTTCATGAAGGTAATCTCCTCGCCAAGGAATAGAGTCGCGATGACAAGCGCGAAAGCAGTCTGGAGATAGGAGAATAGCGCGACATTGGCGGCTGGCAGTTTCTGTATGCACCAGTTCAGAAGCCAGAATCCGAATAAAGAATGGTGAAACGAAATTACCGCAGCAAGAATCCAGAATGCAACAGGCACAACTGCAAGTTTATCAACTATCGAGGAAGGGTCGTGCCGAAATGCGTAGACGGTCATCACATAAAAACCCGCAAGCAGGCGGCATATCAGGGACATCTGCAAACTATCGGGATGCTCCTCCTCCTTGCGAATGCTCAGGTACCATCGGGTCACAATAGTCACAATCGCCGCAGACAAAGGGGCGATCAGAAGGAGCACCGAAAATTTAACCCAAACCAGCGCGGGTATCGCAAGCTTCCCAGCCTCATGACCCGCTCCTGTCAATACGACCGCTGCCACCCCGATAAATGCAAGTATGGCGCCTGTAATTTTCCATCTCGTAATTTTCTCCCTAAGCGTAGGCGATGCGAGTATTATTGTCATTACAGGCCATGTTCCGACAATTAACGCTGTAACTCCGGCTGTCAACACGGTCTCGCAGTAAATCAATATGAGATGATAGCCGAAAATCGCTACTAACTCTCTCGGGATGAAGTACCACCATGTTTTCAAAAATGTTCCTAAAAAAGACCGGCGATAAAAAATCAGGATGAGTATAATCGATAGCAGGGAAGTTGGAAGGAATCGGATGAGCAGAAGTTCGACCGGGGAAACATACTGCCCCATGTACTTGATCATGGCAAAAATAGCGCCCGACATAAGGGTGACAAATGACAGTACTATCCATGGCGCGTATTTTGGCATTCCGGGGATTTTAATGCGCAACCGGTCGAAAGTCACGTAACCGTTTTACAGTAGGGGACAGGTTCACGATTTTGACGTCAAACTGAACTTCACTTATTTCAAAATTCCGCACGGCAAAATCGTGTGCCTGCCCCCGTTAAGAAATAGCCAGCTAGGTTCCTCGGCCTTTCCATGCTGGCAGTTCCGCCATGATCTCTACGGCTTTTTCCTTTGCGCGAATCTTATCAAGCCCCTTAGTCTTTATTAAGAACTTAGTAAACGACTTGAGCTTTTCTTCGTAAGACTCCATGGTCCCGTCGGGATGGCAACAATGTTTACAGTACTTCTTGGATTTGTCACCCATCGCGAAATCGTCTGTTGAGTCCATGGGCATTCCACATGCGATACAAGCTTTTGACATAATGGTTATCCTTTTCGAATTATTATAGAAATTATATATGTCCTGCTTGTGAACTGCAAATATTCTTGCATTGCCTGAAACACCTTGCGATTTCCTTCGATGGGAAATATCATCTGGCAGGTATTTTTTCCGTATGGAGGATTTACATTGGAAAAGACAAATCATGAACTGATGCACGACCGGAAAGACAGGTATGAAATAATCTGCGGCGTTGTCATCGCATTCCTTGCCGCGATTCTGGCGATATCCAACCTTATTTCGGACAGGTTCAGCGGCAATATGATGATTGCGGAAAATGAAAAAGCGTCGGCATACTCATGGTACACGTCGAAAAGTATCAAGCAGACGCTGGTCGAAGGCCAGTACGCGATTATCGAGAGTCTTCTTGCGGCAGGAAGTGTGCTGCCTGAACAGGAGGAGTCTCTGCGCTCGATACTTTCCGATTTCCAGGCTAAAATTGAAAAATATAATAATGAAAAAACCGAAATTCTGGAGGGATCGGATGTCGTGGGGGAGGAGAACTGGGCTCAGGATGTCGATGGGGAAATGGGAAAAATTGTCGGCGCTCAGGAATGGGAACAGACCGTAAACCGGCTGAACCATGTCGGGGATTTTTTCGACCTGTCGGCGTTGTTCCTTGAGATAGGTCTTGTCCTGGGCGCGATTTCGCTCGTTATCGATCAATTTTTCGTAAAAAAAATCTTTTTTGCAGGAATGAGCATCCTCGGATTGGCGGGATTTATCATTGCAATGGCTGGCGTATATCAGGGATTCCAGGCATAAGGGAAAAATTAAAAATAATACTTGACAACGGCCAATAAGCATTGTAGTATATTAGCGACTACTTAAATAGTTATTTCTTATGCAAAGCAAACGGGCAGAATTATTCAAGGTGCTTGGCGTCGAATCCAGGCTCAAAATTATAGAGCTTCTCAAGGAGAAAGGCCCTCTATGCGTAAATGAACTTGCGGAAGCTCTTGGCATAAGCTCATCCGCGGTTTCGCAGCATCTTAAAGTGTTGAAATATGCGGGGCTTGTAAACGACGAACGCCAGGGTTATTTCATCCCATATAATGTTGAAATCAAAGTCCTTGAAAGATGCGGAGAAATTCTGTCGGGAGTTTGTGAATGCGGATGTAGCGGCCACAGGCACATTATCAAGGCTAAAATCAGGAAGCCGGTCGAAAGCGTGGAAGATCTTAAGGAGTACGAAAAACGGCTCAGGAAGGAACTTGACGAAGTCCAGGGCAGGATTGAGAAACTTAGAAAAAAGGGGTAATTTTTTTGCAAACTAATTCAGTATTCACTAAATAACTGAAATTGTTTCAATATTCACCCAAATACGAAAGGAGGTGAACATAATATGTGTAGACCCGAAGATACGAAAGAATGCAAGGTTGTCATCGTGAAGCGCGGAAACATGGATTGCTGCGAATCGGACATTCATGCGATCCATGGTCATAGCGCTATGATGAGACAGCCGGAAGCACAATGCTGCTGCGGTCCGACCGTCCAACGGCGGTTCGTCTCATCGACGGAGAAAATCGAACATCTTGAGAAGTACAAGTCTGAGCTTGAGAAGGAACTCGAGGGCGTGACAGAAGCGATCGAGAAATTCAAAGCTGACTGAACTGAATTCGGATAATGAACGCGTTCAAATATGGGGAACACCCGGTATCCCATAGTTCCGGTTCCAAAGCCGGAATCGGGAATCCGGGTGATCCCTTAATTATTATGCCGCGCCCATATTTAAAGATAAAGGAAATTTCCCGATCACAAGCGACCGGAATAGTCGTTTCATTTACTTCAGCAAGCCCTTACTTCCTGATACAAATCAGCGTTTGCTGCATGATCGCGCACAGAATTTCTTTCCCATCCTCAACCGAATAAATATCGATCCTTGAAACCGTCAATGTCCTGCCATGCTTCACGACATGCCCACGCGCGATTATCGGATCGCCCTTCGCTTCGGCAAGGAGGTTGATCTTAAATTCCACCGCCAGTATATTTGAATCATTCGGTTCAAGCGTCCAAGCGGCGTAGCCGCCCGCGTTATCCGCGATTGTCGCGAGCAGTCCCCCGTGCACCGATTCGCTCTGCTGGGTAAATTCCTCGCGCCATGGAAGCGTGACCTCTGCGTAACCGGGTTTCAAATCGGTAAGATTCGCTCCCAGCCATCGCATAGTTTTCTGTGATTTGAAATTTTCGATTAAAAGTTCCGGATATCCGGGATCGAAGTATTCGTGTTCAGGCATAATTGATTTTGCCCCCCAGGGATTTTTTGGGAGCTAAATCTTATCACACGACCTCACCCCCTCTCCACTTTTAGAGAGCGGTCAGGGAGTGAGGGGGTACAACAAAAATCCCGAATGCGACACCTTCGGGATTTTCAATTTTGAAAAATTTTAAGGTCTATGCCGCGGTTACGACAACCAGTATTCTCATATTGAGTACGCCATCTTTTTCGTCCAGGGTGATCAGAAGGGTTGAATTATCGCGAATGTAGGTCAGCCTTCGTGAACTGTTTTCGGTGATCCACGGACGTTCCGGGGTCTCATTTTTCTGCCAGCCGTCGAGGTCGCTGTAGAACATGGTTACCGAGTCGATATTCAGACTCCCATGGCAGATCACCATCATCCCGTCGCCCTGTTTGCGGAAATCGTCGATCTCGAATCCGACAAGCAGTGGGACATCCTGCCGCCAGCCTTCGGGAAGGTCGGTCTGTACATCGGCTGAGAAGGTCGACGGATCGCCGATCTGCGGAGTCGCGTTTTCATTGGTGGGTACTTCCGGCTGAGTACCGGACGCCTCGTCGCCGGTTGTATCCTGCTGGTTAGCCTGATTGGCAGGATTATTATCGGCAGGTTGAGGGGTACCGGTTTGATTACTGCATGCTGCAGCCAGTGCAAGGGTTAAAAACAGTATTGAAATTATTGATGCGAGACGCATTTAATGGACCTCCAGAGTCCAAATGATTTTATTGCGATTTGCTATCATACCAGAAATCCAGGAAAACGCTATTTTTAGGTGAGGTTGGGTGCATCCGCGATTTGATTTTACGTACAGTAGAGTTTGTTTCAATCCGGCGGTACGCTGTTTTTCTTAGGGCTATTGAAAAATTGGATTTCGACTCAATTTATGTAGGACATGCTTTCCAGCTTGTTACTGAAACCATTATGATTGCTGGCATTCAATAACAAGCTGGAAAGCATGTCCTACATAATTACAGGAAACAGTAAATTTTCAACAATCCCTTTCTATTCGGCAATTATCCCTAATGCCGATAATAAATCAATTGCCGGATGCACCCGTGAGGTTCGCCCAAAAAGTATGTTTTATAAAGAGCTATCCACGGATTTTCTGTCCACCCGATGTAATCTCGCTCGACCATTTAGCTCTGATCATCTCGATTACATTGTCCGGTATCGGGACATAATCAAGCTCGATCGCCTGCTCGCTTCCATGCATGAAGCACCAGTCGAAAAAGTCCAGCATACCTTTACCAATACTGGAATCAGCCTGGTCCTTATATATAAGGATGAAACTTGCGCCGACGATCGGCCATGAATTCGCGCCGGGTTGATCGACCAGCTCCATGTAGAAACCGGGGGCGTTCACCCAGTCGGCATTCGCGGCGGCATCGGAGAATGTCTCGATCGACGGTTCCACGAAATTCCCGTCTTTGTTTTGAAGCTGGCAGTATGTCAGGTTGTTCTGCCCTGCGTATGCGAATTCCACGTATCCGATCGAGCCGGGTACAGTCTGGACATTCTGCGCAACACCCTCGTTTTTATTCGCGCCAAGTCCGACTGGCCAGTCGAGCGATTTCCCGGCGCCGACACGTTCGTGCCAGTCGGTCGAAACCTTGTCCAGGTAACTTGAAAAAATCCATGTCGTTCCGGAACCGTCTGCGCGATGTGCGACAGTGATATCGAGGTCGGGAAGAGACAGGTCGGGATTAAGTCCGGCGATCGAAGGACTGCTCCAGTTAGTGATTTCACCGAGGAAGATTTTTGCCAATGCGTCCCCCGATAATTTCAACTGGCCGGGATTGAAGCCCGGGACATTGATTACCGGCACGATTCCTCCGATAATCATAGGGAATTGCAGCAAACCGTGCGCATTCAGCTCATCGACCTGAAGGGGATTATCGGTAGCGCCGAAGTCGACGGTTTTTTCCTCGATTGAGGAGATTCCACCGCCTGACCCGATCCCCTGGTAGTTGATTTTTGTGCCGGAAATTTCCTCATAAGTGTAAGCCCATGCGGAGTAGATCGGGTAGGGGAATGTCGCGCCTGACCCGTTTAATGAGACAGGAGCGGATTGGGTGGATTGATGCGAAGGACAGCCTGTTATCGCTATGACCGTGAGGACAAGAGAGAAGAGAAATGGGTATTTGATTGATTGCATATTTTTCTCCCACTGAATTTGATACTGAAATCCTATAACGAGAATGTTATAATAATGTTCAGAGGGAATGTCAAACTTATGAAAAGATCCATATAAACCTTGTCTACTGAAAGTCGCATGGAATTACCAGCGAATTTACATGGATAAACCGGGCTATTACCGCAACCACGTATCAGTTATGAATAAACAAGGCACAAGACCGAGATCTAACACCCTCGATCAGATTTTCCGTGGAGTCACAATGGCTGGGGCGATCGCGGTAATCGCGGTGATGGCGGCGATCGCGTATGTGCTTTTTGTTAATTCACTGCCCGCGATGAAGGAATTTGGATGGCCGTTTCTCTGGAATAATACATGGAACCCGGTTACCGGAAAATTTGGCGCTGCGAGTACGATCTACGGCACGCTCGTATCGACCCTGATCGCCATGGCTATCGCAGCGCCGATGGGGATCATAATCGCGTTGTTCCTGGTAGAGTTGTCGCACCCGATTCTTGCTAAAATAATTGGCGGCGCAATTGAACTTCTCGCGGCGATTCCGAGCATAATTTTCGGAATGTGGGGATTGTTCGTCTTTGTTCCGTTGATGCAGACAAAGGTTGAGCCGTGGCTCGGCGGGCATCTCGGTAACTGGCCGATTTTCAATGTACTGTTTTCCGGACCTCCTATCGGCATAGGAATGCTGACAGCGGGAATAATTCTTGCCCTGATGATACTTCCCTTTATTACAGCGGTATCGAGAGATGTTCTCTACATGGTTCCACCGGTATTGAAAGAGGCCGGGCATGGCACCGGCGCTACGATGTGGGAGGTCACGCGTCTTATCAGTTTTCCATATGGTATTCGCGGGATTATCGGCGCCATGTTTATCGGACTAGGGCGCGCGATCGGCGAGACAATGGCGGTGACTTTTGTCATCGGCAACAATCATGATATCAGATCGTCGCTTTTTGCCGGCGGAAACTCGATAGCCTCCACAATCGCGCTTGAATTCAGCGAGGCTATCAACGATCCGACATTCAAGTCCGTCTTGATCGAGCTTGGGCTGATACTGTTCGCAATTACCTTCATTTTCCAGGTTATAGCACAGCTTTGGATCAATAAACTGAAAAAACACGAGAGATAAAGAATGCAATCAAGGCCAATAATAGCAAGGAGAGCTCTGGATTACGCAGTACGTGGTTTTTCGTTTATCTTTGCATTAGTGGGAATAGTATTTCTGGTTTGGATACTGTGGGATGTCGCGTCGAGAGGGTTGAGCGCGATGGACTGGAATTTTTTCACTAAACGAACCGCGCCGCATATGATAGAGGATGCCGGTATGGCGAATGCCATCATAGGAACATTCTACATAACCCTTTTTGCGACTATTATTGGAGTTCCGATCGGGATGCTGGGCGGTATTTTTCTCTCCGAGTTCGGACGGCAGCATCCGGTCTCGACTGTTGCGAGGTTTTTTGCGAATATCCTTATGGGAACGCCGTCCATATTGATCGGGGTTTTTGTTTACACGCTCCTTGTTGTTCCGTTTGGGGGATTTTCAGGATTTGCGGGCGGGATTGCGCTCGCTATAATCATGCTGCCGGTTGTCGCTAGGACCTCGGAAGATATGCTGATGCTTGTCCCGAACGAGTTGAGGGACTGTGACAATTTTCCAATATGCGCTGTCGCCGTATGATGCATGGAAAGCGCAGGCATGGGGCGGGGCATTATTAATTACCGCCGCGGTACTGTTTTTATCGGTTATTGCAAGGATATTTTTCAAAGAAGGTCGACGCCACCGTGGATAATACAATGACAGAAAATTTGCAGGAAACAACAGGTTTGACTCACAGAATTAAAATGCCGGGTAGAGCAGCCCATGCATATGAGGATTTCGACAGTCTGGCGAGTAAAATTGTGGTAAGAAACCTGGAGTTTTTCTATGGAAAATTTAAAGCGCTTCATGGAAACAGCATCGATATCAAGGAAAATCGTGTGACGGCGATTATCGGTCCGTCTGGATGTGGGAAGTCGACACATATCCGGGTCTACAACAGAATTTACGAGCTATACAGAGAACAGCGCGCAACCGGAGAGATTATTATCGATGGTGAAAATATCCTGTCGCCATCGACCGATCTTCTGCAGCTTCGAAAAAAGGTCGGGATGATTTTCCAGAAGCCGACACCGTTTCCGATGAGTATTTTCGATAATGTAGCTTATGGATTGAAGTTGCATTACAGGATATCGAAAAGGGAGATGAAGGATCGAGTCGAGGAAGCGTTGAAGGATGCGGCTTTGTGGGGCGAAGTTAAGGATCAGTTGAACAATTCGGGAGTGGCGTTATCCGGCGGACAGCAGCAGCGATTGTGCATCGCGCGCGCGATCGCTACCGAGCCGGAAGTAATCCTTATGGATGAACCATGCAGCGCGCTCGACCCGGTAGCGACATCGAAGATCGAGGAATTGATCGGGGAACTGAGGCAAAAATACACTATAGCGCTGGTGACACATAATATGCAGCAGGCGGCGAGGGTGTCGGATTATACGGCGTTTTTCTACGAGGGTAATATTATAGAGTTTGACAACACTAAGCAGATATTCACAAAACCGTCGATGAAACAGACGGAGGATTATATAACCGGGAAATTCGGTTGAAATCCGTGCCCGTCCCCGATATTCCGTTAAGCAAGTTAAAAAGGATGGCAAAGAATGAGAGCACATCTTGACCGAGACATGGAAAGATTGAAGAAGGATATCTTAACTATGGGGGCGATGGTAGAGAAAGCTATTTTTAACGCTATAGACGCCCTTGTGACTCGTAACATCGGGCTTGCCGAAGAGGTCATTGCCAGCGACTATGATATCGATATGCAAGAGATAGAGGTTGAGGAGGACTGCCTTAAAATACTGGCGCTCTATCAGCCGGTAGCGGGGGATTTAAGGTATATCGTATCGATACTTAAAGTAAATAACGATCTTGAGCGAATGGGCGATCTCGCAGGCCATATCGCAAATCGCGCGGGAGTACTCTCAAAGCTTGACACTATCGGTATGCCGGAAAATTTTGATAAGCTTGTGAATCTGGTTAAAGGTATGGTTCGGGATTCGTTAGACGCGCTTGTGCATCAGGACTCGGAACTCGCGCTGAAAATAATCGGGACTGACGATCAGGTCGATGAACTGCACATGCAGATTTACCGTGAGTTACGCGACAGGATGCGCCAGGAAAAAGGTATTATCGACCGCGCGTTCTATACCATATCGGTATGCAGACACCTGGAACGAATCGCCGACTATGCAACAAATATCTCAGAGGACATTTACTTTACCGCAACCGGTGAAATCATCCGGCATATGGATGAAGCCAAGTCAGGTCGTGGGGATAATTAGATTTTTCTTGCACCCCACACACGCGTTATCGATTTTCAATACCCTGATCGAAAACCGGGCTGGTGATAATTCCGGTCTCGATCAATTCTATAGCAGCACCGATCATATCGACAATCCATGCTTCGTCTTCCGCTGTCAGACGTTCATTCAACTTATCGAGGGCGGCGGATTTTGCTTCTTCGAGATTTTCCCCATAGGTGATATTCCCAAGGCCCCAGACAGCGGCTTCGCGCACAAACCGGTCCTCATTTTCAAGCATTGGGATCAAAGCGTCCACGCTGTCATCGCATGAAATTTTCCCAAGCGCGTAACATGCGAGAGTGGGCTCATTTTCAAGCTCGCCAATGAGAATCGGGACGAATGCCTCAAGGCCCGTTTCGCCCATCGCCCAGATAACGCTGTGCAACTGGCTCGGTGTGTCGTTGTCAAGGCTCAACTCGTAGATTGTAGTGAACCCCTCGATCAGTGTGGCGTCGTCGAAAGAACTGTCGTTCCATGCGACTGGCTCCGGCTGCGAGAGAAGGAAGATCAGGTTATCAAGCGTCTGGCTGTCGATAGCGAACGCTGCAGTGGGGATCGCAACTATAATAATTACGATCGGGAGGAGATATTTTACATATTTTATAAGAATAGATTTAGGTTTCATTTTTATCACCGTCGGGAAGGTCATGGGAATGGATAGTTGTTTTTGTTGCCGTGAATCCAATCGTGCAGATAGATCGACTGGCTGTCGGTTAAATTGTAATACGACACGGGTTTATTCTGAGACGAGTACCACATAAGGTTCCATGGATTGTGGTGCCATGAGTCGGGTTCCTGCGAGTAGCATGCGTCGATGTCGCAGAACAGCACCGGTGTATTTGGAGCCGTATTGCACCATGTGTTGACCGACTGGCAGGACGTGCCGTCGTCCATCATGATGTTTTGGTTTGTGTCAAGCAGGTAGACGTCAAAGTAATGCCCGACCGCATGGCCGCATTCGTGCGCCAGCACGATCGCCATCTCTTCCACCCCGGCGCCGCGAGCCTCGCTTGATAAAACGATGAATATGTTTTCAGTGTTGTGATAAACACCGGGGCAGTACGAATTGCAGTATGCCATATGGGTATTGCCGTTCACCGAACCGACATAATAAACATTGATGCAGTCCGATGTCTGCGCTTGACCGTAGGTTTCATGCATCGTCCACGATTCATCACCGTTAAGCTGATTGTACTCGGCATTCCCGACCCAGAGAAAACCATCGGGATTTTTCAGTACGAAGTTAATTCCGAATCTATTCCAGAAGGAATTACAGTCCGCGAAATCAAGCATCGCCATTGACCATGTGTAAACCGCATTTGTGCCGCTGTCATTGTCGGCCACACACCACAAAGCCATGCCGACATTTCTTGGCTTCGGATAACCTGTATCTTCGGCGTAACCAAGAGAGGAGCCTGCGTCGTTACGGGTTCTGATGCGATAATGAATCGGATTTTCCGGCCCGCAGTATCTTGGATTATTATCCGTCCAGGCGCTGTCCGTAGAGGGAGCGGATTTTGCAAGGCTCCAGACCCAGCCTCCGGAAGTTGTATTGAAATCCAGACGCTCGATATCGTACCACTGGACGAGTTCGCTTGTGAGAGGCTCCCATGTCAGTTCGACTTTACGGTCGTAAAGACCCGGGTCGCCATCGGAAGCGTTGAATACCTCTACATTTGGAGGAATTGCATATCCAACGGGAAGCCGTACAATTTTATACGCGGTTAGATCCATCCATTCCGGCGATGAATCGTCGTCGATATCCTTTACAATGATCAGGCACTGATAGAAGCCGTTTGGCGCAAGTTTTTCATTTGAAACCGTAATCTCGAATCTCGTGTAACCGTCCCCATTAGCTTTAAAACCTGCGTATTTCAATCCGTCCCATAGCCCCGGACATTCGAGAGCGGGGACATAATAGGTTAATTTGCCCTGGTAATCGTAGATGTCCATCGTGAGGACTGTCTGGCCTCCGGAGGATGTCAGGCCGGTCCCGATCGGATTCTGGTCGGCGGTGATTTTCCACGGCTCGGAGCAGTTCGCTTCGGGCGGAAAATCGGTCTGGGGATCCGAAACCGGGTTGACCGTCGGCATATACCATGACGCGTCGATAGCATAGCCGAGAACGAAATATGTAGCCGGTTTATAAATTTCATATTCGCGAGTGACTGCGTTTCCGGCATAAAGGGCGTTACGGACATTACCCGATCCCGATGTGATATGGCGCATATAACCATTCAAGGTCGTGTCCGGGTACATCGACGTTCCCCATTTGCCATGCCAGTACTGCTGGAACATACCCCCTTTTCCTATCGTGGTAACATTGTACAAAGTCGTGTGGCCGTCGGCGTTTACGAGTTCGGTGTTGCCATAAAACATATCCGATGTCTTC
>JAPKYR010000038.1 GCA_026394215.1 bacterium
CGATATATTTCCCCTGCCTCACAGGAAAATACCTGATATGAAAATCAGCGCTTATTTAGTCCTAATCTGAATAGAAATCGACGTACTGCTTAGTAATTTCAGCAAGCAGAAATTTCCGTGAAACTTTGCCGCTCAGCTCGCGAAACTTATTTTTGTAATCGGCGTAATTAAAATAAATGTCTTTGATTTTCTCAGTTAAACCGTCGTGATCGCACATGAAATCACCGGTCAGAATCTCAGTGGCGACTCCAACTTTCGTTGTCACCGCAGCATCGGCATAAAACAGGCTCTCTATCAGGACGCGACCAAAGCCTTCCGAATAAGAACTTACGACAACAAGGTGCGAGGATTTCATAATGGCCGGGATATTATCGCTGTATCCTTCCAGTGAAATTCCGCCATTCAATCCAATAAAATTGATTAATTCCTGAAGGTTTTTTCTTTCAGGCCCTTCCCCGTAGATTTTAAGACGGAAATCGAATGGCAAATCGCGAACGGACCGAATCAGAATATCGAAGCCCTTGACCGGATCGAGGCGTCCCGCCGTAACAATCGTGAAAATATTTTCTTTCTGTGGGGATTCGATTTTTACCGGTTCGATACCGTTATAAATGACCTTGACTTTTGTACCACCCGCAGGCGCGATTGTCGATGCCGCAAGTTCAGAAACAGCGGTCACTTTCCTGATTTTATCAAATATTTTCCCTGGGCGGTCGTTATGTTTCGTCGCTACATGGTTCAACTTGGTAAATTTGCCGACTGCGTGAATGATCTCCGATGCTTTCGCTGCATGAGTGTGGACTATGTCGGGCTTGATATCCTTAATCAGCCCTGATAGCTCCAGAAATAGAAACGGGTTCCGACGCCCACCATAAGATTTGAGCGGAATAACTTTAACTGAGTCTGAAAATTTTCTGGTGAACGCGCAATCCCCCATTACAAGTGCTGTAACATCATGCGAATGAGCCAGCGCATTAGAAAGTTCCGCAACGCACAGTTCCGCGCCACCCCATCCGCTCGACGCTATAAACTGGATTATTTTCATCTGCGCCATGCGCATCCTGCGCATGAGCTAATTAATACACAATCACGGCGATATCGTCAATCCATAAATGGACTTCGTTGCAGTACTAGACAAACTTATTCAATATGGATATTAACTATTAATACAGCAAAAACCGTGCAGACTTTTCTCAGTTTGAATATAATTATGATATCAAGAGAGATATAATATCGCAAGGAAAATAATATCTCCCGATTAAACATTATTTTCAGATGCGAAAGAAGCACATGTAAATACCGGGAAATTTTTCAGTACAGGACTCGATTTTTCTTATGGAGGATCATGACCATGCGTGTAGAACGTTTTACTCATCAGCTTCGTGAGGCCATCGAATCCGCCCAGACTATTCTGGCCGACCTCACACAGAACGCCCTGGATACCGATCACCTCCTCCTTGCCATTGTCGAGCAGGAAAACGGGATGGTCGAACGTATCCTGAAAAAGTTAAAAAAGAATGTAATAAAAATCAGGGAAGATGCGAAACAGGCTGTTTATGGCGGGCAAACCCCGTCCGGCGCGTCATCTCCCCCGGGCGAGGAGATCTATGTCACTCCACGAACCAAACGCGTATTCGATCTCGCTTTGGAAGAGGCGTCTGCACTCGGCGACGCTTATATCGGCTGCGAACATGTACTTCTGGCGCTTTTTAAAATCCAGGAAGGCATCGCGTGGCAGGTTATCCAGTCCATGCAGATCGACCGCGAGCAGATTCTCGATGCCATTTTGAAAATCCGCGGCACTAAAAAAGCCGATTCCGAGACAGCGGAAGATAAATATGAAGCTCTTCAAAAATACACACGCGATCTCACCGAAGAAGCCCGTCAGGGGAAA
>JAPKYR010000106.1 GCA_026394215.1 bacterium
TGTTATACGTTTCCGACATTGTTACCCTGTCAGCTCCTGTCGATGGTGAATTTTCATTTACATTAAACAAGGATCTTGAGATTGGGGAAATATATGTAGGGACCAGCCTTATTGAGTTCGAAAGGGCTCCATATGGCGGTGAAGGCGTCGGTGAGACTGAAGAATGGGCGACAGTCGATACAGTCATGGTAAATTTACCGGCTGAGACAAGTTCTTTCCAGTTAACATATACTGGCATAATAAACGTCCCCATAGATCCCGGTACATCGCTAGGACGTGTGCGCGGCGATTACACCAGCGGGATTATTTCGGAAGATGGCGTTTATCTTTCCTCCGAAACCGGATGGTACCCGGACACCGCTTACTCAATGGCGACTTATGATATTGTCGTCATTACCCCGGAGGGTTGGTATCCGGTAACACAGGGCAATCTTACCGGTTCCGAAGTCAATGAGACAAATGGCTTCCGCACGACAACATGGTCGAGCGCGATTCCGTCCGACGGCTGCGTGCTTGTCGCGAATCAATATTTCGTAACCTCAAGAACGATCGACGGGGTAGTATGCAGCACATATTTTTATCAGGACGATCCTGACCTTACCGCGACATTTCTCGATAAGCTGGAACAATATCTCCCGGCATATACTGAGCTTTTCGGGCCATATCCGTATTCGCGGTTCGATGTCGTGGAGAATTTCTTTTCAACCGGCTACGGGATGCCCGGATTCACGCTGCTCGGGTCGATGGTTTTAAGAATGCCGTACGCAGCCGCTGAAGGCTCTCTCGCCCATGAGCTTGTTCATAACTGGTGGGGAAATTATGTCTATGTCGACTGGGAAACCGGTAACTGGTGCGAAGGCCTGACGTTTTTTTCGACAAATTATTACTGGAATATCCTCGATGGCCGTCCGGATGACGCGAGGGCTTTCCGCTACAGGAGCATGGTGAGATACTCGTCGGAGGTTTCCCCTGACGAGGATTACCCGATTCGTCAATTCCGCACAAAAATGACCGCCGTCGATGGGGATATCGGTTACGACAAAACCAGCGCATTTTTCATTATGCTCCATGAGATGCTTGGAAAAGATAAGTTTTTCGAGGCGTTACGTCTTGGGGTAGAGAGATATGGAGGACATAAAACGTCCTGGGACGATTGGAAGGCTGTTTTCGAGGAAGTATCCGGATTAGACCTGACCAATTTCTTCACGTCATGGCTCGATCAGGCTGGCGCACCGGAACTGCAACTATCCGATATATCTTCTGAACAAACGGACGCCGGTTATCGTGTTGTCTTCAATATTAATCAGACCGGGAACCAATTCAACTTCGATTTGAATTCTGTTTTATCGACTTCAATTACCGAAGCGGATGTCAAGGCTCCAATGACCGGTCTGGAACAGCATATTGAGTTACTGGTAACCGGAAAACCGATCTCGCTTCAGCTTGATCCTGATTATTTTGTTTTTCGTCATCTTACACGAGATGAAATTCCGCCAAGCCTGAAAACCACTCTCGAAGCCGACTCATTAATCGTTGTGTTACCTTCCAGCGGCACCGACGAAATCCTACAGATGCCGACAATGGGGCATGGTGGAATGGGCGGCGGCGCTCCCACCGAAATGACAGTCGGGGACCTATTCGAATCCGTCGCGAATGAAATCGTGGGTAGCGGATTGAACGTGGTTATAAAGGATGACACTGAAGTTACCGATGCAGACCTCCGGAATTCGTCAATACTTTGCCTTGGAGCGCCACGGAATAATTCGCTTGTGGCGCAAATCGGGCCGGATATAACTCAGCCGTTGGAATTTCTCGAAAATGGTTTTGCTGTAAATGGGACTGAATATTCGGAAGCTGGAAATTCTATTCTGGCATCTGTTCGGAATCCGTACAATCCCGACCGCGACATCACTTTTTATATGGGCAACTCTCCGCAGGCGATGTTCAAGGCAAGTTACATTTTCTTCTATAACTGGGACTCGTGGGTGACATATTTGGACGGTACGGTGGTAAATCGCGGCGACTGGGATATGGGCGCCGGCCCGTTATATTACGAGTTTGAGTAGACGTCTAGAGAAGGCTATAATTGATACGTACAAGGGTGTATGGACCGGAGACATGGGTCCACTATGTCTCCGGTCAAAACACCCTTATCGATTCTTTGTTACCAGTCCTCATTTAGATGCTTTGGCGCTTGTCCCCGATGGTTCACTCAGAGTTGTTCACGGTCGGCGACCCGCCTCAGAACGAGAAACTCATTGCTCTCAAATAATGCCACCGCCGGTTTCATCGTGATTTTGTGGATGAAACAGCCGTAGCCGATCGCAATCGGCATTAGTATATATCCTAACCATTGGTGGCCGGTATTGTACGGGACCACGATCATTGCAATCGCCGGCAAAATAGCGACCGCGAGCACTATCGTGAAACCCGTATTTACAAAGCCGAGGATTACCGTCGTTCTCAGGGTGAAAGACGGTTTGTCGAGGGGCATCCAGTAAGGCCAGATCGACGATGTGAAATTTCCGAAAGCAAGGATCAGGAGAAACATCACGACCAGTAATGTCAGCCATGATAAGAACGCGTAGAGGGTCGGGAAATATACAAGCAGCGCGAAGCTCATAATCATCGCATCGATAATAAATAAACCGCCAAGAAATATATTTTTACCTGTTAACAGATGTTGTCTAGGGGTAGGGAGGGCGAGGATGGTCCGGATGTTTTCACCCTCGAATCCGAACTGGTTTCCCGCAAACAGGATACCCTGGGCTGCGACGATAAAAAGAACCAGCCCGACTGTATAAAATTTTATAATAACCGTAATGTCGGTATTCTCACCCATCTGAATTGCGTTATTCAGGTTCCAGTTCATCGCGAGCAGAATAATCACGGGAGCGAGAGTACCGGGCAGGATTTTGTAGATAAAAAAATGCGGGTTTCGCGCCCAGAATTCGAGCATGTCTTTCTTATAAAGTGCGGCGGGTTCGTCTCCGAAAATTTTCGCAAGTTTTTTTGCAACTTTACCGAAGAAAAGTGAAATATAGTCCGGACCGTGCGATCCCCCGCGTCTTGAGCCGATTTTCTTCGCTTCATCGGATTCCCATAAATACGATACCAGAATGAAATCGAGAGCGAGTACTCCGATTGTCCATCCCGCGAAGGCGAGAAGAGGTCCGGGCATGTATTGAAAATCTCCATGCAGGAAATCATCGAGCGCGATCGCGATCTGTCCGAACGGGAACGGTCTGAAAAGCTCCACTCCTGCTGGGACAAACAGCAGTATATACCAGTTTATACTATTTGCCGGATGCTGTACCAGTCCGGTGTACATGAATAATGCCCAGAAAAATAATCCGATTGAAATCACTGTCCCGGCGGATACCAGGTTCAGCCTGGGCAGGAGTATATAGAGCATATTGACCAGTGTCATGCCCGATAGAACCAGGAAGAAAAATAAGCAGAGAATAAGGAGAATCCCGCCCGGAATCTGGTCCGGCCTTGGCTGAAACGCAAAGAAAACCGCAAGTAAAGCCGATAACGGAAGGAGGACGCTCAGGTCGAGAAACGAGCCAAGCAGGTTCGCCCAGAAAACCTTCCAGGCGGGCAGGGGATAATGTCGTAACCTCGCTAAATCGTAGCTTTCATTAGTTCTGTACCCAGCGAGTGGGATCAGGAACCATGTGAGAAAAATGAAAGAGAAGAGGTCGCAGAAAATATTGGCTGAAGAATTGATCTTTGCGAAACCTCTGCTCGCGACAAACCCAAGCGATGTAACGCTGAAGGCCATCCAGATAAAAAAAACAAGGAAAAATAGGAGGGTTTCAAGCGACGCGGCCGTGTTGCGAGTGTACATTCGCCACGTCAGCGTCATTTTCCATTTTAATAAATGGGCTACC
>JAPKYR010000099.1 GCA_026394215.1 bacterium
TCGCTGCCGATCTGCGCCATATACTCGCTGAATCCGCCGGTGTCAATAATTATAGGGATATAGGCGATCAGGTTCGGGATCGCGAAAAGCATCGCACCGTAAACAATGCTCATTAAAAAAACGCGCTGGTTGAATTTCCCATCTTCTTCCCTGAAATTCCTGAGGTAGCTCCAGATAATTACCGGGAAAATCAAAATTCCAGCCGGAAGCCAGACGGTTGAGGATACTCCCGCAAAAAAGGGACCGAGAAGGCGCATACGTCCCCTGCTCGCGACCGATATCCAGACAGCGAGCATCGCGAACGCAAGTCCAGCGACATAAGATAGCGCGATGCTCGAAAAATACCATAGAAGCGGATTTATGGCGGCGAGAAGTCCCGCAATAAATCCACCGCGGTTGCCGAGGAAAAATCGCCCCAGGTGGTGAGTCGCAATCGCGATAATTATTGCGGAAAAAACACCCACCGCGATAAGAGCGGTATTGTCGTCGCGAATAAACTGCCTGATGATCCATGCGAGTCCGATATAGCCGGGGTAGCCGGTCGGATGCGGCTGATGGCGGGTAATATCGTAATCGTGGAGGGCGAGAGCGAACTGAACCGAGTCCCATTTGTGAAGATATTTGCTCGCGGAGAGCATGCGGGTAAGGACAACGAGGATCGTTAGTCCCAGGTCGATCAATATCTCTATGGATTGACGTTTATGGTTCATTTATATGCATTTCCGGGGACACCTTATTTTTCGCAGTTTGAAAAAAAGGTGTCCCCATTCCAGATCGCTCCATTGGGGACACCTTTTTTGCCTGTCGAATTGATCAAATAATTCAAGACCTTCACAGGCAAAACAAGGTGTCCCCAAATTTAATCATTCTTAATATGCAGAAATGACAAATAACAGCTTTAATCCGATACATCAACGCCGAAGCTTTTTACGGTTTTCAGGACTCCCGATTCGAAATCAATTGTCGGGGTCCAACCAAGCACTTTTTTCGCATGGGAAGCGTCAAGCGCGATCCGTTCGACTTCCGGGACCGGATCGCCGATTTTCGCATCGAGCGCCGTGTCTCCGAACGCTTTCGAGACGGCGTCGTACACGTCGCGCACATTTGTCTCGACCCCGCACCCGATATTGAAAATGTTCCCGTCGCCATTTTCGAGCGCAAGCGCATTCGCACGAGCGACATCCTCGACGAAAACATAATCCCGCGTATGGTCGCCAGTGCCGAATATTACAGGGGATTTGCCGTGGAGGAGCCGCTCGGTGTAAATCGCGACCACACCCGCTTCGCCCTTCGCGATCTGCCTGGGCCCGTATACATTCGCGTACCTGAAAATTGTATAGCGAAAGCCGTACAGCTCGCTAAGGTTTCGAATGTAATTTTCGCAGGTGAGTTTGCTGATAGCGTACGGGCTTCCGGGGACGGGCGGAGTGCTTTCATCGGCAGGGAGCGTCTGGGGGCTGCCGTAAATGGCGCCTCCGGTTGATGCGAAAATAATTTTCGGCACCTTGAAATCGATCATCGCTTTCAGGAGGTTAAGAGTGCCGATTACATTCACACGGCAGTCGTTGATCGGATCGTCATACGAATATCGGATATTTATCTGCGCCGCGTGATGGTTGATAAGATCGAATTTACCCTTCTGGAAAACGCCGCGAACAGTGGATTCGTCGGTGATGTCGCCTTCGATGAGGGTTGATAAAGGGTTCAGGTACTCACGCTTTCCGGTCGAGAAATTATCCAGGACAGTCACATGGTGGCCAAGCCCGATATATTTATCCTGTATGTGGGAGCCGATAAACCCGGCTCCGCCTGTAATTAAAACGCGCATTTTTTCTCCATGCCCCGCTAAAGGGCAAGTCTAAATGAAATCGCGGGAACTGGCAACGATACATGCGGAATTATGCTGTGCTATCATTGGCATGATGAACCGAAAATCGACCGCTATTCTCGCCGTTGTTATTGCGGCTGTCTATATCTGGCTTGGTTACGCCATGATCGTCCTGAGAAATCCGCTCATCGCAATGTTTGTGTATTACCCGATTCTCTGCTTTGGGGGCGGGTATATAATCAGGAAATCCACGAACATTGAAACCTCAAAACTTTTCACATTCGAAAAAATACAAAAACCGGCGCTCGTGACATTTTTACTCTGCGTCTTCGCGACGGCGGTCCTATGGCTGTGCACGCTTTTTTTCAGGCCTGGGATGATCGACCCCTCGCAACTTTCCAGCGGACTCAGCTCAATCGGCATGACAAAACAAAATTACTGGATTGTCGGTGGATTTCTTGTGCTCGTGAATCCATTCGCAGAGGAATTCCTATGGCGGTCGGCGGTTCTTCCATTTTTCATGTCGGGAACGAAGCGGAATGCGGCCATAATTTACTCCTGCATTCTCTTCGCTGGGTATCATCCGCTAGTACTTAGCGTAATGATGTCCCCGTTGTGGCTTGCCATGTCTTTTCTGTTGATTTTTGTGGGGGGGATAATTTTCAGCAACCTGTACTTGAGAACGCGGTCACTTGCCTACCCCATCGCCCTGCATATGTTGATTAACCTTAATTTCAGGTTAATCGGATACCTCTACACTCCTTCCTCGACCCCGTAAATCTCGCGATACTGATCCTTCCCCAGATTATCCGCCACATCGTCGAATACTTTTTTGCCCCCCAGAAATCCGATCGCGCGATTCGTAAATTTCCGCACCATGTCTATTGAATGGAGATTTATTACAAGCGTCAATCCATCCTCTGTGCAGATCGCGCGAAGGTAATCGAGAATGTCCGCCGATGTGGCGGGATCGAGGCTCGCGACAGGTTCATCGGCGAGAAGAATTTCCGGTTCCTGAACCAACGCGCGCGCGATCCCAACCCGCTGCATCTGCCCGCCGGACAGATCGCCGGCACGGTTGTAAGCCTTATCGACAATCCCGACTCTTTTCAGCGCGGTCATGGCATTATCGATATCGGAATCGGGAAATTTATGAAGGATCGAGCTGGCAGTCGGGACCTGGCTTAATCTGCCCGCAAGGACATTAAGAAGGACTGTCAACCGTGGGACAATATTGAAGTGTTGGAAAATCATCCCGACATCGGACCGGTACTGCCTGAGATCATTGCCCTTAAGTTTTGTAACTTCGAATGGAGGTTTCCCGTTGGAAGGAAAATATTTTATGGAGCCGGAAGTCGGATCGACAAGTCTGTTTATGCATCGGAGAAGCGTTGATTTCCCGGCGCCTGACAATCCGACAACAGCGATGATCTCGCCATGATCGACATTGAGGTTCACGTCGCGAAGAGCTTCCGTGCCGCCGGGATAGATTTTTCCAAGCCCGGTGATTTCAAGCTGTCGCCTGTTTATATTGTTACTATTTTCCGAGGTTACTGTCATTTCACCTATTCAAAATTTTCCGTCACAAAGTTGTGGCACCCATAAGATTCCCCCCTGGAGGGGGGAATCTTATGGGTGGCATTTAACTATTCAAAATTATCTTTATCCTTGTCTTCAATGTTTCCGGATGGTTCAGTTACAGGTTCAGGTTTCGGCATAACACGGATCTGGTCGCGTTCGAGGAATTTGTATTTGAACAGGGTCCAGAAAGCTTTCACTCCATCTTTCCATGATACTTTTTTCCCATCCTTGACAGTTCTCGGATGGTATGTGATCGGGACCTCGCGAATTTTTATCCCGCGATTCAGGATTCGAGCAGTCACTTCCGGGCAGAATTCAAATCCGTTACACTTTAACGGGATGGATTTCAAAAGGTCGGTTTTGAAGGCCTTATATGCGGTCGCCTCATCGGTGATTTTCGCCTTCGGCCAGAAAATGTTGACAGTGAGCGCAAGGAGGAAATTTACCAGCCTGCTCATGAACGGGACTTTTTTATAATAGATAAAATATCCACGGTCGCGGAATCTTGAGCCGTAGACCACATCCGCGATACCCGATTTGAACGGCGCGATGAGAAGGTGGTATTCCTCCGGATCGAGTTCGAGGTCTGCGTCCTGGATCAGCACAACATCGCCTGAGGCATAGAGAATCCCGAGCCGTATCGCGGCACCCTTTCCGACATTCACCTCGTTCGATTTGACTTTTATTATCTGGCCGGTGTGCGATGCTTTCTCCCTGATGATATCTATCGAGGAATCGCGGCTTCCGTCATCGACGACGATCACTTCCTTGGGGATATCGACGGCTAAAACTTTTTCCAGAAGTTCACCGATTGTGGACTCTTCGTTGTAGACTCGAACTTAAGGGGATTTTATGAAGCTGAACGAAATTCATATCCTGACTAATATCGGAACCCTCCACACATTTGCCGGCGGACCCCGTCGCGGGATTAAACTCGCGGACACATCGCCGATCTTAAATGGCGCGATAGCATGGGATCATAGCGGGACAATTTTATCGGTCGGTACAAAAGATGAAGTCCGGAAAAAATTCCAGTCCGAAAATATTCTCTGGCATGACGCTGGCGGGAGGATTGTCACACCGGGACTGGTCGACAGCCATTCGCACAGTGTCAATGCGGGTTCGAGGGCAAACGAATTTGTCATGCGATGCCAGGGCATGGAGTATATGGACATTCTCCAGGCGGGCGGAGGGATTCTGAATTCAGCGGATAAAACACGCCTCGCGTCCGCAGGGGAATTGGTCGAAATTGGCAGGGAGAACCTTCGAAAGTCGCTTTCATTCGGGGTTACAACAATCGAAATCAAGTCGGGATATGGTCTTGAAACGGAAGCCGAATTGAAAATGCTGAGGGCTGCCAAAACACTGGCGCGAACGCAACCCGTCAGAATCAAATCCACCTTCCTTGGCGCGCATGCGATTCCACGTGAGTATAAGAAAAAGCCGGACGATTATGTGGCATTGATCTGTAACGGAATGATCCCTGCTGTCGCGGACGAAAAACTTGCCGATTTCTGCGACGTATTTATCGAGCAGGGAGTTTTCAGTGTCGAACAGGGGAAGATAATTCTCGAAGCCGGATTGAAATATGGATTGAAACCCAAGGTACACTGCGATGAAATTATACCGATTGGCGGGACTGAGATGTGTGTCGATCTTGGCGCGGTTTCTGTCGATCACCTGATTGCGATAACCGACAAGGGGATCGGTAAACTCGCAGGTTCCGAGACGGTGGGTTGCCTTCTTCCGGGAACAAGTTATTTTCTGAAAAAACCGTTCGCGCCATGCAGGAAAATGATAGACGCGGGATGCCTTCTTGCGCTCGCGACAGATAACAATCCCGGCTCGTCGAGAACAGAAAATATCCAGTGGATTTTGAATGTCGCGTGTCTATACTATGGATTGAAACCGGAAGAGGCGTTCAGCATGGCCACAATCAATGCGGCAAAGGCGATTGGAATGGACGATACGATCGGTTCGCTTGAAGTCGGGAAGATGGCTGATTTTGTGATCTGGGACACGGACGACCTCAACGAAATCCCGTACCATCACTCTGTGAATCATGTAAAAGAAATTATTATAGGTGGGGAATTAGTAAGTAATAATGATCAAAATTAAATATATAATCCTAAGGGAAAGGTCACTCAGACTGTAAAAAGAGCAGATATGACAAACGAAACAGAACAAATTATCCCGACTGCAGTACTTGTCGGATTTACGCTTCGCAACAAACAGGATCCCAGATCGCGCCTTGCCGATCCGCTTCTGGAACTCAGACTGCTTGTCCAGAGCATGGGCGCCGAGGTCACTGGGGAAGTTTTTCAGAACAACATGAATCTTGAAAGCCGCACGTTGATTTCGGCGCATCTTCTCGGGCTTGCGGTAAACGAAGTCAAACGCACGCATGCGACTCTTTTATGCGTGGACGACAACCTGACGGGATCGCAGCGCGCGCATATCGAGGATGAAGCCGGGTGCGAGGTTCTGGATCGGTCGGAGGTCATCCTCCAGATTTTCGCGCAACGCGCGCAAACGTCCGAGGGCAAATTACAGGTTGAACATGCGCAGCTCACATATCTTCTTCCAAGGCTTAAGGGACGAGGCGGAAAGGATTTATCGGCGCTTGGAGGCGGGATCGGGACGAGGGGTCCGGGCGAGACGCAGCTGGAAACCGACCGGAGGGTGATCAGAAAACGTCTGTCAGTTTTGCGAAAAAAGATAGAGTTAATCGGGCAGCGCCGCGAAACTCAGCGCAAGCAGAGGAGACAGTCGAGGATTCCCATGATCGCGCTTGTGGGTTATACAAACGCCGGAAAAAGTACGCTTCTAAACAAACTTGCGGGCGCCGGAAAACCAGAAGCATATACAGATAACCGCCTTTTCGCGACTCTCGACCCGTTGACGAGAAAAACGTACGCGCCTACTCTTGGCAGGGAGATTCTCGTGACCGATACGGTCGGGTTTATAGACCGCCTGCCGACCGAACTGATAGCGGCGTTTAGAGCAACTCTTGAGGAAGCGGTTTTCACGGATCTTCTTGTCATTGTGATTGATGGAAACGAACCTGACTGGGAGCGAAAGCTCGAAGTGGTCGAGAAAACGCTTAAGGAAATCGGCGCGGGGGATTTACCGAGGCTGAAAGTATTTTCAAAATGCGATCTGTACCCGGATGCTGAAATTTCCCCTGATATTTCGGGCGAAATCACTATTGATGCCGGATCGATGAAGACCGGGCTGAGGGTATCCGGGGTGACCGGCGAAGGACTCGAGGGATTCTGGGAAGAGGTAGGGGACAGATTGAAATAATTTTTCCGCCTACTGAATCTGTCCCAGTAAATACTCGATTGCCGCGTTCAGTTGATCGTCGATACCGTCGCGAAGGTGATTTAAATCCTGCACGACATAAATATCCGGTTCGATCCCGAGATTCTCCATATTTTCGCGGTCGATTGTGTACCAGCCGTTCCTGGGAACCCTGATAACAGTAATCCCATCCACGAGCGATATGTCCCAGGTACCGATTAC
>JAPKYR010000048.1 GCA_026394215.1 bacterium
CACAAGCCCCCGCCACTGCCCGATGTCATTGAGCTTCCTGCACCCGGCATTGTGGGTGACGCGCCCGCGGATGCGGAGAGCGAGGTGGCGGAGCAATCCCCGCAGCCAGAGCCCGTGACCATCCTCACCCTACAGTCCGTCGTCAATCACCTCGGCGACCGGTTGAAAGACCTGGACAGCATCAACCTCGCCCTCATCCACGGCGAGGCCGCCAGGTCGGAAAGAATCCCTGAGAACGGCATTGACCTGCTCATTGTCGGGGATATTAACAGGGATACGTTGCTGGCGCTTATAGCCAGTTTCGAAGAAGCCACCGGCATCGGTGTCAACCTCACCAGCATGACCCGCAGCGATTTCGACTACCGCAACGCCCAGGGAGAAGCACTTGTCCGCAAAATCTGGGGTGAGAAGAAACTGGTGATCAAGGGCAGGCATTAATCGTATCGACAATTTATTTAAATACTACTATGATCTGAATTTATGACAAATCATAATGATTCAATTCCAAATTGGAAGCATCCTGGGGGAAAACTTAGGGAATTGGGGCCGCCGGCATTAAGCGACGCTGAACTTCTCTCCATATTGATCGGCACTGGTGTTAAGAATAAGTCCGCAGAACAAATAGCCAATGATATTATTGGCCGCTTCGGTTCATTCAAAGGCATGGCAAACCAGCCATTAAGCAAAATACTGTCTATGAAGGGACTTGGTGACGTTAAAGCTATACGGATCGCCGCGGCGTTCGAAATTGCCAGGCGAGTTGTCGAAGAGGTCTTAAAACGCGATGAGAAAGACTAAGACCGGCTCTGTGCGGATGCCCAGCCCGTACGGCGCAGCTACATGGAAAACCGAGCGTGCCGCAGTCGGCGTGATCATGCATTACATGCGCCAGATCATCGAGGACAGACAAATCGACCTCGGTTTGCCCGATGTAGATACTTCGGGTACTGACAGAAAATCACCCGACATAATAATTTATGAATCAAGGCGAAGTAAAAATGTCCTTTGTGTAATCGAAGCAAAGCCCCCCTATTATGATGCTTCAGACCATGATGAAATGTACATACCTGCATGGCAGAAGGCCAATTCCAGAAAAGCCAAATATTTCGCCACTACCAACTTCAGGGATTTGATCTGGTTCAGCACTGAAGCGGCAAATTCCCTGGAGCCTGAGTTACAGCAGATTAAAAACAGAATCCATTTGTCCGAACTTGAAGACCTTGACCGCATTGAAGAATCCCGGTACAAACAGCCGCTGCAAACTCAACTCGAAGTATTCTTGAAAGAACTGTACGAGGTGGCGACCGGGAAGAAAGCCGAGCCCAAATTCCCTGTCGATGAATACCTCATATGGAGAATCCACGATAAAATCCTCAGGTTGTCCAAATACATGACCGGTCTAATTGACGATAGCATACATAAAGATAGCAAGTTCGCTTCACAGCTCGGTAGATGGTTCAACGATCAGGGCTGGGATTTTACCGGGCAATCTTCTGATATAGATAAAACAGCGCGGCAGGCCGCCTATTTGCTCGTCAATAAAATAATCTTTTATGAGGCCCTCCGCGCGAAAAGGCCGGAACAACTTGATCCGCTGCAAATACCTGACGGACTGACCAAAGGATCGCTGCTGCAAGGTACACTGCAGAACTATTTCAACCAGGTTTTGAAAATCGACTATAACACAGTTTATACGACCGACTTCATCGACAATATTGCTTTCACCGATTCGCTTCAGGCCGTTGAAGTTATCAAGGAAATCCATGATCTTTTGAAAATTCTGCGCAAGTATGATTTTACCAGCCTGGGATACGACATCATCGGCAGAATTTTCGAGCGGTTGATACCTGCAGACGAACGGCATGCCCTGGGACAATACTTCACGAATCCCGATGTCGTCGATATCATCCATGTGTTCTGCATCCGGAAAGAAAAAGACAAATTGTTCGATCCGTCGTGTGGAGCTGGAACATTCTTGGTTCGCGCATATCAGCAGAAAAAGCTCCTAAATCAATACCTGACACATGAAC
>JAPKYR010000160.1 GCA_026394215.1 bacterium
TGCTTGGGTTGATCGGGAAGGAACTTGAGCGCCGTACCATCGAGCTTCTTATTTCCAGACCCGTCACCCGTACGCAAATTTACCTTGGAAAACTTCTGGGCGGATGGGTATCCCTCATAATCTTCATGATTATTATGGGCGCCTGGAGCCTTCTTTCGATGCAGATCGGTGGGATGGGAATCCAGAAAGATTACATCGTCGCTCTTATGTACGGCACACTGGGTCCTATCTTCATCTCGACGATATCGTTTGTTTTTTCGCTCTGGATGCACTGGCTCCTTGCCGGATTCCTGGGGACGGTAATTAATTTCGGAGCCAGCACCTCGGGTCTGTTTTTGATTAAGATGCTGGGTATCGGTGTCCTGAAAATGCAATGGCCGGTATTGATAATTTATAAAATTCTCCCGCCGATGAATGTGATCGGTCAGGTCGCAACCGATCATCTTCAGACCGATACATGGTCAAGGTTTATCCAAGGGATGTTCGAAAAGATGGCGCCTTCCGCTGCTGACGGCCTTTATACGCAAATGTGGCATGTCTATGTTTACTTCGCTGTCATCCTTATAATCGGCTGGCTGTCCTTTTTCCGCCGCCAATTCAGTTGAAAAATTTCATTGTTTTGACCTATTCGTGGCATGCGACTCCGGCGCATAGAGTTGTTTGATTGTTTATGCGCTGGAGTCGCATGCCACCGATCTTAGCAGTAATTCAGTAAGAATAGATCATTAGTTTGATTTTCTGTTATTATGTTTTCTACTTCTTCCAGATAAGGATTTGCATATGCCAACCTATCCGCTCCGCTCGATTATCAATGGCACACGGGGAATCGTGGCCGGGGGGCATTACCTGGCCGCTGACGCAGGGTTCAAAATCATGCAGAATGGCGGAAACGCGGTCGATGCCGCTGCCGCGATGGGTTTCTGCCTCAACCTTCTCGAACCCCATCAGAACGGGCTTGGCGGCGAAGTTCCGGTAATCCTGTATTCGGCAGAAGACAGGAAAGTGCACGTAATTTCCGGACAGGGATGGATCGCCGCGAAATTTACAATCGACTGGTGCAGGGAACATGGAATCGACATGATCCCCGGCGACGGGTACCTTCCCGCATGCGTACCCGCGATTGTCGATACATGGGCTGTCGCGATCAAGAGATTCGGCACAATGAGCTTCTCCGAAATTCTTGCGCCCGCGATTGAACTCGCTGAAAATGGTTTTCCTGTCTATGAGGATCTTCACAACTACTTGAAAATCCAGCAATCGAGAATTAAGGAACTGTACCCATCGACATACGATATTTTTTATCCGGGCGATGGTGTTCCTGAGATCGGGCAAATAATAAAAAATCCCGATTTCGCGAAAACGCTAAGATTAATGTGCGAAGCCGAGAACTCCGCGAAGGGGAAAGGGCGATATGATGGAATTCGCGCCGCGCGTGACGTTTTCTACAAAGGTGAAATCGCGGATAAAATTATAGATTTCATTTCAAAAAATCCTGTTAAAGACGCAAGCGGTCAATCCCACGCGGGACTTCTATCGCGCGACGATTTCGCGGAATGGCACGCGGAAGTCGAAGAGCCGATCTCGATCAAGTATCGGGGTCTCGATGTCTATAAGTGTTCATCATGGACGCAGGGCCCGGTTTTCCTTCAGCAATTGAGATTACTGGAAGGCTTTGACCTGAAGGAACTCGGCCTCAACACGCCCGAATACATCCACACAATTGTCGAATGCGGGAAACTCGCGTTCGCCGACCGCGAGACTTTTTACGGCGATCCGAAATTCGACCATGTCCCGCTCGATGTACTCCTCTCCTCAAAATACGCAGACAAACGCCGCGACCGTATCTCCGGCGAAGCGTCTATGACCCTCATACCAGGCGATCCCGGTACGAAACTCCCAGAATACAACCTGTTAGATGTCAGGAGGGATAACCGTCGCGCACTCGGATTTAACCCGTTCGTCAATTCCGGTGCTGATATAAAAGCCAACCGCGACACAACCCATCTCGAAGCGGTCGATCGCGACGGCAATATGGTCGCGGCAGTTACAAGCGGTGGATGGATTCATTCGTCGCCGGTGATTCCCGGACTCGGATTCGCTTTGAGCACGCGGGGCCAGATGTTTTATCTGAATCCGGATCGCCCGAATGCGCTTGAGCCGCACAAACGTCCTCGCACGACCCTTACCCCCACGCTTGTCACAAAAAATGGCGAACCGTATATGGCGTTCGGAATCCGGGGAGGAGATTCGCAGGATCAGTGGACGCTTCAATTTTTCCTGAATTTCGTCGATTTTAAAATGGATCTGCAGCAGGCACTCGACGCGCCGCACATGCACATCGAGCACATGCCCGGTTCGTTTTACCCCCGCACCGCCTTCCCCGGCAAGGTCAATCTCGATATGAGGATCCCACCTGAAGTGGTAAGGGACCTTGAAAATCGCGGTCATAAGATCAATAGGATGGATTACCGTCTGCGGGGTATGTGCGTGATGCAGGATCCTACTACAGGTAAATTATCCGGAGCAGTTTGTTCGGAGAGTGAATATGGGAAGGTTGCCGGCTGGTAAAAAAATTCATGTGTCGGAGGCACATGACACAGTTGCTCATTCGCTGGAAGCGAATGACACGACGAATGACACGACGAATGACACGACGAATGACACGACGTATGACATGACGTATGACACATTGTTCGCCAAAATAGTTAAGCTATTAACTTCTTGAATAAACCCCGTATGTTTCAGCTTCCTCGATAATGGCGCCTTCCATTTCTTTTCGAAGCTGAACCGCCGACATGCCGGCGCCCATGATAAGCTTTTTACTCAACGCGTACAGCTTGAAGAAATATCTGTGATCCGACCCCGGAGGCGGATGAGGTCCGTCATACCCCAGCTTCTTGAAATCGTTTTTACCCTGCTTCGTGTTGCCGATTTTGTCGAGAGTCTGCCATTTGGGGATGCCGCCGGCCAATCCCTCTTCCTCCGCTGGAATACAGTACATCACCCAGTGTATCCAGTTACCTCCCGGCGCGTCCGGATCCTCACAGATCAAAGCAAGCTGCTGCGCCTGCTCCGGGATCGCTTCCCATCTCAGTGACGGGCTCAGATTCTGCTTCGCGTAGGCATGCGAATCCGCAAGACGTCCGCCGTTTTGAAAATCATCGCTGAATATGTTCATCGTTAACCTCCGGTTTCAGTACTTGCCAAGATTATACACGATTTTTATAATTCCCTCACCCCCTTAATCACTATCCAAAGTCGTCGATAGGGAGATGGGGGGAATGAGGTTTGATATCTACCTTTTATATGGTATCCGACATGCGCTAGAATATACCACTACGTGAACGTTCTTTACGAATACTCCGAGCAATTCCACGCGGCCTATTGGATGGTCGGTCTGCGGCTCATTGTCATCCTCGCTCTGGCTTATGTCCTGGGTCCCGAAATCGCGCGACGGCTGCATAAACCCCCACAGATCGGAAAAAAAATCGAGGGCAGCCTCAAAATCAGCGATACCAACACGATCAGATTCTCCTCATCCGACCATGGCGCGCGCGTCTTCAACATCCGAGACATAATGTGGTTCACCGCGATCATCGCATGGATCGTCCTTTTTTCAGTCGGGATGCTGAGGCACCTCTCCTTTCATTCAAAAGCATGGGACCTCGCGATCTTCGACCAGGTTATCTGGAATCTCGCGAACGGTAACGGCTGGG
Source organism: bacterium (assembly GCA_026394215.1). Taxonomy (GTDB): domain Bacteria; phylum JAJVIF01; class JAJVIF01; order JAPKYR01; family JAPKYR01; genus JAPKYR01. The sequence goes on from JAPKYR010000160.1 coordinate 3,717, forward strand.
AATGCTCCGTGCGAAATGTCCATGACCTTCGCGGCGACCATTTCGAGCCGATCCTCTATCTTTTTGTCCCGCTTTACAGAATATTTCCTCACATCGGATGGCTGCTTGGAATCCAGGCTGCAGCGCTTGTGGGAACCGGCGTGCTACTTTTCAACACATATAGGGAAAAAATCGGCGGCCTGCCATCGTACCTCCTGTTCCTCGCGTTCTGTTTCTATCCCCCTCTGCACTGGCTGGCGCTTGCGGATTTTCACCCGATCACACTCGCCCCGTTTTTCATCGCGCTCGGATGGATGGGCTCGCGAAGAAACCGGATTCCGCTCCTTTTTGTCGGGATGATCGGCCTTTCCATGTGTTCGGAGGAAGGCATGATAGTCGCGGGATGGTGGGGATTCTGGGAAATTTTCACAAGAGGATACTGGAAGTCATTGTTCAGAACTCGATCAGAGTCTGGGAATAAACAAAAATGGGATTCATGGGTATTGTTGTTAGTATCAATCGTATTCTGGGGTCTTTTTATATTCCTTTCTCTCATTTATATTCCATCGCACCGCGCGGAGGGTGAGGGTTATTTCTACATTCACCGCTATGCCTACCTTGGCGATTCAGTTACTGAAATCGCTAAGAATTTTTTCCTCAAACCGTGGTTATGGATCTCCCACGCGTTCAACGGGAGGGGCCTTGCATTACTTGCTTTATACCTTGTACCCCTCGCGTTGCTGCCGCTTCGCCGACCTGGATTCCTCGCGCTATTAATTCCAACGGCCTTGTACACCTTGATGTCGGCAAGCGATGAGCAGAGGTCGATTTTCCACCAGTACACCGCGATCTGGATACCGTTTTTATTTATTGCTTCCGCAGAGACCATGCCTCTGACTCAGAAAATCGCCCGGACGCTGATTGAAAAACGAAAAAGCCCCGACCTGTTCAAACTGGAGCGCGCCGCAATCCTCGCGACCGCGTCGATTCTCGGATTTCTTGCCTTCTCACCGATCTTAGGCCTCAGCATGCATCCGGAAATCCTGACTCCCGAACCATGGGTGTCCGAAGCAAGGGGGATTGTGGAGAGTATCGGTCCCGACGACGCGATATCCGCGCCATCGGCGTTATGTCCGCATCTCAGTCACAGGAGAATTCTGCTTCTGAAGCCTAACACAGAATGGCCGATGACGGGGGAATTGATAGTATTGCCCGATTTTCCTCCGGAGGAATAGGCTTTCGTAGCATGCGACTCCGGCGCATGGTTTGGGTATTCGGGAAAAAAAAATCATGCGCCGGAGTCGCATGGTTTGGGTATTCGGGAAAAAAAATAATCATGCGCCGGAGTCGCATGGTTTGGGTATTCGGGAAAAAAAATAATCATGCACCGGAGTCGCATGCCACGACTCACATCAGGGGATAAAAGTACTTGCGGAAATGGAAACCGTACACCGCGAAAGTCATCGCCATCGGGAAAAGTTTCGGACGTCTGAACAGCGTCCAGAAAAATAACTGCCAGTAATACCGACGGCCTTTCTCCATTATTCCAAGCATCATGACTGATTTTAGAAAAGCTTTCACCTGCAAGGATTCGGAGAAATATTTCATATCCTTATTCGGGTGGAATTCGGTCAGGAATTTCTTAACCCGTTTGTAATATGGGTGCGGAGAATAAACCGCCTGTATGACTTTTCTGTAACCCTCCATGATAGCCTCGCGACCCAGCTTTGGATCGAAATTCATGGAAAGATCGGTATTGTCGCCCGTGGGTTCCAGAACAAGCCTGCCCTCATCGATAAGACGTTTGTAAAGCCTTGTATTGCGCGGCGCGTTCAGAAGGCCAATCATGGCGTTGACGATTCCCGAATTCTGAATAAACTCGCTCATCTTCTCGAAAATCGCCGGTGGATCGTTGTCAAAGCCGAGAATAAACCCTGCGTTGACCAGAAGGCCGGATCCCTGCATTTTCCTGACCGATTCCAGGAGATCGCGGTTGCTGTTCTGATTCTTGCCGCACTCGACGAGGGACTCCTCGTTTGTGGTCTCAATCCCGACAAAAACCGTATTGAAGCCCGCCTCGACCATCATCGTCATCAGTTTTTCGTCATCCGCGAGATTGACCGACGTCTCCGTCAGAAAGGTAAACCGGCGATGGTGCATCTTAACCCAGTCTGTAATTGCCGGAAGGATTTCCTTCTTCAGTTTTTTCTTGTTTCCGATGAAATTATCGTCGACAAAAAATACGCTGCCTTTGTATCCCAGCTCGCTTAGCGCATCAAGCTCGGCTATTACCTGCGCCCTGCTCTTCGTCCGGACATTGTCGCCGAACAGGGTCGAAATATTGCAGAATTCGCAGTCGAACGGACAGCCCCTTGAATACTGGAGGTTCATCACGGCATATTTTTTGATGTCGAGAAGTTCGAACAACGGCAATGGGCTTTTTTCAAGGTCGCAGAATTCATCGGACTGATAGATAGCCTTAGCGCATCCATTTTCAAGATCCTCAAGAAAAAGGGGCAGCGTTATTTCGGCCTCGTTGAGGACAAGATGATCGACATCCCCGAAATCCTCAAAATCCGCGGTAAATAGCGGACCGCCGGCAACAGTCTTTGCGCCCTTCTCTTTGCACCTTGCGATCAGTTCCAGCGACGATTTCTTCTGTATAGACATCGCGCTGATGAAAACATAATCCGCCCATTCAAGATCCTCGTTCCTGAGCGACGTCACGTTCATATCGACAAGCTTCTTTTCCCATTCTTGCGGAAGCATCGCCGCGACAGTTATCAAACCCAGCGGCGGCTGCCCCGCTTTCCTCGATATGAAATCCAGCGCGTATTTGAAACCCCAGAAAGTGTCGGGACACTTTGGGTACACAAGGAGAATTTTCATAGTCCATCCCTTTCATTCAAAAGGCCATTCAGCAAAATATCCGTTGTCGTGTCGATCGCGCCATTCAGACTCCCATTCTTTTTGGCGAACATATAAGTATAGATAGTGCCGGTAAGTAGATTGGCGAGGATTTCCGTCGCCCGTTTAACGTTGACTTTGCGAAAAGTGCCTTCTTTTATTCCCTCACGAATAATATCCTCGATACGTTCCGAGTTTTCCGAAAAGACACGCAAATAAGTTTTTTCGGCGCGATCCTTAAAATCGCCGCGCTCCCGTGCGATAATCTCCGCAAGAGCGTATTCCTCACTGAAAAACTTCATATGTGCGCGGACGATCGCTTTAATCTTGTCGAGCGGACTATCGGCATTAATTACTTCGGCTTCGATACGTTCGGCGAGACGCGCGATAGAGTAGTCCACTGCGGTCTGGAACAATTGCTCCTTGCTTGTGAAATAGAGGTAAATTGTCCCTTTGGCTATTCCAAGATTATCCGCGATTTCCTGAAGGTCGGTGGTTCTGTAGCCATTTTTCGAGAAGACATTGACGGCTTCAATCAGAATTTCGTTTCCTCGTTTTTCGGTATCCAGCTTCGGTCGTCCCCTTGGTCGGGCCTGTGCCATTAAGTTATCCTTTTGAAGCGGTTGGTTTGGATGGAAGAGGCACTCAAAAAAACTGACTGACTCGTCAGTCAGTAAATTACCATGTTTTCAAAGATCGGTCAATGGGTTATCGGAAAAATCGCGGAAAAATTATTTTGTAAGTAAATAATGATATATGTTTTAGATTTGAAAATTCGGGCTGGTGTTATGAATCACTTGTCCGCTTCAGGACCATGTCCGCTGGCGGCGGACAAGCCATTTTAGCGGACAATAATGCCATTTTTTTCACCATAACCAGTCTTCCCAGCAATCCGGAATAACAAACCCCCGGACTGGTCCGGGGGTCTTGCGGTGATTTGGGATTCTCATCCTCAAACCATCGCTCGATTGTACGGTATTTAATTCTCCCCCCTGATTTTGCCCATTCCCAGCCTGTGTCCTGCCTTCAGCCCTGTCCTGGCCTCCAGTCCCGTCCATCGTCCCTTCCCAACCTTCCTCACGTCTCAAACTCCTCCCGACTATAAGACAATGCAAACCCATTTATTAATGGTTTGCACCCTCATCCGGTTTTCGGAAACGCTCACGCAACCGCGCCCGAAGAATCATCGCGTCCCTCGCGAATGACTCGTCCACCCCGAGACGTTCTTCCACCCGAGTCACCGCGTAAATTACGGTGGTGTGATCCTTACCGCCGAACGCCTTCCCGATATCCTTTAATGACAGATGTGTAAGTTCTCTGCAGAAATACATGCCCAACTGCCTCGGGACAGTAATTTTCGCCGTACGGCGCTCGCCCCGAAGCTCCTCGACCGAAATTCTGAAATGCGCCGCCACTTCCTCGATTATATCCTGAGGCATCGGGGTGCAACCTTTGTTGAGGTTCCGGCGCATGTTTGTCAGGACTTCGTCGACTTCCTCGATTGTGAGCGACGTGTGGTTCAGCCTGTGATATGCGCTCATCTTTGTGAGTGCGCCCTCAAGCTCGCGGATGTTAGAGTCGACCCGGCTCGCTATTCTTGAAAGTATCTCAGGCGAAAGCCCGAAAGCCCGTGTCTGATTTTTAGACTGGAGGATCGCAAGGCGCGTCTCGTAGTCGGGTTTCGACATATCGACCGTCAATCCCCACTCAAACCGGCTGATTAATCTTTCTTCAAGCGTATCAAGCTCTGCGGGTGGACGGTCGGACGTTATTACAACCTGCCGCGCGAGCTCATGAAGCGTGTTGAACGTATGGAAAAATGCTTCCTGGGTTTGCGGTTTCCCGATAAGGAAATGGATATCGTCGATCAGAAGCACATCCACATTGCGATATGTCCTGTGGAATTTGCCCATACGCTCGCGATGCTGGATGCCGTCGATCAGCTCGTTCGTGAACGCTTCGGAGGTGACATAGCAGACCCTGGCTTCGGGACGCGTACGAAGGACCTCATGCCCGATTGCCTGAAGGAGGTGGGTTTTTCCAAGCCCGGTATGCGCATAGATGAAAAGCGGGTTATAGACTTCGGCAGGCTCGCGCGCGACCGCCATCGCCGCCGCATGGGCAAGCTGGCAGTGATTTCCGACCACGAACTGCTTGAATGTATAACGCGGATTAAGCCTGAGTGTGTCGAGCCTTCCCGACGAATCTGTATTTGGGGAATAATCGCCGGGATGTTTGTACTGAAGCGTTTCCTTATTCTGATTGATTTTCTCGATCAAATCCGCGGTATTTACCGGAGGGATATAACTCGCCCCGGATTCGTCGAGAACCGGGTCGGCGAGAAGAAGCAACTGGCAGGATTTTCCAAGGCGTTTTGAAAATGCATCCTCGATGTATTTATTGCTTTCTTTGGTAGCAATATGGAGCATATACGGGTCGGGAAAATGAAGCGTAATCGTCCCATTATCATCGACATGGACGACGGCTTTCTTATATGCGCTCTCATATATAGGCTCGGAGATATTCTCGCGGACTTCGGCAAGAATCTCCTGCCACAGTTCCCCGGTTCCGTCTTTCAGCATCACGACACCCGTTCTCCACTGGTCAGTACATCGCAGGAACTCCCCCCCGAACCTGCGTAGACCACGTCTTCACGCTTATAACGTAATATTACTACTTATAGCACTCAAAACTTCCTACCGAATAAGGGGAAACAGAGTGTAGCACTCAGTCGGATTTAAATCAAGAGCGATTTTCAAGTTCCATCGAGTTTATTAGAATGAATTTCCGTCCCGTTATGATAGAATGATGCGCCCTGCAATATTTCGCAAGAAGACAGGAAAATTATTTTCGAAATTCCGGTTGAAACGGCGTTTTTAAAAATGGTTCCGAAGATTTATAAACAGTTCTACTCGCAGAAAGTCGTCACGCTCGACGAGATAAAACCGCTGTTTCCCGACGAGCAGCAGGCGAGGAACGCGGTCGCGAATATTATTACTCCCATTCGACCGCGCTGATTTTCTACGGGATCCTCGCCGCGCCGCCTCCAAGGATTGCGATCACGGTTAAAAATCGGTTCAGAAGATTCTCGTTCGGCAATCACTTTTTCTATCCTGTCGAAACGCGGCATTTTTTCGGATTCCGCGACCTCGACTATAAGGGAATCAGGGTGAAAGTATCGGACCAGGAGCGCACGCTGATCGACTGCATGTCGCGTCTCGATCTCTCCGGCGGCGTCGTCGGCGCGTTCCGCAACCTCTCCATGCTCGGGTTCATCAACTATCCGCTTCTTATCGAATACCTCGAAAAAATCGGCAAAAAAAGCGTGATGGTGCGATGCGGATTCGCGCTCGAATTTTTCCGGAAAAAGTGGGAAGTGGACGAGGGAATTCTGATGGACCTTAAAAAGAGGGCGAAGGCCGGCCCGGTTTATTATCTCGACCGCGGGATACCGAAGGGGATGGGCAAGCTGATAAAGGAGTGGAATCTTATTATACCCGCAGCGTTCGAGGATCTGGTGGGAGGGGTAGGGTCGCTGCCGTAAAAGCAGACAATACACGTAGAACAGCACGGGTCTGTTGAAAATTATCTGCTTGGTATAATATGTAGGACATGCTTTGTAGGACATGCTTTCCAGCTTGTTATTGGTTTCAGGTTACTATCATGGTATCAGTAACAAGCTGGAAAGCATGTCCTACATAAAATGAGACGAAATCCACTTTTTCAGCAGCCAGTGCTGTTCTATGAAATATAAATACTATTAAAGCGATGACAATGCTCAGGGACATAGTCGAAGTACCCCATCTCGGCGGTTACCGCGTATTTTTAAGATTCGATGATGTGGTTTCGGGAGAACTCGATTTGTCGTCACTGATTAGTTTCGATGGTGTATTTGAACCCCTCAAGGATGTAAGCTATTTCGCGAAGGTCGCTGTGCATCCGGAACTCGGTACCATTTTCTGGCCGAATGGAGCCGATCTCGATCCTGTTGTTCTCTATTATCGGGTCAAAGGGGAAGCCATTCCTAATTTCCGAGAAATTTAATTAATAAATTATTGATATCGCATTTCTTACTTGACAACCGTTTTTTTTTAGGTTAATATTTAATTGATAATCTAATCCGGTGCCGGGAAGGAGGGATTGGTTTCAGAGAAAAAAACTACTAAAATTTGTTCTCATTTGTAAGGGCAATCTGTTAAAATTAGTATAACCACTTCGGAGGTGTGTTATGAGAACTTATACACTGATCTGTCTTGTCGCAATCCTTCTATTAGGATGCGCGCAAAATCCTGTCGCACCAGTTGTTTCGAACAATCCTTCCGTCAATTCCGGAGATTTGCAGACCACGGCAGGTGGCGATATAACCTTCCACGATCCGCACAAATTATGGGCTGCGGGGAATCTGTATATCGATGCAGACCATGAAAAGGTCGAGCTTGTCCCATTTCGCATGGGGGGGATTCACCTTAATGTACTGAAATTTTTCGAATCTACGTGCGATGAATGCGTGCTGATTACAGGCGCAAGTAAAAACGTTGATGGCACTTTCAATCTGTCAATCAGGGTTACTCATCCATTCCCAAACCATAAGGAACTGACTGCGTTCGATCCGAAATTGATACTGATGTTCCAAGGCTCCGATGAGATTCCATCACTATTAATTTATCCTTTGTACCCGCAAAAATATTATGTATCATGGCGCCTTATGGGCGATCCGGAGATATTGAATCCGGACGGTTTCACCTATCGTTGGAGCCCATGGTACGATTCCGGTTTACCCAATCCCATTTTCAATTATTGGGAAGGCAAGTACGCATTTGGTGGGACCCCGACGGCAAATATCAATGGTTATCTCGATTATTACTCGAATGAGAACCGCCACATGCTGGAAAGTGGAGCCAGTGTTGAGAAGACATTCCTTCTGTCGCTTCCAGATGGTCCGATTGTGGCGGGTTACGCTCTTGATGTTTGCTGGGAACAGCCGACAGTCATGCCGGTACTTAATCCGGCAGATGATTTTCCGATTACAGCCAACCAACCGGAACTCTACAAGTTTGAAATGGTTTACAATAACGGCGAAGTAATAACAAATCACAGTTGTTGCAACGAAATAAATCAATCTGTCGACCAAGGGTATATTGAATATTATTTATGGTACAAGCTTCCCGAGGCCTCGGAAGATTGCATCTGGGCTGGCAGCCGTTGCAGTTCATTTAGTATTCAGTACCTTGGTTATTGTACTGATGAATGCGACTCGACCGATCCCGAACATATTCATTGCGCTCCCGGAGAATATTTAGGTTCAAAAGATGACGGCGTCTATCAGTTTGTCGCAGTGGAATATCATGTATTTCCTAACCTGGACGATCCAGTTTCTTATCCCTCGTTTGACGTTTTTGAGATTCAGATTGATTTTGATTAACTTCTTGCATCTATCTAAAAAGGAGGAATAAAGATGAAGAAGATATTTATCTTTTTGGTTTTGCTTGCACTTCTGTCCTGCTCAAAACATGGACCTGTTGACCCTGAAATATCGGACAATGACCGTTCAACACAATCGTTTTATACTGAACAACTTATCTTTGAAGGCGATGATATAAATGGAACCTGTTTTTATTATGATGCTGACATCTGCACAATCTTAGAAGGACCTGGACAAGAGGGTGATAATGAAGGGGAAATTTGGGATCATGGTGTTTATGATAATAATTGGTGTGTTGCTGTTGCATTGAAGGAAGTAGATTCGGGATCCAGTACCAGGAATATATGTCTGAAATTTCTAAGCGACGATGGTACATCAGCCTCAATAAGTCCAGAATATACGGTTACTGCTGAAAATGATGTAGAGATCGAAGGCAACATCTGCCTTGCTCGAGTAGCTGCTTGTTATTTTTTCGGAAATGATGATGGCGAAGGGGGGACAAATACGACATACGTTGAAGTTTCGATCATATATCAGATTCTTCTGCCGGAAAGCACTCAATGGGAAATTAGGATTGCCAGGACTGGTTTTGACCCTGAAATGTTTGTAACACCTGCCGACGAGTGGGATCCGATTGAAAAGGTATGGTCGTTTGATCGTCATATTGCAGACATACCGTTTCCAATAAGTGGTACATGGGGAGATGATAATTCGGACACTGGCGACGGAATGCTTGAGGGGGATATAGCGTACGATCCAGAACAAGGTACTTCGCTCTATCAGGGTAACGGAGATTTGTATTTTGTATGGACCTGGTATCATGATACTTTGGGCGCATACTATCCTGAAGGACCACGAGTGTTTGCCGCTCAGCTTATAAGGGATGACGAATACACAGGGGAGCCCGACGATGATATTTTTAGCGTATATGGGCCTTTAGTCATTCAAAAACTCCATGCCACTTATATCGATGCGGTCTGTTACGGATTCCAGCCTAGAATCGACATCGGATCATGGGCATTCCCGAATATATTTCCAAGATGGAAAGTGTCTGTAATATTCACTGCCGGCGACGTTGTCCTTTTCCCGCATTTAGTAGATTGGTTAGCAGGCACTGAGCTGATATCTATGAATCAAATCGAAGAAATAGACCTTGATTATTTAGCCTTAGGATCTAGTGGCCAGAAGAATTCCGGATTCATGCCATATATCGATGTCGGGCAGGAAGAGGATAATCTGTGCGCTCTAACATGGACACAGGTAAGGGACAACGGTTGGTTCAGCAATGATACAACCGTAACTTACATTGATTCTAATGGTGATTATGGGAGCCTCTCTACAGCAGATTCTGAGGATATCATGGCATCTTTTTCCAGTTCATCTGTTTGTGTAAGAGGAGACGATGGTGATTATTCGGTTTCTGACCTTTCATATCTTGAATGCTTAAATCCAAATTCATACCGTTGGAAACCAAGCGCAATTTCAGTTCGCACTAATCCAGCCCCCCTCTTAGGATGGGATCCCAGTGATGAATATAATACTTTGTCGGACACTGTCTATGGTGACTATGATTATGGGTCCCAGTATATAAACTGGCATGGGATGAGTTCGTCATGCTCTCTAGATTCAGGTTATTATTGGACGGTATGGTCAACCCCAAGTAACGCGGGGGGGGATTTTAACCTGACATTCGTATATGGGGTATACGGAAGAAATACTTATGTACATGAATAATAATTAATCTCCCTGCCCTTTTGGATATTATTCGATTTATTACGCCCGGGAGTTGTATTCCCGGGCTTTTTATTGCCTTCCCCCCCTTGTGGTCGAACCTAACTTGGAATCCCCTAATCCATATACAGGAAATCCTTGATGCTTCTGCCGAATTCGCTCTGCTTGATTTTTGATACCGCGCGATTGCGAATCTGCCGCACACGTTCGCGCGTGATGCCTTCCATCTTGCCGATCTCATCGAGCGTCTTCACCGGCTTGTCGAAAAGCCCGTAGCAGTAAGAGAGGATTCGTTTCTCGCGCTCGTCCACTACCTCGAGAGCCTTGTGAATTTCCTCGTTCCGGATATTGACCATCGTCTCGATTTCCGGACACGAGATATCGCCATCCGCGACAATTTCCTTCAGGCTGCTGCCGTCTTCCTCGCCTGTGACCGGCGAGTCGAGCGACAGAATCCGCATGGAGATCGTGCGAAGTTCCTCCGCTTTTTCGATGGAGATGTCCATCTCGCGCGCGACGCGTTCGATCGGGATTTCCTCGTCGGTCTCTTTCTGAAGCACCTGCATGGTCTTCAGGAAGCGGTTGATGATGTCGACCATGTAGACCGGTTTTCTGATAAGGGAGCCGTGGTCGGCGATCATCCTTGACAGCCGCTGACGTATCCACCATGACGAGTAGGTCGAAAATTTCCATCCGAGCGACGGGTCGAATTTTTCAACCGCTTTGATAAGCCCCATCGTCCCTTCCTGGAGGAGGTCGAGGAAATCGACACCGCGTCCGAGGTATTTTTTCGCGATCGAGACTACGAGCCGGAGATTGGAGCGGACAAGTTTTTCCTTGGCGTGACGTTTCGCTTCCTCGTCCTTGCTGTTTCGGACTATATTGGCGAGTTGCAGTTCCTCTTCCTGGCTGAGAAGGGGAATGCGCCCGATCTCGGTAAGGAAATACCGCACGCTGTCCTCGAATTGAGGCTCGGGATCTTTCGCAGCGCGTTTTTTACGTTTCGCAGGCGTTTTTTTTCGGGATTCCGCTACGAGGTCCTCGTCGCCATCTCGACGTCGGGAATTTCCTCCGGAGCGGTCTCGCGCTTGGATCCTTTGGTGCTTGGGGGCTTTGTAGGTTTCTTAGTCACGATAGAATCAATTATATAGCTTACCAGATCGTATTCCATGGGGTCACTCTTCCCTGCGAGAGACTAATGGAAGCCTGATCCGGTAGTTGCGCCCAACCTGTCCGTCAAATATAGATGATAAAGCGGGTATTTTCAACATAGTAATGAGTCAAGCCATCCGATTAATCGCGCATGGTATTATGAAATAGTATCGGGGTAGGGATGGGTGCGGGTTTCTTATCGGAATTAATAAATTCCCTCACCCCCTGGCCCCCTCTCCATTTATGGAGAGGGGGTTAGGGGGTGAGGTTAAACCTTATTGAGAGTATCCGTGTCGTATTTATGAAGAAACAGATGCTTCGTGACGATATTGTTATATGGCCGTATAAGGGACATTTCCCTCATTCGATGGTACAATAATAAAGGATGAGGGGCTTAAGGTCGCCCCTTTTTTGATATCCGATGTATCGCAGGCTCGCAAAACTTATAAGAAACAACGTGGACGAGCTATCAGGACGCTGGTCGGATACACTTCGCGATTTTTACCCCGACAAAGACTCAAAAGAGGTTTTTCGCAAAGTGAGGGAGTCGCATCTTCTCCTTGCGCGGTCGCTTACCGAAAAGAATTTCTCGTATCTCTTCAGGCATCTGCAGGGGGAATTCCAGGAATGGATTCTGAGCAAGAACAGCTTCCGAGACCTTATGAACCTCGAACCTGTCTATGTCATGCTCATAAGGGAGTATGTGAGTGAGACGCCCATCAACGAAGACGAAAAAGCGACAATGGGCCGCCTTCTGGACGAAATTCGCAACAGCACTATTCGCGACGACCTGAACGAGATTTACGTCGGCGAGCAGGAAAAATTATTTTCGCGCCAGATCGACGAGCTTGAAGTGCTGAACGAAGTTTCGGGAACCGACCTTGTCGGGAATGAAAAAACGGATATCGACGGAGATGGCATACCGGGATCCGCAAGCGATCCGTACGAGCTTCTGAGGCTCACTCTTGAAAAAGCGATGAAGGTTCTCGGCGGTACCGACGGGGTTCTGGCATTTAAGCTTAACAGCCAGCACGACGTCGCGGTGCAGTTCGCGGACGCTCCTGAGCAGAGGGATCGCGAAATTGTAAAAAGGATCACGCTTGAGGACGAGGACGATCAGTTCGACCCGACCGTTCTCGCGGCGTTCAGCCATGTGGTCGATCGCGCGATCCTTCGAAACTATTGGAATCCCGACCTTGTCGAGGATTTGCGGTCTCAGAATTGTCCGCAGTGCCCATACAGGGATGAATTGGTGACAAGTATTCGCGGGACCGTGGAATGTCCGATCCTCCAGTCCCTCAAGGTCAACACATTTATCTGCCACCAGCTTGGCACAAACGGCGAACTCGGATTTTTCCTGATCTCAAGAAATTCGCCGCCGTCTTTTTCAAATGAGGACATGCAGTTCATCGAGACACTGTCCGCGAGTATGATGACGATCATCAAGAACTACCAGCTCTACGAACGGCAGGTGCAGCTCGCGACCACCGACGGGATGACGCAGCTTTACAACCATAGATATTTCCAGGAAGCGCTCGGAAGGGAAATTTCGAGGTCCCGACGATACGGCGCGCCGATCAGCCTTCTTTACATGGATATCGACCATTTCAAGAAATTCAACGATACATATGGCCACCAGGTCGGCGACGAGGTTCTGAAACTTGTCTCGCGGACGATCAGGCGCAACCTCCGTGACAGCGATATCGCGTGCAGATACGGCGGCGAGGAGCTTGTCGCGATTCTCCCCGACACCGCTCTTGACGGGGCAAAGATCGCGGGCGAGAAAATCCGCTCGGCAATCGAGGCGTTGAGGCTGCCGATCAATCAAAGCAGGACGGTAAGTATCACCATCTCAATCGGCGTCGCGACGTATCCGCTGAATGCCGAAGATAAGGCGTCGCTAATCGAGGCCGCGGACGGCGCGTTGTATATTGCCAAAGAAAGCGGACGCAACCGCACGGTGATGTCGGTAGCCGATCCATACAAGAAAGCCGTAGAAGAAGAAATTAAGGAACTTGAGGAAGAAAAAACCAGGGAAGAGTCAGCGGAGAAGGCCTCTAAAACCGGGAAAAAATAATTCGTAGTAATTCGGTACTGGATAATTCAGGGACAACTGCCTTAATTACTGGGGGCCAGAAAATAAAAGCTGTCCTCGACTTTGTGTGCGTGATGGTATAATATTAATTTAAGCTGTGAACCTTATTTGTGATAATCAAATCACAGTGTAAGTTAAACTCTAAACTGGTGAACTCGCTTCTCAAGAGGAGGCAATAAAATTAACAGCAAAATAATACTTATCCTTACACTGACCGTAGTTGCCCTTGTGATTCTTGTCCTGTTTTCATTCGGACCGCTATCCAATAAGATCAGACAGGCCGCTATTAACCCGGTATCCTCGCAGCCCGCGCCATCGACTCCGGTGGTTGTCAATAATGCCGAGGTTCAAATGAACGCATTTCATAATAAGGATGTACGGGAGAATTACTACACATTCAGTGCGCCATCGGACTGGCAGGTCCAGAGCGGGACAAACCCCGGCAGCTACAACTTCACTTTTTCCGGAGGTTCGGGAAGTATCGAACAAATCGACGTTCCCGACAACAGCACTCTTGAATTGTTCATCTTAAGCCAGCAGGAACCTAAGCTGAAAACTACAATTCCGGGATATGCACGAACCGACTACAAGAACCTGACTGTCAACGGCAACGAGGCTTATACGCTGGTCTATGACAGCTCTGAGGACGGCGGTCAGTTTAAAAACACACGCACCTACATTGCCGGGCCGGATCAGGCAATCGTTATCACGTTCCACACCTCGCCTGAGGCTATGACATCAATGCAGTCGTTCTTTACCAAATTAACTGAAAGCTTCAACTGGGAGAACGTATGAAACAGATATCACTATTCATTTCACTGATAATTATCGGCGCTGGATTGTACCTGAAATTCATCTACGACGTTCCCGATAATCAGGAAACAATAAATTTCTTTGTGTCATGGTTCATGATTATCATAGGAATCTCAAGTTTACTTGTGAATTTACTCTGGAGTTCCAAACCGGTGCGGAAGCACGATGATCAGGAATGAATTCCGTCATTTCGATACATAATGTCTCAAAATCCTATGGCTCGCATGCTGCGGTCAGGGATTTGAACCTGGAAATCGAATCCGGGGAGTTTTTCGGATTCCTTGGTCCTAACGGCGCCGGTAAAACTACGACTATCCGTCTGCTGGTCGGAATGATCGAGCCGGACAAGGGCGATATCGCAATACAGGGAATAAGCATTGCAGACCGGCTGGCTATCGCGCGAATCGTTGGTGTAGTGCCAGAAAGCAGAGGATTCTATTCATGGATGACTGCCGAGGAATACCTGAAATTTTTTGCGGGTATTTATAACGTGAAGGAACCATCGGCGGTTGT
>JAPKYR010000309.1 GCA_026394215.1 bacterium
AGAACCACGCGCGTAAGCAAGTGGCTCACCAACTGCACTCTAGAATATTTTTACATCTGTTAAGCAAATAATTTATTGGACCTTGGTGAACCACTTGCTAACGCGCGTGGTTCTGATACGATTTTTGAGCTATTTATGAAGGCCTGACACTTTGATTGTTCCAGTTACGGCATTACAATTACAACTATGAAATACAGAAAATTAGCAAACGAAACAGTCTCCGCTCTCGGATTCGGATGCATGCGTCTTCCGGTCATCGGCGGCGACATGAATAAAATCGACGAACCCGAAGCCACCCGTATGCTTCACAGGGCTATCGACCTTGGCGTAAATTATGTCGATACCGCGTGGCCGTATCATGGCGGGGAGAGTGAGCCGGTCACCGGGCGAGCTTTAAAAGGAAAATACAGGGACAAAGTATTCCTCGCGACGAAATGCCCGACATGGTCGGTGGATGAATGGCCTGATTTCGATAAATATCTAAACGAGCAAATGAGAAAACTCCAGACCGGCCATATCGATTTTTACCTCATGCACTCCCTCGATAAGGAGCGATGGCCGATTATCCGCAACCTTGGCGCGATCGTATTCATGGAGCGGGCGCTGAATGACGGGCGGATCGGGCATTTAGGCTTTTCGTTCCATGACGATCACGAGTTTTTCGCGCCGATTATCGATGGTTTCAAATGGGATTTCTGCCAGATTCAGTACAACTATATGGATGAGAAAAATCAGGCAGGTACTGAGGGGCTTGAGTACGCGGTTTCGAAGGGGGTCGATGTAATTGTAATGGAACCTCTTCGCGGAGGAAAACTCACGAAAAAAGTCCCTGAGACAATTCAAAAACTTATGGAGAAAAGCGGGATTGAGCGCACCCCTGCGGAACTCGCGCTACGGTGGGTCTGGAACCGTGCGGATGTGTCATGCGTGCTGAGCGGGATGAGCGCGATGGACCAGGTCGAGGAGAATTGCCGTATCGCGTCCGACGCCGAGGCGAATTCGCTTTCTCCTGATGAACTGCAAATTATTGAGGAAATTAAAAAACTGTACATTGAGCGGTCGGAGATTCCATGCACCGATTGCCGCTATTGTGTGCCGTGCCCGTCGGGGGTCAATATTCCGAGGATATTCTCGATCTTCAACGATATGCGTATTTACGAGGACGAAAAAAGCGCACGCATGTTTTACGGCATGTTCATGAAACCCGAGGAGAGGGCGAATAACTGCACCGAATGCGGCGAATGCGAGGAGAAGTGTCCGCAGGGGATCAAGATTATCGAGGAACTGAAAAAGTGCCATGAAAAGCTTAGCGGGTAGGGGGAGACTGTTTTAAAAATATGAAAACACTACTTGATAATCTACTTCCGGCTTTCTGCCTGTTAATTCTCTTTGGGATTTCCTGCAAACCACCAGCCCCAATAGAAACCTCCGTAAACGATCTCGGAGTCTCAATCCTCCAGCCAGCGGGGAAAAAATCCAGCGTCGAAGTTATCAATGCCGTACTCGACCGCGTCAAACCGAAAATCGACGCGCTCAATCCGCTCGATGGCGATGTTCTCGGAGATTTGAACGACAGCGAAGTCGGCGAACTTATCCCGATGGGCGATGTCTCCGTTGTCCTTACGGAATGTATGAAATACACCGCCGACTGCTACGGGGCGTTCGATGCGACATTGCAGATTCTCTGGGATGTGTATGATTTCAAGCTTGGCGGGAGATTCGTGTCGGACGCAGAACTTGCCGAAGCTCTCCCGCTGGTCGATTACAGCAAGATCGAAATTGACGATGGCAGCATCCTGAGAATGGCGGAAAATGTCCGTATGGGATTCGGCCCGACAATCTCCGGTGCCGTGGTCGATCTTGTGATTGACGAGATGAATTCCGAGGGCTTTGAATGGGATACGATAAAGGTTGGCGATTGCGAAGCGGTCTCGACCGAAACCACGTACGATTTCTATTACCCTCTGAATGAAGCTTCCTCTGACGAATCCGATCTGAGTTTAATGGGTCACATCCGCCTTTCACCCGGTGAATTTATAGCCGCGATCGATGACGACGAACTATTTTTCTTCTCGCACGGCAATTACTATCACGAAGTGATCGAGCCAATCCAGGGCAAACCGGTCGAGGGAGTCAAAGCGGCAGTTGTTGTGTGCAGCGAGTCAGGCTTGCAGGCGTCTATTTTCGCGTACGCTGTAATGGTGATGGGCGAGGAGAGGGGCATTGAATTTCTGAATGAAACTGAGGGTGTCGAAGGACTTGTTTTATTGGAAGGAGGGAGGATAGTGGTATCGGGAGGCTTGGAAGATAAATACTGGAGGTAATCGTAGCATACGTGGCTTGCGACTCCGGCGCAAGATCTTTTTTTTATAAAATTTCATCGCGTGTGCCAGAGTCACACGAAACGAATCATAATGCGCCAGAGTCGCATTTTACGTGAGGTGGAACATCCAACCACTTTCATCTATAATTCCTTCTCCGTGTCAAAGAATATAAAAAATATGGATGGGTTTACTTCGGAGAAATTGAACCATACCCATATCGGGACGATTCCCGAAGCGATTGCTGACCTCAAGGCCGGGAAATTCATTATCGTTGTAGACGATATCGACCGGGAAAATGAGGGCGACCTTGTATACCCGGCGGAACTTGTCACGCCTGAGGTTATCAATTTCTATGAGACTCATGTAAGAGGATGGATATGTGTCGCGATGGCGTCGCAGGAAACCGACCGGCTTGAGCTTGAATTGATGGTCAACCGTAATACCGAGCGTCACGGGACCGCGTTTACTGTCACTGTCGATGCCGCCGAGGGAACGACCACGGGAATCAGCGCCGAAGATCAGGCGCATACGATCTCGCTTCTCGCGTCGCCCGATTCAAACCCGCATGATTTTCTGCGACCGGGACATGTGCGTCCTCTTCGCGCTAGGGCCGGCGGGGTTCTTGAACGCGCCGGGCATACCGAGGCGGTTGTCGATCTTATGAAGCTGGCCGGATACAATCCTGTTGGAATCCTGTGCGAGATAAAAAATCACGACGGATCCATGGCACGGCTTCCGCAACTAACCGAATACGCGAAAAAGCACGATCTTCGTATTTATACGATAGAAAGCCTTATCGCGTACAGGCTTCTCACTGAAAGGCTTGTAAAACGTGTCGCGGAGGCCGAGGTTAACACGAAGTGGGGAGTTTTCAAGTCGATCGGCTATGAAAGCGTCGTTCGCGACGAGCAGCATCTCGCTCTAGTGTACGGCGATCTGCATGAGATCGTTTCCGGAAAAAATCCCGCGCTTGTCCGTGTGCATCATTCGCATGTCCTCTGTGATATCTTCGGCGTCAGAAAGCCGGGCGCGATCGACCAGATCGATACCGCGATGAAAAAAATCGTGGCGAATGGCAGCGGGGTGTTTGTCTATATCCGATCCCGCCTTCGCGGAAAGCGCATGATATCGCAGCTCCAGGAGATGGCTGAGCCCAGGTCAGATGGCTCTGAAGTAGAATTCTGCCAGGAGCTTCCTCCCGAACATGAAATGCGCGATTATGGTCTTGGTGCGCAGATAATTCATGATCTTGGCATAACAAAAATGCGAGTCCTGACCGACCATCCGAAAGAGATGGTGGGATTGAAGGGATACGGAATAGAGATCGAGGGGCATGTTGAATTGTCGAAATAGAAAATTAGGAGGCTTAGAGATGAAAATACAAGGGCACATAAATTTGATTCTAATCTTCATTGGAATTTTAATGGTACCGTCCTGTTCCAGTGATAAGGAAGAACATAGCCAAGCTAGCGACGAGATAGAGGCGCTAAATAGTTCAATGAGTGCATTTGTGGAATCTCATCCTGTAACTAGTACATATGGAGTAGAAGTACTAGATGAAGCCTATAGTATTGCGGAAAACATTAAGGATTCTGAATCCGTAGATAAAGATATATTGGTGAATTTCAGTGTGGCATACAGCACTATAGCCACTGAATATATTGGTTCTATTTTCGAAGCTTGGCAGGAAAGCTGTCCTTTTGAAGAGTTAGCAGAGGAGGGGTTGTCTTCTAAGATACAAGACGCATTAGGATTTGATTATAATAATGAATTAACAGACAGACAACTTATTCGCTTAGAATTTAGTAGTCTTGAAGAAACCTTCGATGAAGCAGCTGATACTGAGGTGTTTAATCAGTGTTATGGGGATTTAGAATCTATTAAAGAACTTGCCATTCTCCATCCTATAAAGAATGAACTTGAAGACTCAATTTTAAGAGCTTATGCTTCGATTTTTGAAACTAAACGTGAGATCGATAGAGTGCACCAGAGAGTTTTCGTCGAATTGCGGCAACAAGCAATTACCATCACGAACGAAGCAAGATTGAATCAGCTTGATGGGAGATTCAGAGTAAATTACGAAGAGGGCATTCATACAACATGGTATAAGCATCATAGTCTTCCGCAATACGTAAATTCTAGAAGCTGGTCAATTTATCCAACAATTGGATGTCGTGATAGCGGTGAAAGCTGGATGTGTTTAAAGCTCGGTTTTCATCGAAGCGATTGGATTTTCATTGACAATGACGGTAGTATAACGGTTGTTATTGATGGCCAAGATAATAGAGTAGCTTATGATTCCCAAAATGTAGATACATACATAGGTGGGGGAATTTCAGAATGGGTTGACATCTGTAATAATGATCCCTTAATAAGGCGAATTGCTACTGCCGAAAGGGTTGTCGTGTCTTTCTCTGGGAATAATGGTAACAGACGTATAGAACATGTCCTCTCCTCATCAGAGATGACCTGTTTTAAGGAGACAGTCGAATTTGTTGATTTGCTAGCATGGAATCGATCAAGATAATGGTTATTTAAAAAAATTAGTTGAAATCGGAGGCCATAGAATGGTCAAGAAAATAGAAGGATCGCTCGATGGGAAGGGACTGAAAATCGCGATCGTACAGTCGCGCTTCAACGACCTCATCACCGGAAAACTGGTCGAGGGCGCACTCGACGGGCTCACCCGCCACGGGGTCGCGGACAAGGACATCCACCTTATCCTTGTTCCCGGATCGTTCGAGGTGCCGATCGCGTCAAAACGCTTTGCGGCAAGCGGAAAATTCGACGCAGTGATCGCATGCTCCGCCGTGATTCGCGGTGCGACAAGCCATAACGAATATATCGCGCACGAGATGACCAAAGGAATCGCGCAGGCGGCTTTGGAAACCGGCGTGCCGATTATCTATGGCGTGATAACCGCGGACACTCTCGAACAGGCGATCGAACGTTCCGGCGGCAAGGGCACGAACAAGGGCTTCACGGCTGCCGAGACCGCTATCGAAATCGCGAACGTGATCAAGCAGGTCGGTTGATGTGAGCGACGGGCAGGAAGCAATTCTGAGCACGGATTTGAAAATGGTCCGTGTGCTCGACGATAAGCTGAAACGCCGCTATCCCGACGGCGTCAGCCTCATGCACACAATCGAAGGCGGCAAGGTGCTCGAACTCCATCGGCAAATTCACCAGTCATTCAATCCGAATGCGTGCGCGAAATCGTTGGAGTTGACAGACTATCTCTGGAGGGTTGGGCGGGTCTGCACGCTTGAACCCGGCGGTGGAATCACTGTCCGTGGCAGTACTCCTGACGACATCTATAACGTAGGCAGGAAATTATTTCGAGAGGCTGAAGAAGAGTACAGGCTGATCCGCATGATGCTTGTCGAAGTGATTTAAATATAAATAATAAACCACCAAAGTTAGGGGACACCTTATTTTTGCCTCTCGCTATCTTGACTCTCTATCCCATCTTGACAGGCAAAAAAAGGTGTCCCCGCGCTTACCAGTTGAATCCTCACAAGAAGTAAGTACCATATGATTTAAAGATGCATCTGATTCCAATATCTTTCCCCTCTCCATTTATGGAGAGGGGTCAGGGGTGAGGTCCATGATCGAACGATACACACGCGAACGTATGGGAAAAATCTGGTCCGACGAGTTCCGCTTCCGGAAACAGCTCGACGTCGAACTCGCTGTCTGTCGCGCATGGGGTGAAAGAGGCGTGATCCCGAAAGCCGACCTCGACATTATCCTCGCGAAAGCCGATTTCGATATCGACCGCATCAACGAGATCGAGAAAGTCACCAACCATGAAACCGTCGCGCTTATCGAGGCGATCTCCGAGAAGGTCGGTCCCGCGAGCCGATGGATACACATGGGCCTGACCTCGTCCGACGTGCTCGACACTTCGTTTTCATTGCAGATTATGGAGGCGTCCGACGTCATCCTTGAAGGCCTTCGCAAACTTCGCGAAATCACCGGGAAGCAGGCGTTGAAATACAAGGACACGCTTTGCATCGGGCGCACGCACGGTGTCCATGCCGAGCCGATAACGTTCGGGCTGAAAATTCTTGTATGGTACGAGGAACTCGGACGCGATATTGAGCGTATCGAGCGCGCGAAGGAAATCATGCGTGTTGGGAAGATTTCCGGCGCGGTCGGCACATGGGCGTTTCTCAATCCTGAGCTTGAGGTCGAGGCGCTTGGATATCTCGGGCTGAAAGCCACATCGGTGACCAGCCAGGTGATTCAGCGCGATCGTTACGCCGAATTTATCGCTTCGCTTGCGATCACGATGGGCACGTTCGATAAAATCGCTACAGAGATCAGGCATCTTCAGCGGACAGAGGTCGCCGAGGCGTTCGAGCCGTTCGGGAAGGGGCAGAAAGGATCGTCTGCGATGCCGCACAAGCGGAATCCGATGACGTGCGAGAGGATTTCCGGACTCGCGCGTGTTGTCCGCGGGAATCTTCAAGTCGCGCTTGAAAATCAGGCGCTGTGGCATGAGCGCGATATCAGCCACTCGTCGGCGGAGCGTGTGATTTTCCCCGATTCGTGCATCATCGTCGACTACCTCACCGCCAAATTATCGAACATCATAGAAAACCTCGACGTGCGCCCGGAGCGCATGATGGAAAATCTCGAACTCACACGCGGCGCGATTTTCTCCCAGCGCGTGCTTCTCGCACTCGCCGAAAGCGGGATGAAGCGCGAGGACGCGTACCCGATCGTGCAGTCCGCCGCCCACACCGCCATCCGCGACCGCACCGATTTTCGTGATGAGATTCGCAAGGACAAAGAAGTCCAGGCACGTATTGGTGATAAATTGGATGAGCTGTTTGATTATGGGTATTTTGTGAGGTGGAGGGAAGAGGCATTTAAAAGAGCGGGGTTGGGGTAGCAGGTTTATTAAATTGTCGGTATGGTGATATAATTTTAATGTTATACGGTGACTGTTTTATGAATAAGGAAATAAATAACTGGGTCGTACAGGCAAAATACGATCTTGACACAGCACGTTCGATGTTAGAGTCCGGGCGCTTTTTGTACGTCCTGTTCTGTTGTCAGCAAGCTATTGAAAAAATAATCAAAGCGTTGATTGCGAAATCTACAAGTGAATTACCTCCGCGAATACACAACTTGGTGCGATTATTGGAGGCTGCTAACCTCCAGGTCGATGAAGAGCGGACAAGGTTTTTGAGGGAATTATCCACCTTTTATTTCCAGACTCGATATCCAGAGGAGATTTCCTCGATCTCAAAACAGGTTGATGCAGGATTAGCGAAATCGGTTTGTAAACAAACAGAGGAGGTGTTCGAATGGCTGGAATCGATGCTTCAATAGAAGAACGCGTAAAACTTGCAGTGGAAATTCTTAGGCAAAAACTGAAAATTGTCGCGGTTTATCTTTTTGGCTCACATGTAGATGGCACTCCGGACAAGTGGAGCGATATCGATATTGCTGTGTTTGCGGAAGGTGTGGAGCGGTGGGACCTACCGAAGCGGGTCAGTGCAATAGTGGACGTACAGGAGAAAGCCGGGGATGATGTTGAAATCCATTTATTCTCATCGAAGTCTCTAACAACCAGTGATACTGCCAGTTTCGCAGCCTGGGTGATGTCGCATGGGATAGAGTTGAGTGTGTGAGTGGGTGTTGACGACAAGCGGAGTGAAACATAGTTTGTCGACATGGTGTGATTTAAATTGTGTTGTGTATCCTGCTACCAGTGGAGGCTGAAATGCATCGTATAAACAAAATATCAATGTACGTTCTTGTTGTTATTTTCGTTATTATTACATGGTCATGTACTGCGACCAATTCCGGTCAGAATGAGCCAAAAGAAACAGCGGGTGAGTCGAATGAAACAACGCAGGAGTCGAGTTCAAATTCAGAACCTCATCCAATAATTCCCCCACCAGGTGAGGAAGTCGATTTACCCGATGGGTGGCCTGATAGTATTCCAATTATGGATGGTTTAATTCTTATCGACGTTTTTAATGAAAATGAATTAGGAAAAAATTATCTTTCGGTTATCGCAAACGGAAATGTTAATATTGATGAGGTCACAAATTTTTATAATGAATTAGACGGATGGAAAAGGGATTGGGCCGGAAGCCAAGAGACAACCGGTGATCAGCGGATGCTTAACTTGGTCAAAGAGGACAATGATACAGAAAAGGTTATGATTTTAATTGGTCTGCATGAATCAGGTCTTACATTCATACAGTTTTTCTATAGGGAAGATGTCACTGATAATTCAAATGAAAATGATTCATAAGGGAGAGCGCGGGTTTTTTAACAATCTGAGTATTAGCCCCGTGCCACTAATTACTAAAAAATCCCCCCAATCTCCTTGCCCCCTATTGACAAAATGACAACATCGTGCTATATTTACCTCGGAGGATCAATTATTCCCCTGCAGGGGTGGCCTCCATCTGTAAATAAAGGTCCTGGCGCTCTCGTGTATTCATTGAGTCAATGGCGCCCAGCTATCAACGCCTTGTTCCACTGAACAAAGGCGAAGAAAAAAGCCAGCTTGACGCGGCCAGCTTTTTCCGGCCGTTGCACAAAAAAGAAACCGTCTTCTTCATGTCAGGCTGGGACGGGGCGATCCTACGGGATCGTAGTCAGTACGCGTGAATACCCGACCGCCAGGACCCGAATATTTAAAAAATAAAAAAAGTTACAGAGGCACGAGCGTAAGCGAGTGCTCTATAACGTTGACTAAACCATTTATTATATTAGATTTGGAGATATAATATTTTATTATCTCGTGATAGCTGTAACCCAGCGACCCATTCGCCGGGATACTGACTGAGAAGATGAAGGGGCTGTAATATATCAAATTACTTGATAAGTAGGCAGAAATATCACCCGACAGGACGCTTTGCTTTCGCGCCTTTGCCGAGGAAAAAGATAAGGGGTATTGTACATATAAATATCCACGCGACAACAACATAAACGTCCTCGAACGCCAGCACCATCGCCTGCAACTGCGTGGTTTTCTGAGTAACCGCAAGCGCCATACTCTGCGCGGTAACGGCGTCGTATCCCTTCGCAAGCATTCCGCTCTGAACCTGCGACAGGAATTGCTGTGAAGCCGGGTTGTAGATACTTATATTTTCTGCAAGACGGCCGTAATGAAATACCTGCCGCTGTTCCAGTATTGTAGCGAGCATCGCGACTCCGACACTCCCACCCATCTGCCGGGTCAGGTTGAAGAAACCCGACGCGGCAGGGATATCCTTACGCGGGATTGCGCCGAGGGTCGCGATACTCAAGGGGATAAACATGAAGCCCATTCCCGCGCCGCGGATAATCAACGGCCAGAAAATGGTATAGACATTTGTATCGATATTAATAAAAGATAACATATACATGGATATCCCGACCACACCGCTTCCGAAGCCGATCGCGATCCTTGCGTCGATTTTCCCCATTAACGCGCCGACCATCGGCATGAGGATGGCCGATGCAAGTGCGCCGGGTATGAGAAGCATTCCGGTCTGGACTGCTGTGAATCCAAGCACCCGCTGCGTGAAAATCGGAATTACAAAAATAGTCCCGAATAAGCTGATTCCCAACGCGATTGCATAAATACTCCCTGCGGTTAATGCTTTATACCTGAGGACCCTCAGATCCACCGCGGGTTGCTTGATGGTTTACGATGAAATCCGATTCAAACCAGCCTTTGCTCTCGCCTTCTTCAAGGAAGGTCTGAAAACTTCCGAGCCAGAGGGCGAGGAAGAGAATCCCCATCCAGTCGATAGACGATCTGGATTTATTTACACCCTTCGATGGTTGCAGAAATGCCATCGCCATCAGTATTGCGATAATCCCTACCGGGATATTGATAAAGAAAACCCATCTCCAACCGAGTGTATCGGTCAGATAACCGCCAAGGGTAGGGCCGAATGTCGGACCGACGATTATCCCGATCCCAAATATGGATTGTGCTAACCCGATCTCTTTCGGTCCGAATGTCTCGAACATGATGGCCTGCGCGCGTGGCGCGAGTCCGCCGCCGAAAAGCCCCTGAAGGACTCGAGCCGTTAGCAGCATGGGCAAGCTTGTCGCGAAACCGCACATCACCGACGCCAGCACGAACCCGACGAGCGAAGCAATAAAGTAAGCCTTTTCGCCGAAATAGTTCCCCAGCCATGCGGTGAGGGGGATGACGATCGCGTTCGCGACAGCGTAACCGGTCACAACCCATCCTATTTCGGTGAGCGTGGCTCCGAGATTTCCCTGCATCTGCGGAAGAGAGACATTTACGATGCTGACGTCGATAATCTGGAGAAGCGTGCCGAATGAGACGGTGAGGGCGATGGCCCATCTACGCCAGTCCTTTATGGGACCGTTGTTTTCAACCTGATTCCGGACCGGCGCATCGTCACCGTTCAAACAAAGCCTCCGTGATTGTGAGCCAAATCGAATTCAGCGCCTTTCAGGATTTCACTCATTTTGGGAAATTATTTCGACGCGTACGAACACCGACATCCCCGGTTCGAGAAGGTCCTCGTAACCTGAAATCGATTCCGGGTCGAAGACAATCCTGACCGGAATCCTCTGCACCACCTTGGTGAAATTCCCCGAGGCGTTCTCGGGAGGAAGGAGCGCGAATGTGGCTCCCGATGCTGGCGACAGGCTGTCTACCTGGCCCGAAAATATCTTACCCGGAAATGTATCCACGCGGATTTCCACAGGTAAACCGGGATGTATCTGGTTGATCTGTGTCTCTTTGAAATTCGCGATGACCCAGATATCATTCGATACTAGTGGCATCAAAGGCTGGTTCGAGCTTATCCGCTGGCCGACCTGGGCGGAAATCCTTCCAAGACGCCCGTCGGACGGGGCAACAATTGATGTATAAGAAAGTTGAAGCTCCACGGCGTCGACAGCAGCCTGCGCGACCTCAACCTGTGCGAGCGCGGCCTCATACTGCTTCTGTTTTACATCGGTACCGACCGCGCCGGCTTCCGCGCCCTGAATCGCTCCTTCCGACTGCCTTTGCTGGGCTTCAGCGATTTCGACATTCAATTCCGCCTGCTGGAGACGCGATTGGGCAAGGGATACGTCGCTCTGAGCCGATTCAACCGATGCCTGCGCGACTTTGAAGGCTGTCTCCGCATGTTCGAGTTCCTGCTCTGAAATCACATTGTCTTCAGCAAGCGACAGAAAACGTTCATAATCGGTTCTGGCCAGGTCCAATCCGGCCTGTGCCTGAGCAAGGCGGGCTTCAGCGGAATCCACAGATGCACGTGCGGCATCGACCGCAGCGGACGCGACTTCTATCGAAGTGCTGGAAAGCGAAAATCCGCCGTAAGCGGTAGTGGACTGCGATTCGGCCTGCATCGCCGACTGATCTATCCCGATCCTTGCGACTTCAGCCAGGCAGACAGCCAGATTCAGGGACGCTTTTGCCTGTTCAAGCGTGATTTCAAGATCGCTCGTATCGAGACTGACGAGAATATCGCCGGCACTGACTCTCTGGTAATCGATAACATCGATTGATGCCACTGTACCGCTTATCCTGCTGCTGATTGAAACGATATTTGCCTGAACTGCCGCGTTGTCGGTGGATTCTGTCGTTGTCAAAAGGCGGTACAATTTTAAACCGTAGGGACCCCCGACCGCAACGATAATTATAAGGATGACCAGAAGGATAATCGTACGAACCGGATTATTCCTTCGATATTTCGCGTTAGAGACATTTGAACTGTCTTTGGGATCGGTATTCTCTGGGATTCTTGTCATTTTCATTCCTGTATAAGCCGGTGAAAACTCAGGTTCGGGTTTTATATCACAGGGAACCTATCATCCCCGACAGGGATGTAGTTTATTACAGAGGAGGGATGAAAGTAAATAGCGGAAAGGTTGTCGGGGGCTCAGGTAAAAAAAAAATCGGGATATTCTCGTGTATAATATTGCATAATACGCTATAATGTGGTATATTATCATCCGTAAGGGTTTTTATAGAGATATTTCATCACAGGAATCTTAGAGAGAATAATCGGTACATGGAACGGTTGGTATTATTTTTGAGACTATCAAATTTACATAGATAAGCGAACGCCTGAAAAGGCAACAATTAACAAAACACATTAAACATAAACTATTCTACCTCACGGAGGAATCTTATGACTTTTGATAAAATTTTCAGGAACCAGAAGGGACAGGGTCTTACTGAGTACGCATTGATCATCGCTCTGGTTGCTATTGTGGCGGTTGCCGCATTAACACTGCTCGGCGGCCAGATTGACACCATTTTCGGCAATATCTCAACTCAACTTGGCGGTTAATTTCTTCGGCGGTTTGGAAAGCGGGGGGCGTAATGCCCCCCCGAGTTCTTTTTCAGTTATATAATGTTTTTCTGTCTTATTTACTCCTAATTTTTTAAACTTTACTACTTTACGAGGTGACTAATATGGCGAAACTTCTTAGAAATCAAAAAGGACAGGGCCTTACCGAGTATGCTCTTATCATAGCCCTGGTCGCGATAGTCGCGGTTGCCGCTCTGACTCTACTCGGCGGACAGATTGATACCATTTTCGGTAATATCTCAACCCAGCTTGGCGGCTAATATTTAGAAAGCAATATAGCAAGCGGGGGCCTTATGGGCCCCCCTTTGTATTTTAGTCTGTCCATTGACAGATTTTTTACATTTTCCTCTTTTCTGTCATTCTCAGGCTCTATTTCCCGTCGGTTTTTCCGAAAATCTGCCAAGACTTGCAAATTCCCTTCATAATTTTCCACATTTTATCCACAAGGTAAACGGTTCAGGATTTTAAGGCACAATCGATATTAAAATATGGATAGAAGAATAAGCGAAGGATATTAATACCATTTTTTAATAATCTGCAGAAGCCTGCAGGGTGTTAATCCCTCCGGATGGAGGCTTTACAAATGTCCAACATGAGACCATTCATAATTGCACTCGCCTTTGGGCTTATCGCTGTAGCCCTGGTGTATTTCTACATCAAGAAGGTCGAGGGCAATCAGACCACGCAGCAAATTCCGATGGTCAAGGTAGTACGCGCGACCGCGAATATCCCTCCCCGGACAAATATCACAGAGCAAATGCTCGAAGAGATCGAAGTCCCCGAGGAAATGGTGACTGCCGACACCGTTACTGAACTTGAGGAGATACTTGGCCAGGTATCGGTCACTGCCATTTACCAGAACCAGATCCTCATGAATCCGATGTTCAAGGCTGAAACAGAGCTCCAGGATCCGTCGCGAATGCTCGATGAGGGCGACAGGGCGATCACTGTAGGAGTGTCCGAGGTCAGCGGCCTTGGCGGAAACCTTATGCCGGGCGACAATGTAGATGTCCTCTGTACTATTCTAGCAAGTGAAGAGGTTGGGGTCGCGAGTACATTTACGGTCCTTCGGGACATCCAGGTCATGGCAGTTGGACAGGATATCGGGTTTACGGGTGACGAGACGGAACCAAGCGCAGGCGTTTCGAAATCTGTGACGCTCGAGGTTAATCCTTCAGATGCCGAAATTCTGGCCCTTGCATCGGAAGTCGGCAGCATCCGTCTGGCGTTAAGAAATCCGAACGATCAATTCTCGCCTTCGACTGGCGGCACAGCTCTGACTGAATTCACAAAATATACGCCGACGCGAAAGGATCTGGCAGACATGGCACAGCAGCAGCGTCAGCTGGAGCTGGATGCTCAGCAGGCAGAGCTTGAAAGGCTCCGTGTCCTAGCTGAAATCCGCGGTACGACAACCGTGTCCGATACTCAACCCGAATCCGACTGGACCGGGTATGGAGAGCTTCCGGAACTGGGACCGCCGCCGGTAACGGTTGAGTTAATTCTTGGCGGGCAGTCTCAAATCGTGACTCTGGAACAGTAAAAGATATAAATGAAATGGAATCCGACATGGGGACGGGTTCCATTTTTTTACAAATTTGGTTTAAGAATGATTAACCAATCATAATACTAATGGAAGGAAGTAATAACCGAACCAAGGTGGATAATTCACAATGAAAATGCCAGGAAGCGTCCCAATCCGATTAGCCGGAATCGCAATCGGACTTTTATTGCTGATTTCGGCACATGCATACGGCAATACGGGAGAATGTAGGATAACAGGATTAGAAATCCGCCCTGAAAATAACGAGGTGGAATTATCCGTAGATGGTTATATCGAATACGGTTATTTTCCATTGTCGGAGCCTGACCGGCTTATTTTTGATTTTCCGGGCGCGACTCTTACCCTGAATGATGGCAATACATTGGTAGAAGGGGTGACCGGGGCTGATTTCAGAGAGGTGCGCCTGAGCCAATTTTCCGTTGAACCTGTGATTTCCAGACTGGTACTGCTTCTCGATGAACCATCGACTGCTACAGTTAATTTCGATCCAAACGAAGGTTATCTGGTTATTACGGTAAATAAATCTGAAAGTAACGTTGAAGTTGACAATTCCAGCTATTTTATAAACACTGCACCTTCCGATACAACGGTTAATGTCGCCGAGCTTGAGGTTACGCCAGGTACCGATCCAGGCTCCCAGTTCGTATTCAATTCGGATGATACACAGGCCGCGATTCGTTTTCCAAATCTCCCAGTAGACAATATCAGGGCTGAGCAGTTAAGGTTTCCGGACAGATTGCATGTCAGGATCTTTACAGGACAGATTTTAGATAGCGAACAGCCAAGGTTCAATCCGATGGGCAGGGGAAATATCTGGAACCAGTGCGCGAAGCAGTGGGTGAGTTATCTTGATCGCGACGGTCGGGGAATTGTCGATATCACTGTTTATCTATATCCCAATGTCGGATTTTCCCAGGTGGTAGGAGCGGATGGCATACCTGAGATTAACATATTCCCGCTGCCTGCTACGGTTGCTGGAACAGTTGAAGAGCCTACGGTTGAAATTGAACCTATACATGGTACCAATTTGCTTGGGGGGATCCTGGAAATCGGGGATGAAAATACCGCTCCGGAAATTGTCCCGGAAACTACCGATACCGCTTCCGAGGAATTTCAGGCAGTTGAGGTCGATGGATTTTCCGGAGAGGGAACAAACGTACCGGTTGAGAGTACGGACCTTCCGAATCTTGAAAATAATGGAAGTGTAACGGTAATCCCAGCGACAGAAACGATGGAAATAATTGAGAACGGTGTGCTTGGAATGGATGTCGCCCAGGAACCGTCAACAGCGGTTGCATCGGCTGGGAACCCGGTATTAAGCGGTTCACCAGACCTGAATGTGCCGGTCGCCCAAAACAATCTTCTCGGCAACGGTTACTCAAGCGATAGTAACGACCAACTCGATATGAAGGTAGGCGAGGTTGTGGTTCTGAAAGTTAACGACCTTGTCAGGGCGTCGATGGGGAATCCTGCAGTCGCGACTATTAACGTAATAAGCCAGGAAGAGATCCTGATCACAGCGCTTGCTCCCGGCAATACGACCCTGGTCATATGGGAATCGGACGATATTTGTACGACCCGCGCGATTTCGGTTCTTGACGCAACATTGGCGCGTGAGGAAGAGATCGCCGATGTAATCGGCGACAGCAATATTACGGTAAATATTTTGATGTCCGGTGAATCTACCAGCACTCCGGGAATAGTTCTTGAAGGCTCTGTCGCGACTGAGGAAGAAAAAGCTCGCGCGGGAGCCATCGCGGCTTTATATGCCGGAGATCGGGTTACAAACATGATTGAGGTTTCCAATCCGCGGCAGGTTCTTGTAAAGGTCAGGGTTGTTGAAGTCGATTCGCGGGCATTGGATGAGCATCTGTCCCAGTTCTCAGCCGCCGCGCGAACAAACGATGATATGTTCACGATCGGTGTTCTGACTGATCTTCTCGATCCGGAGAATCCCGGTGGCGGGCTTCTCGACACAAGCACGAGGCCGGGAATTGTCAATAGCGATACTACGAATGACCTTTCGTTTGACCCGGTCGATATGGTTCTGAACGAGCTTGTAACCAACAGGGAAGCGAAGATTCTGAGCGAGCCGAATGTGGTCGGGCTTTCAGGCCATATCGCTCATTTCAGAGTCGGCGGTGAGATTCCTTACACCTACCAGAACGAGCAGGGCATCAATGTTGTCGAGTTCAAGGAATTCGGCATATCGCTCGATATGACTCCGAATGTCGACAGCCAGGGTAATATTATGCTGTTACTGACGCCGGTAGTGCGTACTGTCGATATGGCGCTTGCTATAGGCGGAATCCCCGGATTCCGTACCCGTGAGATGACTACGACGGTCCAGTTGCGGGAAGGCGACACGCTCGTAATCGGCGGTCTTATTCAGAATGAAATCAGCGAAGTGGTGGCTGAAATCCCCTTACTAAGCGATATTCCAATACTTGGAGAGCTGTTCAGAAGCAAGCGCTTCACGGAGGACCAGACGGAGCTGGTAATTTTCCTGACCCCGTACATCCTTGATAATCCGAGCCAGAGCGAGAGTATTGTCGGAATTAATCCCGGACAGGGAGAAACGGCAGAATCTGAATGACGTAAAATTTTAAAAGGAACAAAAAATTACTGCGGTCTGCCAAAGGCCGCTTTTTTATTAAAAATAAATTAGCTTATATCGAATTACGGGGACTTTAATTTCTGACGAAAAAATGAAAAAAAGTAATGTATCGGAGGCGCGAGCGTCAGCGAGCGTCCTGCCATGTTCACTCATTTGCGCAGGATTTTACCGATTATGTATAAACTCTGAGTAATCGGAATGGTATGAAGCCGGATATTAATCAATGGGGGGAATGGAAGAAGAAAATCGCCCGGAGTAATAGAGGGACGTAATTGTGGCACGGTCAAATGAAATAACGCTGCTCATTGCCGACGACAGCGAGGAAATGCGCGAGACATTGAAAACGCTTCTCACTTTCAACGAGAAGATCAGGGTTGTCGGCGAAGCCGCAGACGGCAAGGAAGCATTGGCAAAGGTTGAAAGCCTGAAACCGAATCTGGTGCTTATGGATATCAATATGGGGGTAATGGGCCAATCCGATGGATTATGGGCGACAAAGGAGATCAGTCTCAAGTATCCGCAGACGGGAATTATTATTATCAGCGTACAGAATGAAGGAGATTACATGCGGCAGGCGATGGCGGCCGGCGCCCGCGATTACCTTGTCAAGCCATTCGATTCCGACGAGCTTTTCAAAACGATAGAAGCTGTTGCCGAGCGTGAACGCGCGATATGGAGCAGCTTGCCAAGCTCCAGTACGACGGTCAAGGAGGCCGGTTCCGGTAAGGTATTCACAATTTTCAGTCCCAAGGGTGGGGTGGGCAAGAGCGTAATCACTTCAAACCTCGCGGTGGAAGTGGCACGCCGCACACACAAACGTGTTCTGATCGTCGACCTGGATCTTCAGTTCGGCGATATCGCGCTGCTTCTGAATGTGTCGCCGAAATCCACGATAGCACATGTTGCCGAAATGTCCACAGGACAGATCGATCCTGAAGCTCTTGAATTACATATTTCAGATTCGCCGTATGGGGTCCGTATCCTGGCGGCTCCGCTGAAGCCGGAGTATGCGGAAGTTGTGACTCCCCAGATTGTCAAGGAAGTCCTTAGCGCTGTGAAAGGTCTATACGATTACATTTTTATTGATACAGTGCCGAATTTCGGCAATGAAGTCCTTGCAGCGATGGATGTATCCGATGAGATTTTCCTTGTCGTCGCGCCGGATTTTCTGACATTGAAAAATATAACTCTGGGCCTTGGGGTGATGGATACGCTGAATTATCCGCAGAAACATGTGCATCTTATCCTGAATCGCGCTCAGAGCCTCTCGGCCGTGCGTATCAAGGATATTGAGAAGGGATTGCAGAGAAAAATCCTGATAGAGATACCATCGGATGGCGAGGCGGTGGTCGGGAGCATCAACCGCGGTCAACCCCTGGTTGTCAGCAATCCGGGATCGCCGGTAGCGAAAGCAATTGCGGAGCTCGCCGGGATGATTATCGGCGAAGAAAACGGAAATGTGAATAAGGAAAGGGACGAGAAAGCCGGAAAGGGTTTGCTTGGAGGGATCTTCGGGAAGAGGTAGTCGGATAAATTATAATTCCAGTATGATGAAGTATTCGAATTTATTGGCGACGTAATGGCGCTGATATTTTTTATATAGTCAAATAATATATGAATAGAGTGTAATGTTACGGAGGCGCGAGCGTAAGCGAGTCGACTTCCGGATCGTCGGCTTATGCTTGCAGTACTGATATGCGGCTTGATTCCGTATTAAATCCTATTAAGTAATCTTAAATAATAAAATATCCGATTATTACATGCATATTAAACATGATATGGAGTCGTGGAGCGATAATATTTCAGTAGGGTTACATGCTTTCGGAGGTTTATATATATGTCTTTAATGAGTAGAATTCGCCTGGAACAGCAGGCTAAAGCGCATAAGGATGTGAAGGATAATGGTCTCGGAGCCAGAATAGACCTTAAGACCCGCACAGATCCTTTCAGGGAGTTAAAAAGCCGGCTTCATACGGAAATTATCCAGGAAGTCGATCCAAACCTGCTTGACGATAAGGCGGCGAAGGACCTTGTTCGCCAGACGGTTGAAAACCTGATTATCGAGAAACTTGGGCAGGAAGAGAAACCTCTCAGCCGCTCGGAGAGGGAAAATATCTTAAGCGATCTTCTGGACGAGATTCTTGGATTCGGGCCGATTCAATGCCTTCTGGACGACGATACGGTTACTGAGATTATGGTGAACGGACCTCACCAGGTATACTGCGAGAGAAACGGACTTCTGACCCTCACCGATGTTCAATTTGCGGATGATAATCATGTTCTTCGAATAATCGATAAAATCGTTTCCCCGATCGGGAGGAGAATCGACGAATCCACGCCGCTGGTCGATGCGCGGCTTCCCGACGGCAGCCGTGTCAACTGCATTATTCCGCCATTAAGTCTTGTCGGGCCGACTATTACGATCCGAAAATTTTCGAGGGATCCGTTCGGCGTCGACGATCTGATCAAATTCGGAACTCTTACTTCCCAGATGGCGGATTTTCTTAGTGCGTGCGTAAAAGGCAGGCTGAATATTATCGTTTCGGGCGGTACCGGCTCCGGGAAAACAACCACACTGAATGTGTTATCGAGTTTTATCCCCGAGAGCGACAGGATTGTAACGGTCGAGGATGCCGCCGAGCTTCAGCTAAGGCAGGATCATGTCGTGACACTTGAAAGCCGTGCCGCGAATATCGAGGGAAAAGGCGCGATCACGATCCGTGATCTTGTGAAAAATTGCCTAAGAATGCGTCCGGACAGGATTGTGGTCGGGGAGTGTCGATCCGAGGAGGCGCTTGATATGCTTCAGGCGATGAATACAGGCCATGACGGCAGTTTAACGACGGGCCATGCCAATTCGCCTAGGGACATATTAAGCCGGCTTGAGACCATGGTTTTGATGGCCGGGATGGAACTGCCGGTCCGGGCGATCAGAGAGCAGATCTCAAGCGCCATCCATCTGATCGTGCAGCAGTCCAGAATGAGAGACGGGTCCCGAAAAATTACGCATCTGACGGAGATCGTAGGTATGGAGGGCGACAAGATCACCCTTCAGGATATATTTATATTCCAGCAGAAAGGAATTGATGAGCAAGGCAGAATTATCGGGGAATTCAAACCCTCCGGAATTCTACCCAAGTTTCTGTCAACCCTCGACGCTTACGGAATTGAATTATCGAGAGAGATATTCTTCCCGAAAGGTGGAATGACTTTCTAGGGGAAATTAAGATCGGAAGGTGAGTTATTCATGACTTTATCGTTGGTTTTAGGAGCAGTTTTCTTTGCGATTGCGATCACCGGATGGGCGATGAGCCAGGCTTTGGCTCAGCGCGCGAAGGTGAGTGTGTCGGGACGTCTGGCGAGTTTCACCGATAAGGTCGAGAAGAGAGCCTCAATGCCTGGTTCGGTTTCCGAAGACGAAAATGCAAAGAAATCGGACTTCTGGGGCGAGATCGATCAATTAATCGAAAAGAAAACGCTCGTACAGAAAATGATTCTTGAATTCCAGAAAGCAGACCTGAAGCTCAGATACAGCGAATACGTCGGGCTTTATATCATCTGCTTCGTCGTGCCTGGAATTATCGGTTTCGTGTTGACGAAGAATGCAGGCGGGATTTTCATGCTTGCAGTCCCGGGGTTGATGATTCCAAGGACCTACTTAAAAATCAGGCAGTTTGCGAGGATCAGGAAGATTGATGCACAACTTGTGGACGCCCTGGTTTTGATCTCCAACTCGCTGAAATCGGGTTACAGTTTTCTT
>JAPKYR010000129.1 GCA_026394215.1 bacterium
TAATAACCTCACCCCCCTTCCCCCCTCTCCATTTATGGAGAGGGGGCTAGGGGGTGAGGTATTTATTCAGGGGTGTGGCAATTTGGAAGAATATCAGGATTGTAGTACAATATAATACTGAGTCACCGAGACAGAAAACCATGAAAGCCAGGTGTTAAAATTGTGAGACAAATAGCACTCGACCTGAAAAGCAAGGTTCCCATCTATATCCAGATTCGCGACCAGTTGCGCCTGATGATCGCGACCGGGGAGCTTAAGTCTGAGACACAAATGCCTCCGGTGCGCGATTTAGCGTCGGACTTATTAATTAACCCGAACACTGTCGCGAAGGCGTACCAGGATCTTGAGCGGGAAGGATACATATATACAAAGCGAGGAATGGGGACTTTTATCAGCGAACGTCCGGACAGCGAGGTCGCGCAGAGGGACATTAATCATGCTTCTGATGTGGTGCGCGAGATGGTGACAAGGCTTCTCGACATGGGTATGGATGCGGACCATATCAGAAGACTGGTAGATGAAACGCTTGAGATGTAAGGTTAATAAACGAATCTAATTAATAAATTTATTATGAAACCGCCTCGGAATATCCGGGCGATTTTCTTAGCTCCGACATGAAAAATTCCCTGTCACTATTCACTTTGATATTTTCTGCGGCTTTATCGGCAAGCTTTAGGAACTTATTCCGATTATCGTAATCCCCGTTAAGATGATACGCCCTCGCAAGGCATTCATACGCATACGCGCGCATGAAATCGCCTAATCCATACTTATCGCAGTACTCGACCGATTTTTTTGCGTGGTACAACGCGGCTTCCGGACGTTTCGCGATGTAATACACATTCGCAAGCTGATTGTGCGCGATAGAGAACGACTGCTCCCATCGTTCGCGATTGCTCGCGTGGTCGCCAAGCTGCGACCAGTGCCACGCGGACGCATGGCAGCAGTTGATCATTTCTTCAATTTCCTGATCTGTAAAATTTTCATTGTCCGTATATTCCCAGGCTTTTGTGTAGAGGCTGGTCGCGAACTGCTTCTGGGCTTCGATTAGGTCTTTTTCGTCAATTGGCATGATATTTTTCCTTGCGGTACGGTCAAATTAATTTCAGCCCGAGTTCCCTGAGTTGCTCGTCAGTTACAGGGGACGGGGAGCCGATCATGATGTCGGTCGCTTTCAAGGTTTTCGGGAACGGCATGCATTCAGCGATATTTTCTCCGCCGACAAGATGCATAACGATCCTGTCAATACCTGGCGCTATGCCACCGTGCGGAGGTGTGCCGTATTTCAACGCTTCGAGGAAAAACCCGAATTTCTGCTGAAGATCGTCGCCGGTGACGCCGAGGATTTTGAAAATCTCCGCCTGCTGATCCTGATCGTGAATCCTTATCGACCCGCCTCCGATTTCATCGCCGTTAAGTACAATATCGTACGAGCGGGAGAGCATGCCGTAGAGAAGGTCGCCCTCCATCGGCTTTCCCGCGTCGAGCCATTCCTGCCACTGAGCGGCATTCGGCTGCGTGAACGGATGATGCTGGCTGACAATTTTCCCCTCGAACTCCGAAAACTCGAACATCGGAAAATCGGTAATCCAGCACAGGCGGAATACTCCCGGCTCGATGAGATCGTAAAATTTCGCTAGCGAGTTGCGTAAATATCCAAGGCTGTCAAGGACGATTTTTTTGCCGCCGGCCACAATCAGGACACTGTCGCCGGATTTTGCTTTTAATATTTCCTTTACATTCAGCAATTCGGAATCCGTGACATTTTTCCCCATCGCGCTTCGGACCTTGCCGTCCTCGTACGCGATCCACGCAAGCCCTTTCGCGCCGCCTTTTCCGGCGTCTTTCTGGAAATTGTCGATTTCCTTTCTCGATGGCTGCGCGCCGGGAAGATGTATACATCGAATCGTCCCGCCCGAATCCAGCACTTCCCTGAAAATCTTGAATTCGGTGGTTTTGAATGCTTCCGAAATATCGATGATCGGCAGGTCGAATCGGAGATCGGGTTTATCGGAACCGAATTTTTCCGTCGCCTGCCAGTAGGTCATACGCTGGAACGGCGCGACAACGGCTCGTCCGGTTGTTTCGCCGATCAGCCCGACAAGCAATTCCTCGGTGTGGCTGTAGATGTCCTCTTCATCGATGAAACTCATCTCGACATCGAGCTGCGTGAATTCTGGCGCGCGATTGGCGCGAAGGTCCTCATCGCGGAAACATCGCGCGATCTGGAAATATTTGTCGAACCCCGCGATCATCGAAAGCTGCTTGAACATCTGCGGACTTTGCGGAAGCGCGTAGAATTTCCCGTGCTCGATTCGCGACGGCACGAGATAATCGCGGCTGCCCTCGGGAGTCGATTTATTCAGAATCGGGGTTTCGATCTCGATAAATCCGTGACTGTGATGGAAATCGCGGATGTACTTGATGATTTTATCGCGCATGATAAAACGTTTCTGGACTTCCGGGCGGCGCATTTCAAGGTAGCGGTATTTCCATCTGAACGACGGGTCCTCATTGCCTTCCTGCTCGATCACAAGAGGCGGAGTTTCGGCTTTTGTGAGGATTTTAATCTCATTCGCCTTGACCTCGATTTCCCCTGTCGGCATGTCGGGATTTTCAATACCCGCAGGACGTCGCGCGACCATTCCGCGCACACGCACGACATATTCATTTTTCAATTCTTGCGCGACTTTGTACGCTTCATCGGAGATTGTCTGGTCGCATGTTACCTGCACTGTTCCGAACCGGTCGCGAAGCACGAGGAATATCACACCGCCCATGTCGCGGCGGTGATGCACCCATCCGGAAAGCCTGACTTTCTGCCCCGCGTCGGATGCGCGAAGTTGTCCGCAGACATGCGTACGGAATTCCCTGTTGATCGGACCCGTATTACCCTCGAATTTCGCGAATTCAGTCATGTTTGAACACCTCATTTATTCACCTCACCCCCTTGCCCCCTCTCCAAAATTTGGAGAGGGGGT
>JAPKYR010000294.1 GCA_026394215.1 bacterium
GTTGGTCATGAAGCGCGCGATCGGGAGTGTGAGGACTTCCTCCTCGTCGCCCGCGTCGGGAAGGCTCGGATATTCGCCGCCGGGTTTCCCGACGAGCTGGAATTCGCTTCGTCCGCCGGTGATTGTCACTTTGGAGATATCGTTAAAATCGAGCTCGATATCCTCGGCGGGAATCTGCGACACGATTTCGTTGAGGGTTTTCGCCTTGACTGCAAGGCTCCCTTCCTCGATCACGTCGGCGGGGAATTTGACCCTGATACCCATCTCCATGTCGTATCCGGCGAGGGTGACATGGCCGTCCTCGGCCTCAATGAGCATGTAGTTGAGGATTGGCAGGGTTGGGCGCGCGGAGATAGCGCGCATGGCGACCTGCAGGTGCCTGTTGAAATCTTTTAATGATAGTTTGACCTTCATTTCGAACGCTCTCGCTTCCTGAAAGGCTAAAATGAAATAATAAACCCAAACGCTCCGACATCCGGGCGATGGTACTTCAAAAAACCTCCCTTGCGGGGAGACCAATCTTACCCAAGCGGGGGTATTAAGTCAAATAAAATGGATATAGAGGGGGGTTATTCGGGACTGCAGTACAATCCGTCGATTCCGTCGGGGGGCGGTTCGAAGATAGCGAAGGTTTGAAAGATAAAGCCCGGGAGAATGTCCAGCTCTGGCTTATCGAATTCATATTCATGCCAGTCATTCCGAATATCGTAAATTTTTAGTTTTGGATCCAATCTTGCGTAATCTTTCATCACGACCCAATTTTGCCATATGTCAGGCATGGAGCAGGTTTGTGTAAATATGATATTTCCGGATTCTAAATCAATAATAGTTGAAAAATAATCTTGAGCAGAATCGTGACGCATAACAGCAAATGATTTTCCATCGAGGGAGGAACTAATTTTAAAAGGAACGAAATACGGAACGGGC
Organism: bacterium; assembly: GCA_026394215.1. Classification (GTDB taxonomy): domain Bacteria; phylum JAJVIF01; class JAJVIF01; order JAPKYR01; family JAPKYR01; genus JAPKYR01. The sequence continues at coordinate 928 of JAPKYR010000294.1, forward strand.
AGGAAATTCCATGTTCCAACTCCGACATCGTAAATCCATATCCCGACGTCCTCTCCGCCATTATGTCCGGGATCATAAACCATGATTAGTTTTGAATGGTCGTTCGATAAGTATAACTGGTAGAAGTCGTCAGATAGATATTCCCCATCCAATAACGGATCGGGTTCCTCAAATTCAATTTGTTCATACGATCCTTCCAGTGTATTATGGATAACAAAATAGTCTTTGAAAATCCCAACTTCGTCTGGAGATTTATCTACATACACCCAAACCAAAGTAGCGTCATCTCGAGGGAAATCCCAGTGTTGACGTGGTCGGTAAAAATCAAACCTTTTAGCTGTTAATATCAAGCCATTCAGGCCATCAGGGAGGAACGGCTCATATTCAATATACATGTATAACATTCCATCAGTAGTAAAATACAATAAATTAAAATATGAATCTGAATTAAAAGTCTGAGCCGGAGCGAGCCGTACATAGTCGCCTTCTATGTTATAAAGGCGAAGTTCCACCTGGTTAAAATTATATGGGAGATTTTGATAAGCATCCGCGAGGGCAGCGATGACAGGTTCCCCATTTCTTCCGGCATTGTTGAGCAAATTTTCAACAGCACGAGTATGGTTACTCGTCTGAATAAATCCGCATGCAGAGGAAATAACAAACAGGATCGAGGGGATTATAAACCTCTTTTTTGCGGTCATTTTTGCCTCCCGCGAAAATAGCAGGAAGAGCTATAACATAGCCAAGTCATGATTAGTAACGTCAGCCCCAATATTAGGTATGTGAACTCATAAATAAATGGCCCAATATTGATGTTAACCGATCCATGCTGACTTCCATGTCCATTCTGACCAACCCAAAATATCCCGCCAAGACAAAGATAATAAGACATGAAATTGAAAAAGTAGCCTGCTGATGACAACCTGAAACGAGTTGCTAGCCAGAACCCCCATGCAAGTGGAGCTGTGACATATCCGATGATGTAACACGGTGTCGCAAGAACCAGAAAGAATGTTACCAGACGGGATTCGCTTACAACGTGATTCATCACATGCCATTTGGTTGTATTAAAAATTGAATAATAAAAACCTGATAGAGCCCATATCGGATCAAAAATTCCCCGAAATAGAGGGATCAGGTTGGCCTCAATTACGAGTAATAAAATCGGTAGAAAAATCCTGACCCATGTGAAAAGCACTGCGCGCATACGGGGGAGGAGGATTTCGCGAGGTTTCAGGGGTAATGCGCGGAGCGATTCGTCGGCGCTTCCAACCGACGTATGCACGCGATAAACCCAGGTCCCGATTGCGAGCGGTGTGAGGAGAATCAGGATCGCATAAGTAATCCAGGCTGTTGCTCTCACAATCAGCGGGTCGACCCATCCAAAAATTGTGAACCCGGCGAATACCGCCAGCACCGACCAGAAGAAAGTCTCCCAGAATCTGACGCCGCGACCGGGGTCGCCGTCCCAGATGCGCGTCCATGCGTGAAGAAACAGAGCGTTCGACGGGGAGGCTTTGATTTGGGACGGGATGTCGGGAGCTTTTTTCATTGGTTGTTGATTAATCTGGGCCCGTTGAAAAAATTGCTGATTCCTTACACAATGTAGGACAGGCTTTCCAGCCTGTTATTGCTTGTTTTTATTCATGAGTGTTACAGCAACAGGCTGGAAAGCCTGTCCTACATGAAATGATCATTGTCGGATTTCTTAACATCCTCAATTCAGCCAGCGATTCTATTTTAACACGGCGTGAACCTGTATGGTAAAATATATTCGTCACGAAATGTATACCATGTTTTAGAACACCTGTATACTTTAACCCCCCTGTAGTCTCCCCTCCGGGGGGACGGTGGCGGAATTCGATGGGATGTGGGTGGCAGTGGTAAAATTAGTATATTGAAGAAGTTCGTAGATCCGGAGGGATTTCCATGAAACGTCTCAATTTCCTTCTTATCCCCCTATTCACAATACTTGTTGCAGTTAGCGGGAGCATCGTTACATCGTCCGGCATGGACTGGTACCGCACGATCATGCTTCCGTCCTTTACGCCGCCTGGTCCGGTGATAGGTTTAGTCTGGACGGTGATTTTCATCCTCGCGACAATTTCCGCTCTGATTTTCTGGAACATTCATAAGCCATGGGGAAAACTAAACAGGGGAATCGGTTTCGTGGCAACAATCGCTCTTTTTATAATAAACGGCATTTTGAATTTCTACTGGAGCTTCCTGTTTTTCCACCAGCATAATATTTATTTCGCAGTGTATGAGGCCGTTGCGCTGGATCTGACAGTGATAGGGCTTATCGCACTGATCTGGCCGAAGTCGAAATGGGCGGCGTTTCTTCTTTTGCCCTATGCTTTGTGGGGCGCCTTCGCAAGTTTTCTTACGTGGAACGTCTGCGCTCTCGGCATGGTCGATATTATATCTTAACAGTCCTGCTATGGGCGTCATTCTGGGAATTAAACGGCGAACCATGCGCCGGAGTCGCATGCCACGGAAGCGAGAAGTTGTTTATTTATAAATATCCCAGGCTTGCGAGCATTTGGAGGGTTTCGGGGTCCATCTCGGATGCGAGCCTCTGGTGCGACGACAGGATCATCCGGTCAAGGATTGGAGTGAGGGTCAGAAGAGGCTCCTGAACCTGATTCCGATCATGATCCTGACTCAGAATATCGGTGGCTTCATTCGGATCAAGTTTTATATCGAATAAGGCTGGTTCAAATCCCGCTTCCGGAGATAAATCCGGATTGAATTTCATTGTCAAACGGTGGGTCCCGTCGAAAATGCTGTACGTGACGTCGCTATAGGAAATTTGCGGGGGATTTGTTGTCGGTAATTCGGAACCCGGTTTGTAGCCCAGAGAGAAAAGATATTCCCGGTCGGTATATTCAGAATCAGCATTCAGTGAATGGGAATCCGGGTCTATCAGCGATATGAGCGACTGCCCGTCCAGATTTTCGGGAACCGGGACAGATGCAATTTCCATCAACGTGGGCAGGATATCGGTATTTTCAACCAGATTGTCGATTCTTGCGCCTCCCCACATATCATCGGGGAAATGGATAAGAAGCGGGATATGAAGGCTCGCTTCGTACGGAAGGCCATGCGTGATGAAATGATGCTCGCCGAGATTTTCGCCATGGTCTGCGGTCAGGACAATCACGGAATCGTCGAGCAGGCCGGTACGTTCAAAGAGGTCGAACAGCTCGCGAAGGCGGTTGTCGAATGTCCGGATCTCCGCGTCGTACATATCCTCAACGCGTTGAAGGTCCGCAGCATCGAATTCAATTTCGTAATTATTATATTTATTAAATTGCTCCCATGTGCCGTCCACGGTACCGTCATAGTCAGGTTCGATATATTGCGCGAGGATGTTCTCATCGGGCGTATACTCGGTATGGGGATCGTAAAAATGGAGCATCAGGAATAATGGCGGACCGGATATATCAAATTCCGGTTCTCCGAATCGCGGATGATTTTCGAGTAATCCGGTGATTTTATTTATGACCTTCGATGCGGGAAGTGGGACAGGGGGAGCCTGGGAGTAGAAATCGAATTTGTTGAAGAATCCGTAGCGGCCGTTTATCACATCGGCTGCCGGAATTCCCCATGTCGTGAAACCTGCATCGCGGAAGTCCTGAGTTAAAAAATGGAGGTCATCCGGAAGACGCGAGCCGTTATCGACAACTCCATGTGTTGCGGGATGCAGTCCGGTAAGAATGGAAGTGAACGCCGGTTCCGTTTTCGATTCCGGGGTATATGCCCTTTCAAACACCACCGATCTACTTGCAAGCTCGTCCATAAATGGCGATGTGCCGCGATCATAGCCCATGAAGCCGAGGTGCTGGGCGGTAAAAGTGTCTACGACGATTAATATTATATTTTTAACGTGGGGATACCTGCCCGCTGGATACCCGTAATAGAAGGCGAGTATGGGGAAAGATACCAGGATAAAAAGGACCGCAACCAACCGCCGCATCACGGCACCCGGTTTAATAAGAGATACAATCTATCCCATGGAACAACCGAATGTGTTTTCAGGTTATGAAAATCCTGTCGATCACTGTAATCATTTTAAGCGACTTTCCGATAACTGACAAGGACTCGCGTGAGAATAAACGGGTTTATGCTGATACTCCCTTTGCGGAGTAAGTAGCCTGGGCTATTCATATGCTGGAAGCATATGACACATTCGCCCATCTTCTGGAAGAAGATGGCACAAACCGGTACTTTATGTGATCCGTGGAATTAGATACATAGTCCTATTTCTATAGAAATAAACAACAATCATGCGAAGTGCATGGTATTCCGGTTATAATTCTTCACGATGCTCGACCGCTTGATTAAATATTTGATAATAACGTCCGCCATTGCATCGGCGATAATTTTTGCCGGATTTTCCTGCGCGCCGAGAAATGTCCAGACTCCCGAGCCCTCGTCATCGGAATCCACCGCGCAAACTGAAAATCTCGAACCGGGCGAGGCTCTCGACTGGTCGACTGTCACGCCGGAAGATTTGTGGCAGGGCGTATTCGAGCTGTACGACACTGAAGGTCCGAAATTCGCGCTCGCGCTTCTGGACAAGGCTATCAGTAATAATGTTGTCACTTTTCAGGAAGCCGACCAGGTGCGTGCGGGATTTCTCTACGAGTTGGGCAGACTCGATGAGGCGTTCCTCCGTCTGAGCAGCTACATTATCGATGTAAATCGCCCCGATCTTCTCCGCTTGCGCGGCGAAGTTTTGTGGGGTATGGGGCGATACGATGAGGCGTTGCGGGATTATCTCACGCTTTACGATTCCGACCCGGATAACGCATCGCCGGAAATTTTATTAGCCATCAACAGATTGTATAACACTCTTGCCGAGTGGGATAAAGCATCGGAGTTCAGGGGTAAACTGGAATCGAGCGATAGTGAGGGCGCGATGGTTATGGCGCTTGATCTCTACGACGCGCTGCAATCAGAGGATCCTGTGAAAATAAGAAACCTCATCCCTGCGCTTACACAAAATGCCGGGGCTGAAAGCGGCAACGATCCATCGGTGGTTCTCGCGACCGTTTATGCGGAATATCTTGAGGGCAATAAAACGAGAGCCGCGCAGGATGCGCTTGATTATATTACCAATTATGGTTTCGATTCGAATATCGGGCTGATACTTCTCAAGCTGAATGTCGAAACAGGCGATTTTGAATCGTTCACATCGAATCTCCGAACAATGCTAACTCAACTGAACGCGATTCAATGGCTCGATGCGCTGCCCGATACATATCCTCAGCCGGTCGATCAGCCGATGACGGTCGGCTCCCTTCTCGACAGCGCGTCGGCAATCGAACTCGGGTCGGTAAGAAGGGTCAGGCCCAGGCTTATAGCGAATCGCTCTCTCATTCAGAAACCGTACGATTATATTGCGTACCTTCAACTTGCCGCTGTGGATAAAGTCGATAAAAATATCTCATCCGAATTTATAAATCTAAACCAGGCTTTGGCTCTCGCGCCGCCTTCAGATGTCCGCACGCGTG
>JAPKYR010000185.1 GCA_026394215.1 bacterium
ATTATCCAATGGCGAAACGATTGATTCCCTTACCCCCGTCGTCGACTGGCATGTGTCGGACGTTACTCCGGGATTTATTATCGATGCGGATAATGCCAATGCCTGGGGCGCTTTATACGGTCTATACAAAGCTACAGGTCCGGTAGGCTCGGCGGTTGTAAGCTGCACCTACCAGGGAATCACTTCCAATTACGCTACCGTTATTGTAAAGCAATTTTAAACCGGGTCTGACCGGAAATATTGAATCGAAAAATTCACCCCCGGCGAATAACCGGGGTTTTCTATCTGGATTCGACATGAATTGGATCGGACTTTTTATCGGTGCGGCATTAGGGTGGCTCATCGGGTATATTTTCCGCTGCCAGAACGGGACATGTCCGATCACAAGCCATTGGTGGATTCCCACATTGATGGGCGCAATTTTCGGGTTGACATGGACAATGGGAAAGCCCGCTGAAAAGCAGGCTCCGGGGGAAAATCAAACTGAAAATTCCACTGATGAAGAAAAATTCATTGAAGACTAACCTAAGTAACAGGTTGTCGCGACGCGAGCTACCTGATAGAATACCCATTCTTTCAGAACCAGCGACATTCTCTCTATGAGGAGCTTTTAAAATGGACGTTGCACTTGACGGAAAAACACTGACTATCGACAAGGTGGCGGGTATCGCATCCGAGGGCGGAAAACTCTCATATACCAATGATGCAAGGCAGCGGATAAAAAAATGCGAAGAAGTTGTAACTGAACTTGTGAATAGCGGCCAGGCGATTTACGGAGTGACAACCGGCATCGGCGAGTTCGCGCGAATTCGTATAGATCCGGCATTGGGAGCTGAACTTCAGAAGCGCATAATTTATTCACACGCGGCAGGTTGCGGCGATATTTTTTCAGCGGACAGGATACGGGCTGCGATGGTGGCGCGCGCAAATGTGTGGGCGGTCGGATATACCGGCCTGCGCCTCAGTACCGCCGATTTTTATATCGAGATGTTCAACCGGGGAATCGTCCCGATTGTCAACCAGAAAGGTTCCGTAGGTACATCTGGCGATCTCAGCCCGATGGCACAATTGGCTGAGGTTTGTCTTGGCGAAGGCGAGTGTTTCCTCAATGGCGACAGAATGCCGGGTGGCGAAGCGCTGAAAAAAGTCGGACTTCAACCGCTGCAACTCACATTTAAAGAAGGCCTTGGATTAATTAACGGTTCGCAGATGATGACAGGGGAGGCAAGCCTCCAACTTGTCCAGGCGCGGAATCTGATCAAGAACGCGATTATTGCCGCGGCAATGACAATCGATTCCCTTAAGGGTGTGCTGAAAGCCTATCATCATCTCTATCACGAAGCCCGACCTCATAAAGGACAGCTCACTGTCGCGAAATATCTGAACGATATTTTCGGTGATTCCGAAATCATGGCCGATCCGTCCGGAAAAGTCCAGGACGGATATTCCATGCGATGTACCCCGCAGGTACAGGGTCCGGCAATCGATATCTGGCATTTCGCGAAGGACTGGATCGAGCGAGAGCTTAATTCGGCAGCCGATAATCCGCTATTTTTCCCGGATGAAAAGATGCATATCGGAGGAGGGAATTTCCACGGCCAGGGAATAGGTCTGGCAATCGATTATCTGACAATCGCGATGGCTGAGCTTGGCGACCTTTCGGAACGCCATACGAATCGTCTTATGAACCCGGTGCTCTCAGGGCTTCCGGATTTTCTTGTCGAGGGCGATAGGGGTTTGAATTCAGGTTTGATGGTCGCTCAGTACACCGCTGCGAGTTTGGTGAGCGAGAACAAGGTATTCTGCCATCCAGGATCCGCAGACTCGATTTCGGTTTCCGCCGATCAGGAGGATCATGTTTCGATGGGTCCAGTTTCGATCCGCAAATTCAACGAGGTCATGAAGAACCTGAACCATATCATCGGTATCGAGATGTTCGCCGCGGCGCAGGCATTCGATTTCCGCAAGCCTCAAAAACCGGGCAGGGGATGTATAGCGGCGTACGAGACAATCCGCAAGTACGTCGATTTCCTCGAAAACGACAGGGTGCTTTATCATGACGTGATCAAATGCGGCGAGCTTATCGCGAGTAACGAGATTATTAATGCTGTCGAAGCGGAAATCGGTGAGATCGATATAAGCTTGAATAGCTGAATTATTTTTCAGATATATTCCAGACTCCTGAGCATTTCCTCCGTCTCTGGATCCATTTCCCACTTCCTGGAGGAATAATTATGGCAACCCGACCCAAATACGCTGTCAAAGTACTTCTCGACCTATGCTGTCCGGCGGACGATGGAGCCCGTCTTTCGACCGACGTCTATCTTCCGGATACAAAAGGTCCATTTCCGTTTATTTTAATTCGCACTCCGTACAACAACAACGAGCCGGTAAAAAAAGTCCCGATGTGCAAAGACTTTGCATCGCACGGCTACGCGGTCGCGATCCAGGATGTGCGCGGACGGTACGACTCGGAAGGACAATGGGAGCCGTTCTTCAATGAAGCCAGCGACGGGATCGCCGCTCAGAAATGGCTTTCGGAGCAGGATTTCTGCGACGGGAATATCGCGCTTATGGGCCGATCATATGAAGGTTACTCGGTATGGGTTCAGGCGTTCGGGCATCATCCGGCGGTCAAAGCCATCATCCCTATCGTCGCGCTTCCCGATCCGGTCGTTAATGTACCATGGCAGAACGGATCGGTGATGTGGAACATGATCGTTTGGGCGATGATGGTTCATGGCCGCACAAATCAGAATGTCGAGCAGTACGACTGGGAGTCGCTCTTTAAATTCCGTCCGCTGAACCGAATCGATGAGCAGGTCGGGTTCGAGTCGAAACCATGGCGCGAATGGATGGCGCATCACCTAAAGGACGATTACTGGAAACCTGCATGCTATATGCATCGGATGAACGAGCTTGATATCCCCGCGCTTCATATCTGCGGCTGGTACGATGACGACGGGCCGTCGACATTCAATAATTTCCCCAACGCGCGGAAAATCGCAAAATCGAAAGATGAGCAGTATCTACTCATCGGACCGTGGCCGCATGCGACAAACACAAAATCCGTTATTCCGGGAGTGGATTTCGGCCCGGAGGAGATAATCGACCTGAATGGCTACATTATGGACTGGCTCGATAAGGTCATGTGCGGTAAGCCTGATAGCTGGGGCGATCGCGGACGATGCCGATTATTCGAGATGGGGTCGAATACCTGGAAAGAATATAGCGACTGGCCTCCAACTGGAATGATAGAAAGATCTTTTTTTCTCGATTCAAAGGGTAACGCGAATTCGATGTTCGGTGATGGAATTCTTATCGGGAAACCTGCCGATAGGAAAAAAACTTCATTTGACGAATACACCTACGATCCCGACGATCCCACCCCATATCTCATGGACGCCGCGTCTTTACAGATCGGAGGTCCGTTCGATGCGCGCCCGGTCGAACGTCGCGACGATGTTTTGTGTTATACATCCGGTATTTTCAAGGAAGATCTTATTATCTGCGGACGATTGTGGGCGGAATTATTCGTCAGCTCCTCAGCCGAGGACACCGAATTCTGCGCGAAATTATGCGATGTTTATCCGAATGGCCATGCCCGGCAGTTAAACGACGGCAACATCCGCCTCGCACTTCGCAATTCCCTCGAAAAACAGGAACCCGTAAAGTCTGGGGAGATAGTTAAGATATTAATCGACATGTGGGCGACATATGTGCGGATTAAAAAAGGCCACAGACTCCGTCTTGAAGTCGCCTCATCCGCCGTCCCGAAATTCGCGCCTCACACAAACACTCTGGAACCGCCCGGATCGGCAGTCAAAGCGATTATCGCCCAGAATCGTGTGTATCATGCATCGGAATACCAATCTCGCGTGATTTTACCGGTTCTGGACTTGGAACCGCATGGGTAATAATCGCAAGGTGAATGCAAAATCAATCTGTGCTCACATTCAGGTCGATCGGATTCTCGACAAAACCTAATTTGACTTTGAAATTCTCGTTTTTTTCCGGCCTTTTCCGCCATGGAGTTCGTTTAACTTTGCCTCTAATTTTTTCAGGGCGCGAGGATTCAGGCGGTCCTTATGCTCATCGAATAATCTCTGCATATTAACCGGATCCTCGATGAATTTCAGAATTAGATTGTGTGCCTCGTCGGGGATGGAGCCTTTCTCATAGCGGTGGATTGTAATTTCCCCCCAGCCAAGGAGAGCGGCGAGACTCCGCTGGGTTAATCCATACTTCCTGAGAATTTTCCTTATTTCATCTCTTGAAATAATTCCATGCTTTCCCCGATATTTGTCATATGCTCTTAGTAATGACTCATCTATCAGTTTCGAATCACTGCTATCACCTCCGCAGATATCACATATCCTGACTTTCGTAAATATTGTGGTTGGATCACCCTTAACTGGAAATGTTTCCTCCCGCTCAATGATGTGGGTCGGACCGAAAGCATTACAGTTATCACAGTAGTATTCTTTCATTGCGATCACCATTACTTAAAAGGGAATTCGACTGAATATTCTAAACCATGAAATGAAATACATTTTGCACCTTGAGAATCCAATTTTAATTTGACATAGGTCGAACAGCCTTCAACATTAGTACAGAATTCCCATATCTGGCCTTCCGATCCGTCATCATCATCTTTGGGACCATCGATATATTCGATTTCAGTTAATCCCATTATAATGCTCTCCAGCTCATATACAAAAAGACCATAACTCCTTAGAAATGCAAGGTTCTTCGGGCGTGGGACGAAAATTAACTCCTTCTCCTTAATCTTTTCCTTAAAGTCAGCTAAGAAAATTTTTATCTGATCTTTAGTTGCCATCGGTGAATTAATCCTAGTGTTTGTAATTTTGTTGTTAATAACCGAGGCTGTACATAATGCTATCATATGATAGCACTTCTGTCAACCCCCTACCTCGGGACCGCGATCTTGTCCACTATCCTTGCGATTACCTCGTCCGGACGGATTCCCTCGATCTCCGCTTCCGGACGTAGTAACAATCTGTGCCTGAGGGTCGGGTACGCAAGCTCCTGAATATCATCCGGCACTACAAAATCGCGACCCCTGCATGCCGCGAGAGTTTTCGACGTCAGCAACAGAGTAATCGATGCGCGAGGGCTTGCGCCAAGAAGTAAATCGTCATCCTCACGCGATGATCGCGCGATTTCATTGATATAATCCAGAATCGAATCTTCGACTTTCACTTTCTGGATTTCCCCGCGAATAGCTTCAATGTCGGATTTGGACGCGACAATCTGTATTCCGACATCATCGAGGTCCTTACTATGGAAACCGGTATGGTAGCGTTTCAGAAGTTCGAGTTCCTCGTATTTGTCGGGATAATCGACAAGAAGTTTAAATGTAAACCTGTCGAGCTGGGCTTCGGGCAGAGGATATGTGCCCTCGTACTCGATCGGGTTCTGCGTCGCGATTACGGTGAAAATCGAGGACAGCACATGCTCTTCGCCCTCGATTGAGACCCTGCGTTCTTCCATTGCCTCCAGCATCGCAGCCTGGGTTTTCGGAGGGGTTCTGTTGATTTCATCGGCGAGAACTATCTCAGTGAAAATCGGTCCTTTCCTGAGCCTGAACTGTCCGGTCTGTGCTTCATAAACGGTGGTGCCGATCACATCCGACGGCATCAGGTCCGGCGTGAACTGGATGCGGTTGAAATCCGCGTCGAGTGTCATCGCGAGCACGCGAGCCATGAGGGTTTTCGCTAAGCCCGGCACGCCTTCCAGAAGCACATGGCCGCCGGTGAGTACCGCCACGATGAGATTCTGCAACACCTCCTCCTGTCCGACTACGGCTTTCGCCATCTCGGATGATATTTTGTCCATTATTTCTTTTGCTGTCGGCATGATGGGATTGTAACATCATGTATTATCAAGCGCCAATCGGACAAACGATAAATTCCTGCAGGCAAATAATGAATGCCGATATTAACTATTTTCTGCCGACATTTGTTTTTTTATCGACAGCTAAATTATATAATAAGAGTGAAACTATCCTGGGAGGGAACTCATGCGAGTATTAGCACGCATTCTCATTGTTGTTTTTATCTCCCTGAATACTCTTGCTTCCTGTTCTTCATCGGAGGAGGATCCTCAGCCTGTAAACCAGGCTGAGCGTCCACCGGAGGGAGTGAGTTTCAATCCCGCCGATGTCACTCCCGAATTTCTTAAATTCTCGCCCCGAAACATACAGGTTGCCGGTAATCGTGCTTATATTGCATCGGGTCGGGGTGGAATATTTATTTTTGACATCACCGACCCGACCGATCCGCAATTTATAAAACGTGTTGAGTGCGACATGAGTGATGAAATTGAAATTCAGAATGGGTATGCGTTCGTGGCATGCAAATGGGAGGGATTTAAAATAGTCGATATTGACCCGATTGAGACAGCGGAGGTTGTCGGAAGCGTTGAAACCGCATTTCCGGCATGGCATCTGACCGTCGCCGGCGATTATGCGTATGTAGCGTGCGGAAATGGAGAAGGTACATGGACCGGGAATGTCATCGATTCTGTCGAAGTGGTCAATATCAGCGATCCTTCTAAGCCTGTAGTTGCAAGTTCTCTCGATCCGGGAGAAGGGGTAACAGATTTGAGTGTTATCGGCGATCGTTTGTACATGTCACGGGGAGATATAGAAGACTTCGCTGTGGCGGATATAAGCATCCCGGAATCGCCACGAATTATCGACTCTTATGACCTTGATGTAAGCGTGGATTTTTTTGCGATTGCGGACGATGTTCTCATTTCTCTTGGCGGTTCGGGTACACGCATTTATGATTTCCGGAATCCGGGGGGCGATGCATTGATTTCTTTGAGCAACCCATTTCGCGGCGCGATGGATATACAGGTTGTCGATGATCGCGTATTCATCGCGTGCGCCGATCTCAACCAGGGGCTGATGGTTCTCGATATTTCCGATCCGCCTCAAATTGAAGAAATCGCCAGATTCGAATTTCCCGTTTATCCGGAATCTCACTTCAGGATTGTCGGCGATTATGCGTATTTTATTGACTCATATATGGGTTTCAGAGTAATCGATATCCACGATATAAACAACATGAAATTCGTGGCGCATGTCCGGTCCATCGATAGTTGCCATGATATTGTAGCGTCGGGAGATTATGTTTATACGTTAAATAATGGCGCGTTGGGAATAATCGATGTCTCCGATCCAGAATCTGCCACCATTGCCAACCTAATTGAATTGTCCGAAAGACAGCCAAGGTATATCCCTGCAACAAATGGTCTTATTGTGGACGATGGATATGCATACATAATGCAGGATGGGATTAAAGTAGTTGACGTCGATCCTCCGGAATACGCTCATATCGTGAATACTATCGAAAATTCCTATTCATTTAATGATGCGATGACTGTGTCCAACGGATATTTGTATATCGGTAGAGATAATAATGAACTCCGGATCTTTGACGTTGGAATCCCCGAGGAGGCAGTGCTTGTAAAATCGGTTGCTATTCCCGGAAATATCGAAAAGATTTTTATCGCCGGTAATTACGCATTCGTCAGGTGTTTCAACTCGCTGTCTCTGTTATATATTTCGGACCCGGAAAATGCCGAAAGACTCGCCACTAAAAATCCCCCATGGTTCTTACGGGCAATCGACGAAACCAACCTGGTTGCATACGCGACCGATACAACCGATAAACCGTTCATTACACAAATCAGCATGGAACCGATGGTCAGCGAGAATTATCTACGAATTATCAACATTAACCCGCAATCACCTGAGAGTATCTGGACTGTTCCTGAAGATAACCTCGAATACACGGACTGTAATTTATCCAGTATTTTGATTTCGGGAGATCCAAATGGTTTAAGTTTTGAGATATTTGCACAGCCCCTGATTTTCTCTACTGGGTACATTTATGTTCCATTTGAGAATTTTGATCAATTCAGTGAATCTCTGAAGATAATTGAATCTCTAAAGATTATTGATGTCACCGATCCTCTGTCACCCAAGCTTATAGGAGCATGGGAAATCCCCGGAAGGATCGACAGCGTGGATATATCCGGTGGATACGCCTACACGTCGGACCGGGGAACCGTAAATATAATTAAACTGTGGTGACTTCTGTTTCCATCGCCACTTTCCAATTGTCCGCCGGACTGTGTTAAAATACATCGCCATTATTCTATATCCTTATCAGGAGTATCCAATGCGATTTGTTATCCCGAAATTAATAATCACTTTCATACTTGCTGGTTTACTGATTCTTCTATCTACCGGAGTCAGGGCGACCGATGACGGACGCCTTCCCATTTTCGACTCGAAAATTTCCCCCGACGGCAACTCCATCGCTTTCACGTGGCTCGGAGATATCTGGATCGCCGATATAGAAACAGGCTGCGTGTCGAGAGTGACCGACAATGTCGCGCACGACTGGGGTCCGGTATGGTTTCCGGACGGGACAAGGCTCGCGTTCACATCGAATCGCGACGGCAACGACGATGTGTACACTGTCCCGGTTTCGGGAGGAACCCCGACTCGCCACACATGGTACGGAAATTTCGATGTTGCGCTCGATGTGGCTCCCGACCAGCAATCGTTGTTAATCAGAAGCCCCAGAAGGCTGTTCGGAGTGGATCTTTACGAAGTAAATCTCGAAGGCGGACTGCCCAAACCGATTACTAACGCTCTGAACAACAACCGGTGCGCGGATTTTTCATCGGATGGAAACACGATTGTGGTGTGTTGCGGGAGTTCAAGCTGGACACGCCGCGATTATAACGGCTCCGGAGATACCGACCTTTTCCTTGTCGATCGCGACGGGCAGAATATTCGCTGGATTGAAAATAGCTACAATGGGCTTGATTACTGGCCTTGCTACGGTCCCGGCGATGAATATATCTATTTCGTCTCCGACCGCGACGGGAATGAAAATGCGTATCGTATTCCGTCAAACGGCGGTAACGCCGAAAAATTGACGGATTTCCAGGATCGCCCCGTTTTATTTTTATCAATTTCCAGTACAGGGCGGATTGCTTTCATACAGGATTTTAAACTCTGGTATATGGATCCCGGCGGAAGCCCCAGGCAGGTCGTGGTCAGTTGCGTGAGCGAGCCGAAACATTCGGAGGATGTCAGGTACGACATTTCCGGGCACGTATCGGAGGTCGAAACAAGCCCGTTGAGTAATTATCTGGCCATCGTCGTTCGCGGAGATATTTTCCTCACGCCTTTTAATAACCCGCATGGCGAGCAGGAAGTCGGCGACGAACGTTTCGGCGAATCCATCCGCATTACAAATACTACGGCTCGCGAATGCGAAGTTACATGGCATCCCGATGGCGACAGGCTTGCCTTCGTGAGCGATATCGACGGCAATCGCGAGGTGTACGAAATCAATCTCCGCACTCTCGAATGGACTCGTCTGACAAATTCGCCTGAAGAGGAATATTTACCAATCTATTCACCGGATGGAAAACAGCTTGGATTTTTCCGCGCAAATACTCAACTTGTTTTACTCGATCTTGAATCAAAAACCGAACGAGTCGTTCTTGACGGCGTACTGATAACCGCTCCGTGGCCGCCTTCATATCAATGGTCGCCGGACAGCCGGTGGATCGGGATAACTCACGAGGATGAACTTGGCTCGCCCGAGGTTTTCGTGCTGAATATTGAGAACGACGGCGTGTACAACGATCCGGTAAATGTCACTGTCCACCATGACGCGGATTATTTCTGCGGATGGGCGAAGGACGGTAAATCGCTCTATTTTCTTTCAGAAAGGGATCAAACGTATGGTATTAATCCATGGGGATCGTGGGGACTTGGCTACACGCTTTATTCTCTGCCTCTGAAATCGGAGCCCCCGCCTCGAAGCGATTTTATCGTTCTCCCGGACCAACCCGTCGATACTCCGGAAGTCGTTTCGGAAACTGAAATTAGTACTGATGTAAATGATGAAACGGGTAACGATACGGCTTCCGACGATACTGAAAAAATTGAAGAACAGGAAATCAGCGTTGATATTGATTTCTATAGAATTCATGAACGGGCGAGGCTTATTAGTTCCACAAGGACCGGCGGATGGTGGGCCGGGCTTTCTCCCGATTGCAGCACCTTTGTGTACGACGCGTCGCCGCTGGGTGTTCCATCTCTCTGGACTGTGCCGTTCAATGGCGGAAGCGCGACTTATATCGCTGACGTCCCGGATGGATTCACAGATATAGAATGGGTGGCGGACGGCAGCGGCGTCATTTATCTGACCAATGGACAGATTTATTACTGGAACAAGAGCAGCGTGTCGTATATTGCGGTTACCGGACGCTTGGACCTCGATATGGTCGCGGAACGTAACCAGATGATCGATGAGACCGGGCGGATTCTCGCGAATCATTTTTACGATCCCGACATGCATGGCACGCCATGGGACCAGAATGTCGAGTATTACAGGACTTTGGTTCAGGAAGCATCGTCGCGAGAGGATTTCGTGCTGCTCATGAATATGCTGTTCGGGGAGCTCGATGCGAGCCATCTCGGCTGCTGGGGGGGAGGGAGCAACGAGGGAATCGGGAACAATCCCGGATATCTCGGGCTTGAATTCAACGCATTTACCGAGGGTCCCGGGCTCGAAGTGACAAGAGTATACGCGCGGTCTCCAGTCGATTATCCCGACACGAAAATTGAAGTCGGGGAATGGGTTCAGAAAATCAACGGGACTCCCGTATCGACGTCGAATAACTACTGGAAACTTCTCGACGATTCAACTGCGAGGACGGTTACGCTGACCGTCACATCCGGGCAATACACCGAGGATTTTCGGGAGATCGAGGTTTCGCCCGTCACATGGTACACGGACGATCCGCAGAAACTTGCATGGTACGATATTACATATCTCGACTGGGTGGATCAAAATCAGCAGATTGTCGATGAACAATCCGGTGGACGGATCGGCTACGAACATATCCGAGGCATGTCAGGCGGTCCGCTCGAACGGTTTGCGCGTCAACTATTCAGCGAGAATTTCGACAAGGAAGCGCTGATCCTCGACGTCCGGTTTAACGGCGGGGGTAACACGCACGAGCAGCTTCTCGATATTCTCTCGCGCCCACAACTCGGCTTCCAGAGAGGTCGCGAAGAGGAATTAGTTCCACAGCCCGCTCAAAGATGGGATCGCCCGATTGTTTTATTAATTAATGAACAGTGCTTTTCCGATTCGGAAATATTCCCCGCCGGATTCAAGGCGCTTGGACTCGGAACAGTTATGGGCGTTACTACATGGGGCGGAGTTATCGGTACCTGGGACATATCGCTCGT
>JAPKYR010000153.1 GCA_026394215.1 bacterium
CCGCGCTCCACATAGAACCGGATGGGACAATGTCGCTGCCTCAATGGAAACTTACATCGAATAAGCTCCGCCCAGATCCTATTTATGCCGGTTATACATCGGGATCAAGCACTCCCGGCAATATTCATATCACCTGCGAAAATGGAATTCTCGAAATCCATAAACGTTTTTCAAACCTTCCCGAATCTGTCGATGTGGTTTTCACTGAGCTTCATGGATCGGGGAATTATATGCCCGAAAACGGATTCGATGTCGAGTCGCTGACCGGAGATTACCTGTCAACCCCTGTCTCAGTGGAAGGCTATGTCCCGGCCGATGATAATAAGCCGGTCGAAATCACTGCGACACTCGGCGATGTCGCGTTCAACACTATTTTCCGCGACATCGATCCGTTATTCAGAGGCAACCAGTATCTTCCCGAAGGCATCACTTCCGGAAGTATCAATCTAAGCGGCACGATGGAAGAGCTGGTTGTATCGGGAAATATGATTCTTAAAGGCGCAAGCCTCGGAAATGTGAAAATAGACTCAGCGACCACGTTGGTTTCGTACAGGGCAGGAGTGATCGACTTTTCGGGAGGGGTAATCCAGGCATACGGAGGTCAGGCGGACGCAACAGCCCGTATCAACCTGCTTTCGGAAAATCCTATCTGGAGCGTAGTCTGCACATTCCAGAACCTGAATCTGCCTGCGTATCTTGAACAGAACAATTATTTATCTAATAAGATGGCCGGGAATTTCACAGGGACCGTGGAAGCGCAAGGCGATTTCACAAATCCGGATTCGATTAATGGCACGATGGAAATCGCCTGTGTCGATGGAAGTTACCTTTCCCCGTTCAGCAGCCATTTTATGGACATGTCCGGAGCAACAACCGCCGATACCCCCATCTCCCCCTCCGACATGTCCGAATTCAGCGACATGACAATCCGGGCGGCAATCGGTGGTTCGAATATCAGGATTGAACAATTCCATTTCGTTTCCAGCGATCTGCAAGTTGAAGCGACCGGCGATGTCGGGTTCGATAAGTCGATCGATGCGCGCGGCGGATTAAGCGTACCCCTCGACCGCGCCAAGCAGCATCCGAAATTCGGACGGTTCGTGAGCTTTCTTCCGGACACACTGAATCGGGTATCTCTTGAATTCACATTAACCGGATTTATATCTA
This sequence comes from bacterium, assembly GCA_026394215.1. Classification (GTDB taxonomy): domain Bacteria; phylum JAJVIF01; class JAJVIF01; order JAPKYR01; family JAPKYR01; genus JAPKYR01. The sequence goes on from JAPKYR010000153.1 coordinate 1,168, forward strand.
ACATAAATTTCAGCGCAAGCCCGTCGGAAAACCTACTCAGAGGATTAATCGATCAGGGCAGCGATATGTTACACGGCGCGGGCGACTCATTCACTCCAATCAACTAACGAGGTTTACTATGACCGATAATTTTGAAACCGGCAGGGAATCATTTGAAAAGGCAATCAAATCGGAACGCGAAGCAGGAAATATCCGGGCACCGAAAAGCACTTCCGGGTTCGATTTCAATCCCGCTTATTCTCCCGAAGACATCGCGGATAATGACCTTGCTTCCGATATCGGATGGCCCGGCGAATTCCCCTACACTCGCGGAATCTATCCGACCATGTATCTCGGAAAATTCTGGACTATGAGACAGTACGCGGGTTTCGGCGACGCGGAATCTACAAACGAAAGATACCATTTCCTGATAAATTCGGGGCTGACCGGGCTTTCGGTCGCGTTCGACCTTCCAACCCAGATGGGGCTCGATTCCGATAGTCTATTATCGGAGGGCGAGGTCGGTAAAACCGGAGTCGCGATCGACAGCGTCCGCGATATGGACACTCTCTTCAATAAAATCGACCTCGGTGTTGTTACAACCTCCATGACGATAAACTCACCGGCATCGGTGCTTCTTGCCATGTATATCGTTGTGGCCGAAAAAAATGGCGTCTCGGTGAAAAATCTCAGGGGCACTATCCAGAATGACATTCTGAAAGAATATATGGCGCGCGGGACATATATCTACCCACCTGAGCCCAGCATGTATCTTGTCAGCGACTCATTCCGTTATTGTTCAAAGAATCTCCCGAAATGGAACCCGATCTCGATTTCCGGGTACCACATACGCGAAGCGGGATGTACGGCGGTGCAGGAGGTTGCCTTCACCCTCGCGGACGGTCGTCAGTATGTGAAGACCGCGATTGAAACAGGGCTCCCGGTCGACAGTTTTGCACCGAGGCTCAGTTTCTTTTTCAACGCGCATAATAATCTGCTGGAAGAGATTGCGAAATTCCGGGCCGCCCGACGTCTCTGGGCTAGAATTATGAAAGATGAATTCAAAGCCGAAGACCCGAGAAGCTGGATGCTTCGGTTCCACACCCAGACAGCCGGAAGTATGCTTACAAGGGAGCAGCCGATCAATAATTCAATTCGAGTCGCGATGCAGGCTCTCGCCGCCGTGCTTGGCGGCACTCAGAGCCTTCATACGAATTCGATGGATGAAGCATTATGCCTTCCGACCGAATCGTCTGTCCGGCTCGCGCTTCGCACGCAGCAGGTGCTTGCTTATGAAAACGGAGTCGCGGATATTATCGACCCCCTCGGCGGATCGTGGGCTATTGAAGCGATGACAGATCGGATCGAGGATGACGCGAGAAAATATCTCAACGAAATCGACCGTCGAGGCGGGATGCTCCGCGCGATTGAAGAGGGCTACCCTCAGAGGGAAATCCAGAACTCCGCCTACGAATGGCAGAAATCGGTCGATGCAGCCGAACGGGTTATCGTCGGCGTAAATAAATTCCGTGTCGATGACAGTAAAGAGGAAAAAATGGAGACCCTGCGGGTTGATACCGCACTCGGGGATCGGCAATGCGAAAAATTAAAAAAATTGCGCTCCGAAAGAAATAATACTGAGGTCGATAAAACGCTGGACATCGTTCAGAAAGCCGCTTTAAACCGTGGACATATGTTTGAAGCGATTCTCGATGCAGTGCGGGCGGAAGCTACGCTTGGAGAAATATGTAATCGTTTGAGAGCCGAGTTCGGCGAATATCGGGAGAGCATTGTCATATAATTATGCCGATTGACCCGATCACATTCATTGCCGCAAAACGCGATGGTAATAAACACACACCGGACGAGATCGGTGCTTTCATAAAGGGCGCGCTGTCGGGTGAAATCAGGGACTACCAGGTATCCGCGTGGCTGATGGCTATTTGCCTCAATGGCCTTTCGTTCAGCGAGACTTTTGCTCTGACGAAAGCGATGGCGGAGTCCGGTAAAATCTACGGCTGGGACAGAAGCGGTCCTCCATTAGTAGACAAGCATTCTACCGGCGGAGTCGGAGATACCGTAACCCTCATAGCCGCGCCGCTCGTAGCTTCTATGGGCATGCGTATGGGCAAGCATTCCGGACGCGGCCTCGGGCATACGGGCGGAACGATCGACAAGATCGAAAGCATTCCCCATCTCAGAACGAAATTTTCAGAGGATGAATTCAAAAATATTGTCAACACTGTCGGGTGTGCAATCGCAAGTCAGGACGAGGATATGACCCCTGCCGACGGCATGTTGTACTCGCTCAGGGATGTTACCGCGACAGTTGATAATGAAGCGCTGATCGCATCAAGCATTATGTCCAAAAAGATCGCCGGCGGCGCCCAATCGCTCCTTCTCGATATTAAAGTCGGACATGGCGCGTTTATGAAGGATGTGGTCCAGGCAAGGTCGCTTGCGAACCTGATGGCTCGTCTTGGAAAAAACGCCGGCATAAATGTGAAATCGCTCCTTACATCGATGGACGAACCTCTTGGCAACGCGATCGGCAACTCTCTTGATGTGAAAGAAGCTATCGCCGTATTGAATAACCAGACTCCGTTTGGATATCCTCTCAGGCTTGCAAGTGTCGAAATTGCCGCCCGGCTTTCGGTTATGTGCGGCATTGAGACATTAAATAAAGCTCGAATCACTGCATCAAATAGGATTACTACAGGCGATGCCGCCGAAAAATTCAAACAGATGATCGAGATGCAGGGCGGGAATCCTGAAATTGTGGACAAACCGATCAAATTCCTCCCCACTGCAAAAACAATTTTGAAAATTCCAAGCCATGATGAAGGGGTAGTTTACAGTTGCGACGCTCTCGCGATCGGCGAACTTGTACGGGACTTAGGCGGCGGCCGTAAATCGAAATCGGACAAAATCGACCCGGAAGTCGGAATTATCCTTCATGTTCGAATGAATGGACATGTTGAGGTCGGTCAGACGCTGTGCGAAGTACACACCAACGACAAATTGGATAGAGATGAGACAATCGAACGGGCAACAGATGCATTCAAAATATTCAAGAAAAGCACCAGAAAGCACGATTTGTTTCTGAATTAATATTTTAGACCAGCTCCAATTACTGAACCGCGCACCATCAAAGCATTTTATGCAAATCCCGGATAGCAGCTGCCCTCCGCTAACGCTCCGGGATAGCTGCTACCGGGATTTTTACCATCGCTGTATCAGAACCGCGAGCGTTAGCGAGCGGTCTATCAAACTTCACTATTCTACATTATTATATCTAATAAAATAAATGGATAAGTGAACTTGATAAACCACTCACTGACGTTCGTGGTTCCGATACGGAAATAACATATTTACTTAAAAATAAATCCCCCCGATTATCAGGGGGAATTTTTAATGTTGCTTATGGATACGAGAAGAGGTTGTGCGGTTTAAATGATCGATCAATAATACTCCAGACATGACAGCCTGTATTGACCGGTTCCAAGCGGAAGGTCGTCCGACAATACATAAATTTCAAAATTCTTTGGATCGACATCCATAGCTATACCCATGCCGCTATAGGGCCCCATATAATAAATTGGCTTCTTCCAGTTATCCCCGGAAACCCCAGTCTCATCGTAAACATCGAAAATCTCTATGAACCACTTCCCTGGCGACTGTGCAAACAACACCGCTACCCAGTTATGCTCCGGATAATTCCCATTGCCCATATAAACGTTGTTTGTAAATGCCGGAAGGACATCCACGTCGATAATCTGGGGTGACACGCCAGCCGACCAGGGAATACTACTTGTGCCAAGCATGGAATTCGTGTAAGTCCTGATGCGCTGGTACGCAAGCGGCGATGTGAAATCGATCCTGTACACATCCATCTCGCGACGGTTATCGGTTAGTGTGACCGGATTATTTTCGACCGTATAAACATCGACGGTAAACTGATTCGGTTCGCCGGGAATCCGATCATCGATCCCCATCGCCACAAAATACTCAGAACACACGCCATATTGAAGCGGTAATGTCCCCTCGGTCATCAAAACCTGCGTCGGTATCATCGCCCTGAAAGCGTTATTGGGATCGTTATACGGTTCGCCGATCCTTTGAATCGATGTAAGGGGCGGCATCGGATATCCGGCACTCGGATCAAACTTGTAGTAAGCGTAGATAGGGTCGCCAAGGGTGTTACCGAATCCGCCGGAGACATCCCCGCCGATTTCCAGGTAAGGCGCTGGATCGCTTAAGGAGCCGGTGTACCAGCATGTAGTGAATGCGCCTCCCGGTAAATGCATGGACGTGCAGTTCTTAACCTTATAGCTTCCCGATACCGTCATATCGGAATCCGATTGAACCCCGAACGCTCCCCCCGCCGCTGCATCGATACTACGCGTTGCTTCTATCCATGATCCCGGAGATCCGGGATATCCTGCGAAATTTTTATAATCGGTAAAGTCCCTGTTATAAGCGACATATTTCTCTCTGCTTTCATCCTTAAACAGCAGCATCGATTCCCCGGGTTCGAATGCCCACTCGTCAGCCGGCTGGCTGATGACAGTAAAATCCAGGTCCTTCCCATTCGGGTGAGGACCAAAAAACTCCTGATTCAGGAAAGTACCATCCCTCGGCCTCCAGCCTGACGCGATGTCGGTAACGGGAATAGTCCAGATATTAAACGCCTGAAGATCATCGCCTACGACTGACATGACAGTGTCTTCGACATCGATAAGAACATCGCTGCCGCCATTTTCGACATCGCCATGGCCATAAGTATTATGTATTGCAATTTGATATCTTGTTATAGGGTAGTTGTCCCAGAGATACATGTTGGGATCGATATCGATCTTTCCCTGGAAAAAGTCGGGAGCTTCCAATGAAATTGTGGAAATGGTATCGAATCCCTGGTGATCGTAAATATCGACAAGAAGATCGGCTGATCCGCCATGCCGGTCAATATTATTATCTAAAATCGACATGGAAATCTGGTACGCCTCATTGGAATTAGCGGAAATCGGAAAATCAGTATATGGATCTGTCACCGGCCATGTTAAAGGCATCTGCCAGCATGCGTCCACCGAATATCCAAAACGGAAAATTGTCCATTTTTGAACGTTGAGTTCGTATGTCTGGATATCGGTCGCTCCCGGGTAAAGCATTCTGCCCTGTTCGTGGCTGTAGAAAGCCTTGTACGCGTGCAGGTTACCGACAATTGCATTCTCATTTTCAGGAGTGAACCGCCCTCTTCGATACTGATCCATGTACAGACCTTCGAACGCAGTCTCACGATTATAATGGGTCGTGTATCCATCCGGATTGACTATTATCCTCGACGCGTTTAGCGGGACGTTATCACCATGCTTACCCCTGGTCGTATGGTTTGGAAAATACGAATTCGGATCAGCGTCGAAAATGATGATTCCCCTTGTATCTCTGGCGGTTAAATCAAGCCTGTCCGGCGGAAATGGATTCCGCACGCCAAAATCGACAAGAAGCGTATTTTGCGGCGTCCATTTGATATTTCCAATAGTCACACAGTCCGTACAAGCCCAGCCTTCGAGCAATTGCAGAATATTGAAATGAATTTCCGCATTGCGATCCGGTACAATGCTTGCGGTCAACTGCTCAGTATTTATCTCGACATCCCAGTAACCCATCATTATTCGTTGTTCGGGAAGGTTGCCGGTGTTATCCGTCGTCATCTCAGCCTGGTTGGTGTCATTCCCGGCAGGGACGACAGGATTCCCTTTCCCGCCACACCCGAAAATCAGGACCATCGTCAACATTATGATCCCGGTTACTATTGGGTTAATTTTTCTGTATCGCGAGACAATCACAGATAGCCTCCTAAGACTGTCTGGTAGTCAATCGTACCGGTTGTGCCGGTTGGATACGATCAGGAGCATCTTGAACGTCAATATTTCTTAATACGCCCGGCTGCCCTTTATATTATCTGCAATCAGACAACCGGGCGTACATTTTTCCTTCAATTCTTCATATGATCTTTCGATCAATAGAAGAATTCAAACGGAGTGATGTAGTACATATCCGCAGAATCTCTCAGCAGTACATAAACCTCGAAATACTGGTGATCGATATCCATAGCGACAGGGACCATACCAGCCCCGGTATCAAGTGCGATTTTATCGGTAACATAAACCGGCTCGGTTTTTGAATCGCCCGGATTATCCGGATGCGGGTTCAATGGATCGTAAAACGCAAGCCAGTAATCAAGCCCATCGGTCATTAAGACGCATACCCAGTTATATTGCGCTGTGGTAGCACCTATCAGCGTCACATGCTTGGTATAAGACGGGACAACTTCGCAGTCTAATCCATAGCTCCCCGGGAAATCCGCCTTGATCATGGCGTCGGTGACAGTCCAGAAAGGTTCCGTGGGAAGGTTCGAGAAGTTTACTCTGAAACCTTCCAGTTCGCTTGTCCCTGGCGTCGGATTGCTTTCAAGAATATAAACTGGCCACCACTGTGTCTGAAGCCCGACCGGATCTGTGTCCACTCCGAGCCTCAGCCTTTGCGCGTTATAGTACATTTCACCCGCGACCCCTGCACTATTACCAAGCGGGATATTTACCCTGAATACGTTTGCATTATACGGGTCAGTCCAAGGAGCAGACACGTTCACAACATGGCCTACAGACGGCATCGGGCCGGATTCATACGCGAACAGCCCATAGACCGGGTCGGCGAACAGATTACCCATACCCGCGGTGACATCCCTGACCGTTTCGTAATACGAACTCGGATTGCCCGGAATCCAGGTGCCTGAACTCCAGCTTGTGCCATAAACTCCATACGGTGTGAACATATTCATTGCGTGTTTAATCATGTAATTACCGTTAACCACTTCGCTGGTCGATCCAACTGCGGTTACTCCTTGATTATTACAGTCCATCGAATTGGGATACAACAGCCACGATGGCGGCATTGAGCCGGGATATCCGGACCGTATGAAACTTGCGTCAAGTGTCCTGTTCCATACGATAAACCGGGAGTTGACATCGTCGAATAACAGGAGTTCCGGATCGGGTCCGAAAAATTGAGCCGCGCCCTGGGGATAGCTGAAAACCGCTAAATCGGGCTGGCCTGTGGATAAAGAAGAAGGTACGAGGTATGGCGACTCCAGCGGGGTGTTTACCCACGAGCCATCGCCGTCGCGATCCCTCCAGAAACCGGGATCATCGACCACGGGGAGTTTGAAAATATTATACGCGGTAAGGTCCGGAGTAACGACCGAATTATCGGCATCCTCAACGGCGATCAGCAGATCGCTTCCACCGTTTGTGGTCACTGCGCTACCCTTCGCGTTTCCGATTACTACTTCATATCGCCGCGAGTTAGGCGTCGGACTCATGATATGGCTGTTAGGATCGATCTCAATCGCTCCATAGAAAAGATCCGGGGCTTCTACCTGGATATGCGAGAAGTTGGTCGCATCCTGCCAGTCGCAAACATCGAACTGAACCGTAGCGCTTCCCCCGATTTTTGTAAGCGTGTTGCTGACTATCACGGAGGAAATCTGATACGGTTCAGGGCAGTTTGCGGTAATCGGGAAGTCGTTAATGACATCATTTACCGGCTCGGTGAGCGGTACTTCCCATGAGATATCCACTGCGTAAGCGATCGAGAACGGTTGTCCTGGCGCCGGAAGAGCGAAATCGAACTGCCTTACAGCAGACTGGTTCGGAACAAATACCCTTCTCATGATGGGATCAGTATCAGTGCAATATTCTTTGAACGGGTGAAGGTTACCGGGAATTGTATATTCGTCCGATGATACCAGTTTGCCCCTGATATATCCCATTAATTGCGGATGCTGTACTTCCTGCCATGTCCACCGATTCCACAGCGTGCTGAATCCGTCAGGATTCAGAAGCGTCCTGGATGCATAAATCTGCGTAATATTGCCGCTGACATCCTTAATGAGTGTGGATGGAAAAATTTTGACCCCAGGGGAGATCATGATAGCTCTCATGTCTCTTCCTGTCAGGCTTTTCATGCCAGGGAATGGGTGGACTATCCGGATATCCACAAGAAGTGAATCATGGTCCGATAACGAAACCGCAACCAGTTGGAAAAAATTATTCCCGGGCTGCTGTTCCAGCCACCCAAGGAGATTCAGATGGAACCCGAGAGTCCTCAACGGCTCAATTTCAACCGTCAGGTTATCGGGATCCATGTACATCACGCCCATACCCAGAAGGTATCTATCGGGCTGATAGCTATTCGCGGTAATTGGACCCGATGTTGGCATCCCTAAGTCCGTGCCGTCCAGACCCGGCGTTGTCGGTCCGCTACCCCCCCCGGAGCAGCCCATCAACCCAAAGATCAGGACCAGGATCACGGCTGACGTTGTGCACAGACATCTTCTATACATTTTGACCTCCAAAATTCAACAATACGCACGACCCTCGGGTCGATGCAATGACAAGTCTTATGATTCGCATGGGATACAAGTAATCAGGAAAGGAGTTACCCTAATCATAATGCCTAATACGGATGCTGTCAAGGTATAACATCCAATATTATTGCATTCTTGCTCAACGGGTTGAATCATATAACATACAAATCGCATCGATTCTGCCCGATGTTTCCATGCGCGCGCAACAAATCTCCCCCTGGGTTATACTTTATCATAATTAGCTTAAGAATTGTATCTTTCACGGTAGATTATTACTTTATTTCTCTTTCTATTACACAATATTCTATATCCCCTCCTTCATTGACAACTGCCGCACGGCTCGTATACTTGCCATCGACCATTTTTTAGAAATCTGTAACGGAGTCCGGAATTATGCTTGAGCTAAGAATCCTATTAAATAATGTGGATGGAGCTGTGGATCGCCTGAAATCGAGGGATCCAGGCTTCTCTATCGATCCCCTTGCCCTGCTTGATAAAAAACGCAGGGAGCTTATCGCTGAAGTTGAATCGAAAAAAGCCGAGCAGAATAAGACTAACAGGGAAATCGGGGCGCGCAAAAAAGCCGGCGATGATCCAAGCGACATTTATAAAAAAATGAAAGAACTCTCGGACGGGGTTAAAATTCTCGATTCCGAGCTTGCTGAAATTCAGGCAGAACTCAATCGCCAGATAGAAGTGCTCCCGAATATCCCCGCCCCCGACGTACCGGTTGCTTTCGATAAATCCGGCAATGTCAAAACAGCTTCATTCGGTGAATTCAAAAGGGCGGAAGACTGGGATTTTCCATTCAAAAACCACCTCGATGTTGCTATGGGGCTGTCGCCATCAGGCGGGTTAGACTTCAAAAGAGCTTCGAAAATGACCGGGGCGAACTGGTCAATGTACAGGGGCGACCTCGCTCGTCTCGAATGGTCCCTCGTCATGTATTTTATCGACAGGGCGACATCGGATGGCCGCGAGTTGATCATCCCGCCATATCTGGTCAATTCCCAGAGTATGTTCTCGTCCGGGCAATTTCCGAAATTCCGCGAACAGGCGTACGAATGCCGCGACGATGATCTTGTTCTTATCCCGACGAGCGAAGTCCCGTTGCTGAACCTCTACAGGGACGAAATATTACCCGATGCCGCTCTTCCCATGAGGCTGACAAGTTTCACGCCATGTTTCCGGCGTGAAGCGGGCACATACGGCGCGGAAGAGCGCGGGTTGATTCGTGTCCACCAGTTCCACAAGGTTGAAGTTTTCAGCTTCACCCGTCCTGATGAAAGCTTCAGTGAATTGGAAGTTATTATTAATTACTCAAGAAAAGTCCTTGAGAGCCTGAAATTGCCGTATAGATTGATGAAACTCGCGACAGGCGACCTCGCGCAGCAGTCGGCAACCACATTCGACATCGAGGCATGGCTGCCCGGCCAGAACACATTCAGCGAAGTATCCAGCGTGTCAAACTGCACCGATTACCAGGCGCGCCGCGCGAATATCCGGTATCGTCCGGGCGATCAGAAAAAGCCCGAATTCGTGCATACGCTGAACGGAAGTGCGCTCGCGACCAGCCGTACGATGGTATCGATTCTGGAGCACTACCAGGAATCCGATGGGGGGCTGCGAGTCCCCGACGTCCTCAAACCCTACATGCAGGGTCAGGATAGAATCGAACCGTTGACGTAACGTATCAGGACTGATTTTTTTGCTTGTGTGTCTAGTTGTATCAGAACCACGCGCGTAAGCAAGTGGTTTACCATGTTCACTTGCTCATTCACTTATACCGATCTACTAACGTACAGATTTATAGTTTGGTAGACCACTCGCTTACGCGCGTGGTTCTGATACTTATTTCGCATTTTTTGCTTTTCCCTTCATACTGCACGGATACTGCCGATATACGCACTGTATGGAAATTACGCCCTTCCATGATTATTCCAATGTCCTTATTCCACTGCCCCCGCTCGGACCGGAGGTTCCTCCGCCGCAGGCTGGAACCAACGCGCCTTCCGGTTTATCGTTCGCGGACGAATTAAATTCAAGGCTTTCCGGTCAGGAATCTCAAAACATTGCAACAGTCGAATCTGAGACTGATATTTTCAACCTCGCATCTCCACAGACATCAATCGTCCATAATCCCATCCCCTTACCCACGACAAATGGCGCGATTCCCCTCGACAGCAATTCAGTTTCCCTCTCAGACACCAGTCCCGATCTTATTAACGAACAAGACCAGAAACTTATGCAGGTCTGTCGGCAAATCGAGGGTTTCCTTCTCGGCATCCTCTTAAAAAACCTCGGAAAAGACTTCGGAGGTTCGGAATTATTCAACAAAACCTCTGAAAGCGGCTATTATCAGGAGATGTTCTTCTACGAACTGGCCGATTCGATCGGAAGCAATCCGCCAGGGATAGGTATCGCGGACAAGTTGTATGACGATATTATATTGAAGGCAAACGCCGGATCGATCGACCAATTAGCGTAGCGGCAATCCACGCTGACATTTTTTTAATCCGGTAGAATTTACCCGATGGATGGGATGAGTTATGCAAATGCGAAATTGTGAAAGGTGCGGGAAGCTATTTTCAACGTCTAATCCAAGATTTTGCCCGGACTGTGTTACGGACGACCAGAAAGATTTCATGAAGGTCAGGGATTTTTTAAAGGAAAATCCGAAGATATCGATAGAAGTCATAAGCGAAGCGACCGGAGTCGATGAATTGAAAATCCGCGATTACATCCGGCAGGGACAGCTTGAACTCGCCGATATAAGCGGCCCGGTTCTTGAGTGCTCCCGATGTGGAAAGCCGATTATGATAGGCAACTATTGCGTAATTTGCCAGCGGGAAATTCAAACTTCATTCAAATCCGGTAAATCGTCAGGGCAGAACCAATCGAAAGATAACGTCGATGAATCTTTTATCCTTCGCTATCGGAAAAAATGACCGGAATTTGAATCCGAGCCTCTATATCTGGTATTATCTGAACGATTCTTGAAAAATATTATAAAGTCCCGCCTTTAACTGTCGAATATATGAATGAAGGCCGGGCCTTCGAATTTGCGTTTGCCGATGGAGGCAAATCATGCGTATCTCAGAAATTATCGCGAGCTTAGTACCGAAAGTAAGAGCTATCGGGCCAACAAAAGGGGCTGACGAACTCAATCGCAGCGGGGGGATTCACTCCACACCCGATCAGATCACCTTATCAAGCGAAAGCCAGCTTCTGTCCAGGCTCCGAAATCGCCGCGAAAATTCTCGGCGTCGAACAGGAACAATAATTCCCACTATATTTAAGAATTGAATTTAATTAACTCCCACTTTCCAGTGGGAGTTTTTTTTACCACTCACCCCCTGTCCCCCTCTCCATTTGTGGAGCGGGGCGAGGTCTCACAAAACGCCATTTATTCCCATTTATCACTGTATTTATCCCCCATCCTGTCGAAATCAATAATATATGGTTGAAAATAATAATCATAACGGATTAACTCTTCTCGAGTTCCTCGACGGATTGAATAATTACCTCGTGGAACTTACGGAAACAAACAGGGATCTTCTCAGTGTTCTGAAAAAATATCAGAAGATTCTTGTTCAGTGCGACACTAAAACAATAGAAAAAGCGACTCCGGGTCTCGATCGCCTTGCCGGGCAAATTCGGATGATCGACGAAAAACGTCGGCAATATGTCGATAGTTACTTTTCATCCCGTGGGTGGGATGGACCGCGGAATTTTTCAGCTTTAGCCGACCGGATTAAAAACACAGGCGTAACCGATGAGCAAGCCGCGGCTTTCGACAGGACCGCATCTTCGAGGATGGATCTCATCGAAATTCTCGCAGAAGTCGACGCGCAGAATTCGCTCAACATCACGCTTATCGGACAGGGTCTCAGCTTCGCGGAAGTCAGCCTGAAAGCATTGCTTGGATTCGAAAATGATAAATCGTCCTACGGACCGTCGAACGATCCCGACAACGGACCGTCGTTTCTCGACGCGCAGGCATAGATTTATTTTGCATCTTTACTTTTTGAAATTCTTTTTTGAAATATCCTGATTTTGGTTAGGTGGAAACAGGTATCTCAAGGAGGACCTATCTGTGCCATCGATTTTTTTAGGCCTCGAGATAGCCAGAAAAGCACTGGCTATGTCGCAATTAAATTTACAGGTCATCGCCCACAATATCGCTAATGCCGGCACCCCCGGTTACTCGCGCCAGCGTGCGGAGATGATTACGTCTCCCCCTCTCGCCTACCCTTCATTTCAGAGAGGAGGTTACCCTCAGCAGATCGGCACTGGAGTCGATGTCGATCGTGTAATGCGCATCCGCGACGAATTTCTCGATGAAGTAATCCGTGCCCAGACCGGATCGCAGGGACGTAATGAAACCGTCCAGGCCGGGGTGAATCAGATCGAGCTTATTTTTAACGAACCGGGCGACAACACCCTCGGCACACTCATCGATAATTTTTTCGCGGCATGGTCCGATCTCGCAAACAATCCGGAACTGGTGGGTTCACGCGCAAATGTCAGGGAGGAAGCAATCAGCATGACTGGTGAATTCAACAGGCTGATTACTTCGCTGGACAAACTCGCCCAGGATCAGAAGAGCCAGGTGAGAATTCAAGTTGATGAAGCGAACAACCTTGCCCATGAAATCGCCTTGCTCAATACAGAGATATCCCAGGTCACAAATCTCGGAGACGATCCCAACGACTTGAAAGACCGGCGCGACCTGGTCGTAGAACAGCTTGCCGAGATTATTCCCGTGACAACAATTGAGGATGATAACGGAAGCTTGAATGTCCTCATCGGCGGTTTGAGATATGTGGATCACGATAATGTCGATGATCTGAAAGTTGCTCCCAATTCAAAGCAGGCCGGCGAAATCAGTATTGAGATGAAAAGTAAAAATGCCCCCGATTTCAACGGCAAAGGAAGCCTTGCCGGACTTCTCGAAGTCGCGTATGACATCCTTCCCAAAATTGAGCAGAAAATTAATAACCTTGCCACTGCAATCGTGAACCGCGTCAACCTTCAACATATCGACGGTTTCGGGCTGGACGGCCAGAAAGGCCGTTCGTTCTTTTCGGACATTAAAACCGCTCAAATGGCTGCTACATTCACTCTCCCGGCAGGGACTACCGAAGACACGACCCTCGATGTGCTTGGTATTTCCGCGGGCTATTTCACGATCCAGGGGCAGAAAGTCACTATTAGTAAGGAAGATATCGTTCCCGGTGATGCAATCACGCTGAAAGACCTCCTCGACCGTATCAACGAATCCCAGCCTTATGTTCGCGCTAAACTCGAATCCGATGCCCTTGGGAATTCCTTCGTCACTCTTAACCTTTACAATCCTGGCGCTAAGGACACTGAAATTTCCGTATTCACGGGCACATCAAATTTCATCCAGACTGTCGGGCTGAGCAATGCGGCAAGCGAATTTATATCCACAAACGATACTTACACAACCTCCGCGAACTTGATGTCTGTCTGGCAATCAATTCTTGAGAACCTCGACATCATCGCCGCCGCAGAGGATGACGGGAGCGGTAATTTCCCCGGCGCCGGAAACAACGGAAACGCGATCGCGATTTCCGACCTGCAATCCTTAAACACCGCGATAGGAACCGCTACATTTACCGATTTCTATACAGCGACAATTTCAGAACTTGGAAGCCTTTCGCAATCGACAACAAGGCTCGTCAGCAACCAGGGAGTCCTGATCAACCAGCTCAACATCCAGCGGGAAAGCATCCGCGGCGTGAATCTGGACGAAGAAGCGACTCAGTTGTATTGCTCAGAGGCTGGAAAAGTCGCAAACACAACTCGCGACCAGCACCAAATATCAAAGTCCCGGCGACGGGCCGGTCGAAGTCAGCCAGATTATCGGTTTTAAAGCGGCATCCGCGAAAATCACCCAGTTCATAAAGAATGTCGATGACGGCACGAGCCAGGTAAGCTATATCGATACGATCCTTCAATCGGCGATATCGAGTCTCGGCAGAGCCCGCGACCTTGTGCAGGATGGCGCCAACGACAATATGAACCTCGCCGACCGAAGGGCTATTGCGGAAGAGCTCAACCTCCTCATCGACGGCACGCTTTCCGACGCCAATTCGCGTTTCAGGGACAGGTATATGTTCGCAGGATGGCGAAGCCGCGACCTGCCGTTTCAGGCTATTAATAATCCAAGGACCGGGATAATCGACGATGTCCTGTATACCGGCAATGTCGGGCAGATCAACCGGCTTGTCGGCGATTCAAGCCAGCTTGGCGTCAGTGTTAACGGCAAGAACCTTTTCCTCCAGACGACCTATACCCGCAAGGGCTCAACACTGCCGCAGAATCAGGAGCTTGGTTTCGAGGGCACGTTGACTTTGAATGGCATCGATTTCGATATTTCGACTGATGACACCCTGATTGACATCCGGAACAAGATTAACGGTAAATCGGATACTGCACATGTTTTCGCGTCGATTGATAACAGTTGCCTGATACTCGAATCGGCCTATGCGGTAAAAGAATTCACAATTTCAGATGATAAAAATAATGTGTTGTTGGAAAATCTCGGCTTGTCCGTTTCCGGCGCATTCAACCGAGCTTATCGCGCTCCGATATTCCCTATCGTTGACAGCACTCCCGCGATTTTCACCGGCGCCGGTCCTGTCGCGAACCTTACTTATGACAACACAAACAATATCCTGAATATTTTCCTTGGCTCGG
>JAPKYR010000137.1 GCA_026394215.1 bacterium
GGGTGATGGTGTAGCCAACACCGACGTTCTAGACCTGACTGCCTATGAATACACGGTAAAGATGGCTCTTGTCGGGGCATACGATGTAATTACATCCGGTGCGTACGATGCACAGATACGTGTCGAGGGCAGTTGATTTACGCGTAATAGAGATATAGATCGCCGGGTTCGATGCATTACGGTGAACCCGGCGGATTATCATAAAAGTTAAGATAAACTATGAACTTGAGTTGAGTCGGGTGTAGCGCATCACTCTATTGTTCTCCCCAACATGATAAATTCAAGGGATAAAGCTATGAATCTAAGGCAACAAAAGGGTTTCACGCTGGTCGAGATGCTGGTAGCGTTAATGATCTCGGCCATCTTTTTCTCGATATTTGTCGGGGTCGTACTTGCGACATTCGAGACCTTGAGATCCGGCGATGAGCGGACGGTCGCGCAGCAGAACGCGAGGATCGGCCTGAATTACATCGCTAATGATATCCCGGGGGATTTCCCATCGCGGTCGACACGATCGATCAGGCTGTAATGGGCGGAGTGGACGCGTGGCCGATTTACCGCCTGAGCGTCGATTCGGACGTCGAAGGGTATATCGATCTTGATATCGATGGCGGATCGGGAGATCAGAACGAGTATGCCGACTTCAGGGATGAACGATATCAGACTCTGACAGGAGACCCTTCCGCTACCGATCCTTATCCGTACGATGTCCGACCTTTAGCTCCCAACAGGCTCAGCCTTTTATTTTACGGTTCCACTTACTATCCCAATACTCAGTATTATTGGGGGACGGGAAACTCTATCGATATCGATGGAAATAGCCAGCCGAATCCAACGTCGGCGGTTACGAGAGTTACTTATGAGCATCAGCTTGTCGCGCCACGTCATCCGGAGTCATACGACCCCAATTTCAGCGGGCTTGAGAAGGAATTCAATATGGTCGTTAATCGTGTCGATGGCAGTTCGGTAAACGACACCGATGATTTCGTAATTATGCGCAGTTTTGAGACAAATAACCCGAGAGAGTCGATTCAGCAGTACGGCAATACATCACAGGATTCAGCTAGCCCGGGACTCGGGGATGTCAGTAGACAACTCCAGATCGACAACGAATACCTTCGCCAGCCTGTCGCGAATCATGTCATCAATCTTCGATTCCGCTACTGGCATATCAGCGGTCAGGAAATGATGGAGATTCGTTACGATCCCGATGAAACGACAATCGGCGGCGGGGGAATCAGGTCGGACGACGGGTATTACAGGTATTTCGATATTGACGGTAATGAAATTTATGTCTGGTACAACAAGATTCCGGGAATCAACCAGAAGGTCCCGCTTCTTGCGACCGATTACGATCAGACCGACCTCGATAATGTCCCTGCCCACTCGTTCAATATTTACGGCGGCGATTCCGGGACCGATGAATACGATAGAGGAATGCTTTTATTCGAGGGCTGGAGATTTGTAAACGCGATAAGTATAACGGTCAGGACCGCCAATAATCAGACGCTTGATATTTATCGTTCAACGATTAATCACAATATCGATGCGGACCCGTTGAATCCCGATTACGGGATGGGATTCATCGATTTCGGCCTTGGCGATCAGTTCACCGATGCCGACCAAACGCTCAATATGTACGACCCGCTGTACCAGTCTGCCGATAATGTCCGCGTAAGCACTGCTCCGGTCGGAACGGTTACCGATCTATTTGATTTTGTAGAACCGAATATGAATCCGAATTACAATCCGAGCGCATTTACTACCCTGCAAACTATGGTTTATCTGCCTGCGATTTCGGAAAAAGCCGATGCGGCGATGCGGACCCTGCGTTTCGGATTCTGGCATAATTAAATGAGGGTGCTACGGCAGAATTATCTTTTTTTTCGACGTCATGTTTGAAAGTATCCGGGTGAACGCTATGAGAGTAAAATCCACCAGAAAAATCCCAGGGAACCTGCGTAATGAACGCGGCGTGGTGCTTATCGCCGTGCTGATGTTCATCGCAATGATATTACCGGTGACGCTTCTGATCCTGGATTCGGTGAGGATAGAGAGTCTGCTGCCGGTCAACGAGGCATATATGAGAACGGCCGGGGATGAGGCGGATAAAGGTTTCCAGGACGCTCTGGCGGCGATAATGGCCGATCAGGACAATATTATTGTAGATTCGTCAAGGGATATTACAGATACGGCACAGCAGTATTTTTATTCCAGAAACTCTCAATCCCGATCCGGTGAGCATGATTTAGATTACCTTGCCGAGATGTGGGCGAGGCATCCCGATAACGACACAATGTTTCTGGTTGAGCGGTCGCTTGAAAATATTGACAACCCGGAAAATCCCGATGCAGGCCCCGATGAAGAAGTTCATTCGATTCCAACACGGTGGCAGTTGATGAATGTCCCGTTCGGGATGGATGATTTCGGGGAGTATTACGATGATGGCGGGGATTTCCCGCGCCTTCTTCAACCGTTCGAATATGTCGGCGAAAATGTACCGGCAAATCCAACCGATGCTTATGCACCGGTATATTATATCGATCCAAGCGAAATGAGTATGTTGAATCTTCAGCATGAAGGTACGTCGCCGTCGAAATATTCAGCCGACCTGTTAACCGCCAAATACTGGTCAGTGTCGCCTGCAGACCCGAATTTTTACGGGTCTGTCGCGAGCCTCGATCATGCGTTCGAATATGAGCCCAGGCCGGCAAGTTATTTCAGAAACACGTCCGGCACGCCATCAAGGGGCATTGCCGGAGTTGGCTTACCAAACACTGAATTGCCCACCAATTTCGGATTTATCCAGGAAGACGCCAATGCAGTCGATCGGTTTGTTTATGATGGTTTGTACGATTTCAACAACAATATAAATCAATATCCAAACTTCCTTCCGCTGCAGCAGGCTGTTTCGGATTCTACATGGGCGAATCCTTATTTTGGTTCAACCGGAGCATCGACGCTACTTACCGCTTCATTCACTTCGTCCAATAAAGAATATAAACCGTCGCCAGGCACTATGACGCGTTACCAGCTGGGCGCCGAAGAAGACGATGCCATACCGGGCTGGCATGAAGCCATTGTTTCAGATGAATCCGGCCGCTTCCCAATCAACAGCCTGCTCAACATCATCTTCGCGTCTGATAATATCGACTATGACGATCTTACCGAGCCTGCAACGGAAAGGGATTATTTTGACAATGCGGATGCCCTGGATGTTATTAATGACGCAACCCATCCGAACCACGGGGGATTTTTACTCGCAAGGGACATCCTGACGAGCCTTCTTATGGAAGACGGGGATATGGCGCGGATGGCGGATGCATGGGACGCCAATCTGTTCGCGACATATCAGAATAGAGCAGATTGGATCATCAGGCAGATGCTTACTCGACGGCAGCAACTCGATCTCACAAGCGATTTCAACCGGAACGGCCAGACGGACGACGATTCATTCGGAGAGATTTACCAGTTCCCCGAAATGACCGGAAATCAGACAACCAGCGTGGATCTGGACGGCTCCGGAAGAATGGGCGACGCCCAGGATCTCTGGGATGGATCATGGCGCGTATATGCTAATCCTAAAGATATTTTGACCAATTTCATGGGTACATCTCCCGGCGTAAACGCGCTGACGCCGAAAAATTTCGCGACATTGAATCAGCGTGTGACTGTATATTCAATGGATACCGAACATACCGCCGACCCGGAACACCTTCGAACCGGCGTCGGGTCCCCTACTGTGCCCGATGTCAGGTTAAATTTCCAGCATATGGCCGAAACTGATGATGTTTCAACCCCGTATATAGATGAAAGTAAACTTTACGACATATTAAAAACAGACTTAATCGGTAGCCAGAGGGTAAAAAGCATTCTGAACTGGCGCGACGGGCTTGTAGACCTGAACGGCGACGGCGATCTGAATGACGAGTTCATCGAACAACCGGTGTCGGATGAAAGATATGATCCCGGGTCAAATGCCTACGCGACTCTTGGGGACGCTCCGGTCAGCACAATAACCTACCGGGAACGGAACCACCCGAATTTCCAGGACCCATCGCTTCCTGAGGAGTATATCGATCCCGATATGCTGAATATCAGGAACCTTGGCGAACTGATATCGGTGCCGATGAGCTTCAATGATACGATAATCGCATATTCGAGGGCTGCAGACTCAACCAGCGCACCGACATTGGTTATAAAAACATTGAATAATGCTGACCCCGATGGCATCGCAAGGTCGGAAAACGACAGGTTATATCCGGATTTTTCCAGTTCCGGAACGGAGCTTGCATATGATCAGGACGCTGCTGAGGTGTTCACCAACGACCTGTTGCTCACTAATGAGAATTCGATCAACACTAGTCGCGAGCACCCGTCATGGGGTCCCGGCGACGCAACAATCTGCTACTATAATACAGATGATATAATTCTTTATGACTTTGCGTCCGATTCGGAGACTACAGCTGTTACAGGGGCAAATATGCCTCCGGATATCACGGACACTACGACACTCGCCAATTTCTGGGGTAACTGGCCGACAAACCTTGTCGGCGATGCGAGATTCGAGATGGGAAGTCCCGATATTTCCCCGAGTCCCGGTTTCGATGAAATCGCGTTTACACAGGTGGGTAGTTCATCGACTGGCAATGAATTCCTGGATCCCAACGTTGCCTATAACATTGTTTCCGTGAAAACCGATGGCACCAGCCAGGATCTTATTACAGATAACCCGATAGGAACTTATGACTATGCGCCGGATTTCTCGCCGGATGGCACTACGATAGCCTTCACCCGTACATCATATGATCCGATGGGATTCGGGCTTCCGCTTCCAATAAACGATCTGGGGCTTACAAATCTGTACGAAGTCAACAGGGACGGGAGTAATGCGAGTCCAGTGTTCGATTGGCAGCAGTTCCCCGTCGCCTCTGCCGACCCGGACGACGGGTATATCACAATTAATGGGACAACTCTGACTATCCATCAGCCGATGTTCCCTGCCTATTCACCGGACGGAAATCAGATTATTTTCATGGATATCCCGATTGTTATTAACATTGATTTTTTAGGCCCTCCTCCGTGGGACTATACAGTTCAGGCTTCAGAAGCTGAGATTTACCGTGTCGATGCCGGAGTAGTCCTCGGATTATGGCAGAATGAGGTAACCCCGGTCACATCGCCGCATACAAGCGGGATATACGAGATATTCCCGGACTGGGGAGTCGGCAACGTAAGGCTCGCATACCAGGACGACACCGATTACGGGTCAATTCGCGGCCACGCTGTAGATCTGACCAATGCTCGTCTTGCCACGACTGACACGGTTACCGGCCATTTCACTGAAACCGATCGCGAGAATATCGCAATGGATATCGGGGAAGCGTCGCTCGCGTTAAGGATGTCGCTTGGTTTCGGTACTGAGGATCAGAACTGGCGGTTGAAGGATCTGCCGTCGGTTCCTGAGCAGACAGTGGATGTTCTTGAAGTCCTTGGGGATATTGTAAGCTTCAGGGACCCATTTGTAAGGTATGATGCGAGATTCGACAATCCGGACCCGCTTAATCAGACGATTGTTCCGCCTATCCAGGCATATGCGGGAAGGATAAATATAAACACGGCGACAAGGCCGGTTCTAAGGTCGGTATTTTTAAACATGTTCCAGGGTCCGATTGCGGACATAGACAGTTCCGGAGAGGTCAGTGGACCTGAGCCGAGGTACCAGAGCGGGATGGCAGGGGTATATATTAATCTTTTATCGAATGCCACGACCAACGATCAGAGATTTATGGCGATGATGATCGCGGATAAATACGCGAACCAGGTTTGCGAATACAGAAAATGGGTTTATAACAACCAGGGGCATCTTGGAATAACGGATGAAACAGTTCCAAGTAATTTACCTCTATACGAAACAGCGTATCAGAACGCAAGCATATTAGTAAGCCATTACGGTAATTTCCGCGCGAACCCGTTTTATCCTCTGATTGATACCGACGGTGATACGACCAACAATCCGGATATTACAAGTTTCGCGCCCGATCCTCCGTTCCGGTCGACCGCGGATTTATTCAGGGTTATGCTGTACGATAACGATGCGTTCCCGGAAGACTGGACATACGAGGGGATAGGTTCTGCAGCCGGGCCTGACGACACCGATCTTCCGAGGACTCTCGATGTCGACGGCAATCCGGTGGGATCGCTGGATGCGCTTGAGGTATTCGGCCCGATTTATAACGCGGACGATGAGAGACAGTGCACGCATCCGGACGACGGCGGCCATCTTGCGGGCGGAGTGATGTACGGATTCCCGACAAGGCCCGACAACAATCCGGACACTGCGGTAAATCCTTTCTATAATGATTTCTATGAAGCACAGTCATTCAGACTCTTCTCGGCGGATGATTTCAAGCGGATCGCACCGTGGTTGACAACGAGGACCTACGATTACAGGATTGAAAGCCGCGGCGTAATGAGGGTCGCATCCGGAGCCGCAAGGACCGATATACAGCGCGATAAAATCTGGATCATTACCACGAACACGGAAGCGTTTTACGGTATGAGGCTGAATACTTCAAATGTGCTTACCGACGGGCTTGACATGAGTTTCCTCGGGCAGAATCGCGGTGCGGATAATTACTTCGTAATGTATTACGAGGAGACACCGCAGAGCGGTCTCGCGTTAACGCGCGGGAGTTTCTTACCTGATTGATATTCAAATCCCAAAGTCGATCAACCGGGATGCGAAAGCATCCCGTTTTTTTTGTATTTTTTAGAATAAAAACTTTCCTCTAAAATTATCGATAGGGGAGTTTTCCACATTTTCAGTAGTTTAAAACCGTAATGGATTGCCTTTTAATTGCGGTTTTGAACCTTTTTAAACTCCCGAAGATCGAAAAAGGCCGTGGAGTATTGTTGAT
Source organism: bacterium (assembly GCA_026394215.1). Taxonomy (GTDB): domain Bacteria; phylum JAJVIF01; class JAJVIF01; order JAPKYR01; family JAPKYR01; genus JAPKYR01. Next base: position 6,921 of record JAPKYR010000137.1, read on the forward strand.
GAACGATTGTTCAAAGGCAGCTATTATCATTATATTTTCAAACTTCCTAAAAAGTCGGCTTGACATTCATCTGCTACGCAACTATCATTGGCACTTTGGTATTACTTATTTTTAGTAAAATCATTTGCGTGTAACTAACGTGCGAATCTTTGATCTATTATCCGTGTTTTCCAGGAGGAAATCTCTGTGAGCACTGGAAGCAGCTTTCTGACAAGGCTACTTAGTACAGTCTTGGTATGTGTAATCCTGGCAGGACTTGGTGTGTTGTTGGCACCGAGCCATGCAGACACCGGATGCCGATTGGCCGGTGTACAAATCGCCACAAATCAGGATGGCGAATGGGTAGTTCTTTCGGTGGAAGGCACCCCCGAGTACCAGGTTGTCCCCTTGGAGGACAATAGCGGACTGGCAATTGTCCTGGCCAACTGTGAGTTGGCTGACGGTTTCCAGCTTCCGTCATTGGAATCGGGTTCGGGGATCAGCAGCATTGAGTATCGACTTACTCTGCTCGCTGGCACTCAGAGTGTGGAATTAACAGTCCACATGAACGAAGGAGCCTACAAGGGTTATAATGTAGACACTTCGGAACCCGGGATCCTGAAAATTGGTCTCGCACCCGAGGTAGTAGCGCCCGTGGTCGAGCCCGCATCGGAAACACCCAGTGAGGTGGTTCAGGATGTCGAGGTTATGTGGTATGGACCGCGGGAGGGTGATGCGGATGCGATCTACCGTATCGACTCGATCGATGTGGAGCCATCCGGTGAGACTGAGAGCGTCAGGATCGTACTCGATAAGCCATCCAACCCGAATATCAGAAAATTCTCTTATCCAAACAGAGTTGTTTTCGAGCTGGAAGGCGGATATCTTGCCGAGGATGTGGATCAATACCTTTACAACAACCAGAATGGTCTTGTTACAAAGATTGATATCCTGTTTTCTCCTCAGCACCTGGCCGGGGTCTTCCAGTTGATAATCTCCTGTCCCGAGATGGGGGATTTTGAGGTTACTCAAAATGGTAATGAGTATATTATTACTATTTCCCGGGGAGCCATGGAACCAACGGTTGTAGAGGAGACTCCTGTCGAAACACCGGTAATAGAACCTGCTCCCGTACCTACGGAAGAAGTTACAGGACCGGAAGTTGCATCCGAAGCTCCCGCAGCGGTGGAAGAGAATACCCCCGTTGCGGAAGAGACTCCGGTAGAGACGCCAACAACGCCTGAGGCTCCTGTAGATACTGTGACGGCTAGTTCGCCGATTCCGGCTCCTGAACCTCAACCGATGGTGGAACCGGATACCGCACAGGATACTCCTGCCGATGTTCCCGGTTCTTCTTTCTACGAATATCCGGAAGTCCCGATAGCGGCTGAAGATATAGAGCAAGGCGTGTACAACTTCCCGGTTACCGAAGAATCGATCGATCCGAATCACGTATCGGATGCGATAATCAGCCTGAATGTCACGAGCGCCGACTTCCAGGCAGTCATGATGATTCTTGCCGAGCAGGCCGGTGTCAACTTTGTTCTGGATGCGTACTGGAAAAGCGTGCCATCCGGATTTGTTCGAGAAGCGTTCCGCCCGCCTGGGGGTCCCCCTACTGGCGGAACAGGCCAAGGCGGCGGATTCGGTGGCGGTGGGTTTAACCCCAGCGACAGCGGAGGCGGCGGCTCGGTTACGATGCATCTGTCAGAAGTGCCGTTCGATACAGCATTCGGTATGTTAATGCAGGCAAATAACTTAAGATTCACAGTATTCAGATATACAGAAGATACCGAACCCATCCTGTTCATCTCAAGTCGCGAGCGAATCGAGCAGGAGCTTGGACTCGGTTCAATTCAAATTTACCATCTTCATTATATCGATTCCGGGTCTGCGTTTGACTTCCTTCGCGATATGGACCTTCTGCCGACAACATCCGGATATGGTATCTGGGAGTATGGCGGCGGCGGTAACGGTAACTCCGGCGGAGGAGGGGGCAACAGCGGCGGAGGAAACCGGGGCGGCGGCAACAACTTCAGCACCGGACAGCCCGGTTCCTTTATGAGCGCAGTCGGCGGAACCCCGGCAGTTGATTATGGTAATTACATGAGTTCATACGGGTACTACGGTCCAGAGCAGATGCAGGCGTTTGGCGGCGGCGGAAGTTCTGGCGGCGGCGGCGGCGGCGGCGGTGGCGGCGGTAACCAAGGTGGCGGCGGCGGCGGTAACCAAGGTGGCGGTGGCGGCGGCGGTAATGGCCAGATCGCGACCGCAAAGGGCGGAGCTATCGGAATTATCGCAACTCAGGAAACGCACGATAAGATTCGTGAAGCATTGGTCCAGATTGACAAGCCACCCAAGATGATCTTTGTCGAAGCTACTTTCATCACTTATGATGAAAATCCTAATGGTAATCCGACTGGATACGGCCTGGAAAATCTTGGAGACTGGGCGCTTGAATTCGGCGGCGACCGTTTCTATAGCGCATTTGATGCGTCTGGCAGCGAAGGTTTGGTATTTGAGATCCTTCCGAAGAACCAGAGGATGCCTTTCGACGATTTCCGTGCCCGATTCCATTATCTGTTCGTGGACCGCAATGCGAAGATCATTTCGGAACCTCGTGTAGCGGTAATCGATGGATTCACAGCTACGATTAACGTTACTGAGAACCGCCCCTTCATTGTCGACGGTGGAGTTGTAATCGACCAGTTCGGCAACCCAATACCGGCGCCTGATATAGTAACTATGGTTCCAACCGGTACAACGCTTACTGTTACTCCGTACATTGACGATTACGGCAACGTCACAATGAATATGAGCCCGACCAACACCACACTGCTTGGTGAGCCGACGCTTGTAAATGGCAACCTGATTTTCGGCACTGCCAACTCGAGTATCAGCACGGTACTGAGAATGCGCGATGGCGAGACAATTATCCTTGGCGGACTTAAAATCAAGAACAGAGATGAATCGACGAACAGGATCCCATTACTTGGCGACATTCCTTTTATTGGCGCATTATTCGGCAATACAAGAATCGTCAATACTGAGAGTCAGTTAATCATCCTGATGACAGTTCATCTCGTCGGTAACTGATAGAATTGCACTAATGAACTATCCAGCAAATGTTGATGAACACTTGAATTGAAAATTGGGGACAGCCAGTTTTATCAAATGCTGGCTGTCCCTTTACTCTCATTAAAACGATCTGCGGAAATAAGAAAATACGGCTTTGAATTTTAAACCTTATTACGTTTTCAGACGTCTAAAAGCCGGGAAAATAAGATTGAAAATGGTGCAGACAGGCCGGGTGGGAATTTAAAATCGAATTGAAATAATAATCCTTGTGAGGGATGTCCGGATGGAAGTCCTGATATCTCATCCGGGAATATGTAAAGGTACGCCATGGCAGATAAAAAAGTTGTTGGCCTTGACTTTACTACAAAAGAGATCCGGATGGCCCAGATCTCTTATGGTCGCGGTTTGCCGAAAGTCGAGCGAGTCGCGATCGGGCCGATCCCTGATGGAGTTTTTTCGGGTGGCAAGCTTGTAGAACCTGTCAAACTTGCGGAAACCATTAAAGAACTCCTGAAAGGCTACAGATTTACAGCGAGACGCGCGGTGCTGGGTATCAGCGGCAAATATGGCGTGACGCGTATGCTCACCCTGCCCAGGATGACAGCTGCGCAGACACGCGATGCTATTAACCTTCAATTGAACCAGTACGTCCCATTTCCGCCGGCTGACACACTGTATGACTTCAAGACGCTCCGGGAGATAAAAACAGAGGAGCAGCCTTCGCAGGAAGTCCTTCTTGTAGCAACCCGTAGATCGAGTATTTCTCCTCTCCTGAAGGTTGTTAAATCTGCCGGATTGACATTAATTGGTATAAAAATTACCACATTAGCGTCATTCGGAATATTTGAGGATTTATATAAGGATAGCGAATATGCTGTCGCGTTTGTGGATGTCAGAGACTCGGTAACAGATATCAGTTTCGTGGCAGAGAACTATTTCAGGCTATCAAGGTCAATCGAGTTTGGCCTTATAAACCTTACAGAGCGTATCCGGACGAAGTTAGGGCTAAACCATGTAGAAGCGGTTGAGTATCATTATCAGAACCCAGTCGATCTGATGGAAAGTTATCGTCCGGCACTGACGGATACGAAGGAACAAGGCATTGCCGGAGGCGAATTCACTCCGGATAAAGGCAAAACAGACCCTGCCGAGCTTGACAGGCAGCTTGGACTGGCAAAAGGCGAGGAAACCACGGAGAGGATAATCCGGGATGCTATACTGAGATCGATGGGGCAGCTTGTAAACGAGCTGATGCGGTCGATCAGGTATTATGAGAGTCAGGCCAGGGGACGTGCCAGGGTCGGCCGTGTCGTGATGTTCGGCTATGTCGGCGGGCTTACCGGTATGACTGAGTATCTTGGCGAACAGACAGGCCTTGATATCACTGTCGTGAAGACATTACCGGGAGTTGAGAGCACACTCGATTCCACAGATGAAGCCGAACTGAAAGGAAGGGAAGCAATACTGGTCGTCCCTATCGGCCTCGGTGTCGAAGGGGCTAAGGCGAAGAAAATCGATCTGAACCTGATACCCAGGGAAGCCGTTTACAGAAGGAAAAGTTTCGGTGCGCTGAAGTTCGCGGTGGTTATTGCGATAATAGTCGCTGCAATTCTTGCGAACCTGTATATTCAGCGCGATAATGAATTAAAGGAATTCCAGAAGAAGGAAACTGAGCTCACTCAGCAGATTGCGTCGATACAGCATCTATATGACCGGTCGCAGGAATTCAAGCAGTACATAGACACAGTTAAAGGTAAATTATCGGGAGTTGTCACACTTGCCGCTTCGCAGCCTCCATGGCCTGTAATTGTCGACGAACTTGGCAGGATCATGCGTGACAAGTCCTGGATCGATGAATTCCACTGGGACGCAAATGGAGCCACATGTGAATTTCACGGATTCTGCTTCGGAACGGATGAAGTGCAAATGCTGCTTGTCAATATGTATCATTCAAGCATTTTAAGCATAACGGAAGTTGAACTGGATCCAAAGAATCTGGAAATGGACGAAGGCGTCCTTGGAGGGGGATTTGGCGGGACAGGTTTTGGTGGTGGAGGATTCGGGTTCTCATCGCCGGGACCAAGCGGCGGAATACCATCGGGCGCCGATGGTAATGCTCCTTCAATGGGAGAAAATAATACCCCGATTCCCGGCATGCCGCAACCGATGTACAGGCGTCCGGGGGGAGCAGCGGGTGACAATACGATCGAGTGGTACTTCCAGTTCCATGAATTCCAGTATCCGATTTTCTACGAATTTACAGCTAGTGGAACGATAAAACCCGAAGTTATGACAAGCGGCAAGAAGCTATTCACCGATGCAGGTCTTGGATTTCTGGGCGGCGGTGGACCGGCTGCTCCGCCTCCACTGGCGGGTGCATCTGCGCCAGCGATTAGTCCTGGTGGCCCACCCAGTGCAACTCCAGGCGATACTGGCGGCGATGGAAGCGGCGATGAGGGAGATCTCACCGGCGGAATTTAACGTTAAAATATATTAAATATTAAGGATTTATCAGCAGGAGAGCTTCAATGGAAAAAGGACAGCAAAGCCGGGGGACACAGGATATCACCGTTGTATGGATAGTATTTATCCTCCTGGTCATAGGTATGATCGCAGTCTACTGGTACATGCTCTACCAGCCTAAAAAAGACGAGATTGCCAGGATTCAGGCTTCGATTGTGTCAAAGCAGTCGACTTTGGAAAGTTATAAAACCGAAGCCAAGCAGTTGCTTAACTATGAGGATGAGTTTGGCGCTCTTGTTCATGCATGGAATGCAAACCAGCATTTCTTTGTAAATGGACTTAAGTTTGATGATTCTACTGGAACATACAAAAAGCAGTATGAGGGCAGGGAGCAGTTTGCTATCTTCGACACGCTGGAGACAGTCTTCAGCGCGGGAAGGTTCGCCGGAATCCATATTGCGGAGATGATTGTTGCTGAGGGGCTGGATTTCTATATGGACGACGAGCCGTTCGAGGTTCCATCGGACCTTCAGGGAGCGATCGGCTGGACCTATAATTTAAGTAACCGTGCCGAAAACGCCGATCCGCTGTTCACGTCGCACAATTTCTCTATCAAGTTCTTCGGCGATCTGGAATCGACAAGACGGTTTATCGAAATACTGCAGAAACTTGAGGGCGATGTTACGAAGATCTTCTCGGTCCATTGTTTTGAGACCGCCGATAAGGCAGCCGTCCATGTATATTCTGTCGGTTTCGGGGAAACCGTGCTGACTGATATCACCCTGGAAATCGACATGTCGCTGAGCGTCTACGAGCTTAATCCGGATGCGGCATCACCCAACAACCCACCGGATATCCCCGGCACTTCCTCATGCAGTTACGGTTCCGCCGGTGGTGGCGGTGGCGGTGGCGGCGGAGGCGGCAGGGGCGGTTCAGGCGGCGGTATCGGGCTGGGGCTTTAAGTTTGGAATTTAGAACTTTGTGATAAAACAAAGCTATTAATACATGGAGATTCAACCATGAAAATCAGATACTTGTTACTCGTTATAACTTTCATTCTAGTCGCCGGTATAACCGGTGCAGCTATTGCGTCTTCCTCACAGGGAGACGATCAGGCTTCGTGGAATAACGGCGGGGCCAATATGCAGGATTCCGGTAGTGGGGGCGGCGGAGACATACCCGGCGAACAACCACCGGCCGATGAGACACCCGTTGTTCCCCCAGTCCCTGGCGCAATCGGTGATTTCTCGACCGGTATGCCGGGAGCTGCCGGAACACCCGCAGTTGACACTAATCTCCAGAATGCCCTTTCCGGATATGCCGATTATGAAGTTTCATACGATACCAGCCTGACTCATGCTGAAAATACTCCGCCTGAGTTAAAGGCGCTCGGGGTTTCGTACGCTGAGGTAGATGACGCTACCAGTGAAGCAGGGCAGAGAACGCTCGCACTGGAGGGATTCGACCTTGTTAATATTCTGCGCGGCAGGTACCAGAAAGTCGAAGATGAATTCGCGTCGGATCCTGAAAAGGATTTTGCGCCGGACGATCCGGATCGCACATTGAATTATTTCCAACCCCGGTTCGATCCCTTTATTATTACCGACCTTATTCCGGATGAATTAAAGACCGAGACAGAAGGGACCGGCCTGGAAGGAACAGTGGATCCGGACCTTTTGAGGCTGCTTGGTGAAGCATTAGTCGAAGCTAACCTCAGGGTTATTCCGATATCGGTAATAGGGACTATAAAGATCGGTGAGAGATCGGCATGCATGTATTCGATCTATGGTATGTCATCGACAATCTGGGAAGGGGAATCTCAGGGCTGGTGGGGATTCGGAATAGCCTGCAACCAGATCAGCGAGAACTTCGTGGTGTTCACGTTGTTCAGCGGCAGTGCGACGGTTGTCAGGACATTCCACGTAAATAACTCTTAATTAACCGGATTATACCGTTGAAAAAATGCCCGTCCGGGTAAAAAGGACGGGCTTTATTATTAATGTTCATAATTTTGTTGACACGCATTAAACGTGTCGGTAAAATGCACGCTTAATGCCAGCCGGGAAAGAACCATCCGGACGGTATTTATTATTTCAGTCAGATTAATCAAGCAGCAGTAGATGGACAAGTCATCAAATCGGAATAATCAGGAAAGCCCAAGAACCCCGAAATTTTACGAGGCAGGTAACTGGTATACATATACCGTATTGGCCATCACAATAATTGGCAGCGCATTTATAATTTTCCGATTTGATGAAATTTATAATGGATTTTACCTGCCGTTTATTTCATCTCCCCTGGAAATTTTCGCGGCGACTTACCGTGCATATTTTTTAATGCTCCCCGAGATGCTGGATCTCACGAGCGGCCTTTTGATTCTAACTCTTGACATGATCAGGCCTAACCGGAACAGCCTCAGGGCGCCATTAATAGCCCAGACAGCGCTGTTTATAAGCTATTTTCCGGTTATTTTCACAATGTATCTGACGACGAGGTATTTCAACGCAGCGCTTGGCCAGTACTGGGGCGGACTTGAAACCATCGACCCATTCAGCCTGTTCCTGAAAAGCGTATGTCTCTTAACGGTCAACTATGTGGTCGTTATCGCGATGCGGTCGAAAGATCTGCCCGAAAAATTCTCCGGAGAATTTTACGCATTTGTAATGTTCGCGACAGTCGCGATCGAATGTGTGGACTCGTCTTCCGATATACTTGCGATTTACCTTCTTACCGAATTTGTGGCGATCACCTGCTACATTCTTGTCGGATGGCTGAAGGGGAAACCGACGAGTACTGAAGCCGCCCTGAAGTATTTTCTACTTGGTTCCATGAGTTCGGCATTCATGGTTTTCGGATTCGCATTAATGTATGGCTTGTCGGGTACTACGAACTTATATGAGATGAAAGTGGCGCTTCACCAGGTCAGGCTGAATGACCCGTCGATGACTCCGGTGCTTTTGTTAAGCGTTGTTTTCTTCATGGTGGGGATCGGTTTCAAACTGGCAATATCGCCGTTTCATATGTATTACCCGGATGTCCTGGAGGGCTCTCCTACGGCCGTTGGCACTTTCCTTTCGGTGACGCCTAAGATTGCGACAATAGCAGTATTTGTCAGAGTCTTTCTCCTTGGCCTGTCTACAGTCGCGGACCTCTGGGTTCCATTGATGCAGATTTGCGCGGTTTTATCGATGACTATAGGTAATCTCTTCGCGCTCCGCCAGACCAATATGAAACGCTTCCTTGCGTATTCCGGTATTTCCCATATGGGATACCTTCTTCTTGGACTTTGTGCGGCAGGTGTGATCGCTGAGACTAATTCCAATACAGCGCCGCAGTCGCTCGGGTACATGGGGATGCTTCATTACATCACCGTCTATGCGATTATGAACACCGGCGCCTTCCTTATGGTCAGCATAGTCGAGCATCACACAGGCGGTTGCGATATTGATAACTTCAGAGGGCTTATCCACAGGGCGCCTCCGTCGGCATATACGATGCTTGTCATTTTCCTCAGCATGGCGGGAATTCCGCCGATAGCGGGTTTCGCCGCGAAATTTTTCGTTCTGATGCCGACCCTGGAGGCAAGCGTCGGGTTGTATACTCTTGCGGTTATCGCGATTCTGAATATGGTGGTGTCGGCTTATATTTATCTAAGGTTCATCAAATTTATGTTTATAGATAAACCTACCGTTGAGGAAAGATTCTACCCGGACGCGACGTACAGGTATGCCATGATTCCGCCGTTTGCATTTCTTCTATTTTATCTGATAGGCGGATTCCTGGTTCGGCAACTGTATGCGTATGCGGCGTCGAGCGCGTTCCTGACGATCAATGTGTATTTCGGATCGGGACCGGGGTCGTAGGAATTGCATGGTAAGCGAAAGCGAATTACCAAAAGAATAACTGGTATTAACTATTGGTAAATTTCCGGAGTGTCAGAAGCTGATGCGGAGGTTTACTCTTTCTCCGTGATATTCCGCGTCGCCCCACGAATCCCACCAGTTTCTGCCATTTTGATTGTGCCAGGAGCCGCCGAACGATCCGCCCCAGCCGTATGGATACCCGCATCCATTGTTTCCATAATAATAATTTTGATACTGATCATAATACCAGGGGTTATCGTAATTGTGGGTGCGATTGCCATCGTAAATTACATACTGGCCGTTATACCAGTAGCCGGTCGAGTAGTTATAGTATCGCTGAAGAGGGATGGCGACGTAGGGATGCGAATATAACTGGTACACAGGCGGCTCGTAGACTACGACGCCAAGGTTGCGGGGGTAATAGTAGTTGTTGTAATTGTCGCGATAATATGTATCGCTGTAGGCGGGGCCTTCCCAATAAACATTGGGATCGGACCTGTCGTTCAGAGGATTGTAACCTGTGCCTCCATGGCTGAAACCCGGTCCACCGGCCCAGTTGGGATTATTCGAGAGGGAATTATCAACTGGGTTGTTCGAATCATCGACCAGGTTGGAGTTTTCCGAATCGGGGAGGAAGGAAAGAAGGTATTGAAGGAGGGTGGGATCGAGATCGGCGTCGACCAGTTTCAAAATCGCGTCTTCATCGAGGTCATCGTCCAGACCGGTAGCCTCTACAACCTCGATTATGACGTCGGTTGGTATACCGGCATCGCTCATGATCAAAATTTCGTCGATTGTCGCAGCATTCGCACCGGGTGTGAGAAAAATAAAAGCGATAAATCC
>JAPKYR010000285.1 GCA_026394215.1 bacterium
GACTTCGCTTCCGACGATATTCCCGACATGAAATCCGAGCGCGGAATAATCGGAATCGTCGGGAAGGTCGTCGGGCGTGAGATTAATTTTGAAAAGATGAGTTCCCCGCCTGTTTTCATCAAGCAAATAACCCATCAGCGGATATTTCCCCGTCACCGCGGAATAACGTGTGAATAGCCCGCCGCGGTTGGTTTTCGCGCCAAGCACCGAGTTGTAAAAAATAATCGCCGACGATTCGACGGAAATAATATTCGATCCTTTGGGCGGGATGAATCCGCAAAGTTGAGGCGTGCACGTGTATGTCCCGCAGATGCCCATTTTTTTATGCGCATCGACTGCCTTTTTCTGAAGCTCGTAGATCGGGTGCGGGACGCCGTATTTATCCCATTGCTCCAGATCGCACGCGAGGGTCGATGTAGCTGTCGGGATTTTTACTTTCGCGCCCGTATCGGCGTACTCGACCAGATCCTCGACACTGCCTTTGTAGATCGACATCTCCGCCGGGTAGAGAGCGTAAATTACATCGGCGAATTTCTCGGCATCGAACGCTTCTCCGAACTGCACTAGATAATCGAGCGCCTTCGCTACGGGTTCCCCATAAACTCCATCGAGCATCTTTTTTTCATCGTCAGTGAGTTTCATATATTACATGTATCCGTATAATTTATAACCCGTAGAACAGCACGGCAGTGCGTCATATCTGTTTCTATTTTACCTCAAAAATCTAAATCATCCATCCCCGCTTCCGGTTTCAATAAGCACCGCCCCATATATCCCCCCGCAATCGATGATCGCTTCGGGTTTCAATCCCACCGTCTTCGCGATATCGACAAGTTCCTCCTGCGACGTCAGGCACCATCCGAACGTTTCTTCCAGTTTTCCATACACAATTTTCAGCGTCATCTCGACCGGGTACCGTCCGATTTTCCGCATCGCTTCATGGAATTTGAGATGTTCCGGCTTTTCCGTCCGTTGCCAGTTGACCTGGTTGAAGATGATCCTCCCTCCGGGGTTCAGCATCGACTTCATCCGGTCAAGATACGGCGCTACATTCGCATGGGTAGCGGCGATTCCGAGGTTGTAACCCAACATCAGAATCGCGTCGAATTTTTCGTCGAGCGGGCTTTCGAGAATGTTATGAAGGCGCGCGTCCTTTACTCCGCGCTTCACGCATGTCTCGATCGCGCCGGGGGAGAGGTCGATCCCGACAACGTCAAATCCCTGCTCCTGCAAATAGAGCGCGACACGTCCGGCGCCGACGCCGACATCGAGCACGCGCCCTTTAACCCATTGCATCAAAGCGCGGTCGAGAGGATTCCACTCGTCGAAGGTTTGGAAATAAATCGAAATCGGATGATCCTCGACATTTCCGTCCTCTACGCGGACGATCTTGGTCATGACCTCCGATCCGGATTTCATGTGGTCGAGGAACGCCTGCCCGAAAGCATCGTCCCCACTGCGTTTTGCGTCGAGCATGTATATTCTCTCCCGGTAAAAATTTAATATCGGGCTGTATTATACAACACATCGTGCAACAACCCATGGTGATTGCAGGATTGACCCGGCACCAGGGAGTGATATCTGATATAATATATTCAATGGTCGACAAGGATCTTATTTTCAGCATTCATGCAGTAAGGCGGATGTTCCAAAGGGGGATATCCGTCGATGATGTACATAAAACAGTATCGGAAGGAAAGACTATTGAAGAGTACTCAGACGACAGTCCTTACCCCAGCAGGCTCGTATTGGGATGGACAGGAGATCGTCCTCTGCATGTTGTGTTTGCTGAAAATGTTGAGCACGATGAGATCATAGTAATTACCGTTTATGAGCCCGATCTCTTCGTATGGGAACCCGGTTTCGAAAAGAGGCGAGAACTATGAAATGCCTGATGTGTAAAAATGAGACAACAATTGATGGAACGACGACGGTGACATTTGAGCGTGATGGGATGACCCTTGTCGTTAAAAATGTGCCCGCGCGTGTATGCCGCAACTGCGGTGAAGCGTATGTTAATGAAGAAACGACAAAACGCCTTCTGGAGACTGCCGAACAGGCTGCATTTGAAGGGGTTCAGGTAGAAGTGCGGAATTTCCAGGCTGCATAAAGTTCAGGTAATACAGTTTACAGATACATGAGGTATGCAGTATCGTGGCGGACGTATCCGCGAATCGATTTATTCCGCAATAAATTCCCTTCTCTCCACTTCGCTTCCGTCTACCAGGACAATTATCACCCCATCCGGGACTCCGTCCGGGGCGCCGTACAGAACCTCGCCGGTATCCTTGTCGATGAACGGCCAGACCGGCCCCGTCCATTCGTCGCCGCCTCCGAACACTGCAGGATAACCATATCCTGAAATACTTTCGTCATCGGAAAATGCGGAACCGAAATAATATGGATCGTCCGACGTTGGCTCCTGAAAGCTCCATTTAATGCGGTTGCCGTCGGGATCGGTCGTCTCCAGGCGGATGACGTCCAATCCCGGATTATCACTTTTTCCAAAACCGCCAAGGATGTAATGTTGCGGACTTTCGTAATACGGTGTAAGAAAATTCGCGGCGGACATATCGCCGGGAATCGAACGATAGAAAAAATTCCCCGGCCAGTGCGTGAGTGTGTCTTCTTCTCCCTCGCCGCTTGTATTGCGACATCCGCCAAATGCGTAATACATGCCGGACCCTGAATTTTTGAAAATATCCGGCACGTTCATATAGTCGCCATGATCGAGCGTCCGTCGCGTCTCGATTTCCGACCAAATCTCGGGATTGAGTTGTAGCGTCCCGCCGAAATAATTCGGATCATCAAGACAGTTTCCCATTGTCCAACCCTTAAAACCGAACCTTGGATCACCCTCACCATAAATTCTGCTACCATTGAGAGTTGTCGCGCGGATAGTCTGCCTGCCGTCACTCGTAAATATATTACTGTCATATGAAGTGAAGTAATTTCCTTCAATCAATGGATCGACTATTATTTCATTTGATGCGATCGTCCCTTCACCATCTTGAACATCATTGACACCATCCCACCGTTCATGCCAGATTTCCCAGCCGTCAATATCTCCACCTAGAAGGTAAGGGGGATACTCTCCATTGTCGACGTAATATCTCTCAAGTGCAATTTGAATCCTATGGGTCCTTGCCTTAACTTCTGCTTCACGATGTTTATTATAAAAGTATTTGTTGCTAGGCAAGGCGAAAGCCACGAAGAGGAAAATAATTAATGCAATAATGATCAAATCTACTGGATGGAACGTATATTTTAACATTAAAACACCTCCTTAATCCCCCCAACTTCCAGACTCTATTTTACCACTCCCCCCTTACCGCTCCATTCACAATATCCCATATCTCCTGACGGAACCTCTCTTCACTGAACTTCTCGCCCTGCTTCCTTAAATCGCTTAAATCAAAATCCATTTTCTCGAATTTGTCAATCGCGCCGATTACCGCCTCGACTTCCTGCTCCATGAAAAATACCCCGGTCACCCCGTCCACAACAGTCTCGCTCGCGCCCCCGACCCCGTACGCGATTGTCGGCGTACCCGCGCACGCAGCCTCGCCCGGCACGATCCCGAAATCCTCAAGCGACGGATGCAGCACAGCCCTCGCCTTCGCGACAAGCGACGGGACATCCTCCTCCCTCACAAAACCGATAAATTCGACAGTATCGCCCGCGATCGATTTCAGCCGCTCCATCTCGCCGCCCGAACCCGCGACAATCAGACGCTTTTTCATCCTCGTGCACGCCTCGACCACAAGATCGATCCGCTTGTACGATACCAGCCTCGATAGAACCAGAAAATAATCCTCTTTTTCTTCCGGTTTGCACGGCTGGAACAATTTGTCCCTGACCGGAGGATAGACCACCTTCCCGTCGCGTTTATAGATTCGATTGATACGCTCCCTGACCGTCTCGGAAATCGGGAGGAAATGGGTCACGCGTTTCGTGCGCTCGACATCCCATCGCCTGAGCCTCGGAACCTGGCTCATAAAAACCGCGCGCGTGATCGGGTTCATGTGCGACGTATAGATATCAATCAAGTCCCAGACATAGCGCATTGGTGTGTAGATATAGGAAACATGGACCGCGCCGGGATCGGGTTTCACACCGCCAGCCGCGCAATGGCTCGATGACAGCACGACGTCGAATCCACGGAGGTCATAAGATTCTACAGCGGTCGGCATGAATGGAAGGTAATGCCGGTACCATTTCAATGCGTTCGGAAATTTCTGTATAAAACTCGACCTGACTTTTTCAGGCGGGAACCAGTCGGAGAATTTTTCGTGGTCATATACCGACACGAAGATCGGAGCGTCGGGCCAGAGTTCAGTAAATACTTTCAGGCATCGTTCTGCGCCTCCAAGACTGGTCAGCCATTCATGTATGATCGCGAGTTTCATAACTTTTTCCCTCACCCCTTCTCCGAATTTTGGAGAGGGGGATGGGGGGTGAGGTTCAAAACATCCCGATACACCTTCACATACTTCGCCGCGATATTCTTCCATCTGAAATGTTCCATCAGCGGATTCTTTGCGGCTTTGAAAACTTCAAGCGCTTTTGGATTCGCCAGTAAAGAAAGAAGCGACGTCGCGAGCGCTTTGGGATCGTTCGGCTCGACAAACCTCACCTTGTCCTGATCCTCGATCTCGTGAATTTCACCGTCCGGATAAGTCGTGATGATCGGGATGTCCCACGCGAGTACGCCGGTCATACTGCTTCTGCGGTAACTCCACCCGTCCAAAAACGGGAACACGCCGATATCGGACGCGAGAAAAATTCCCGGAAGCTCCTCGATCCGACGTCGTCCGAGCCATGTGACCTGCTTGTTTATCCCAAGACCGATAGTTTGTTTTTCCAGTAGCTCATGGAATTCATCTTCTTTGGGGCAAAAATCTCCAGCGATCATCAGGCGCGGCGTCTCGCCCTCATCCTTGAGCCATTTCAATGCTTTGAACAGAACCTCAAGGCCCTTCGATTTTGTCGGAGTGCCGTAATGAATAAGCACCACATCATCATCTCCGACTTTCCACGAATCCCGGACCGTCTGCCGCAACTGGCGTTTCATCTCGTCGGGGATCGGATCGGGCGACGGTCCGACGGGACCGACCGGGATTGCGTAATGATTTTTTTCCTCGACAGATTTGTGCCGATCGATTAGCGCTTCGATCTCAAGCGGGCAGGGCATTACGATCGCGTCGGCGGATTCGGACACCATGAAACTCGCCTGACGTCGAAGATGATGGCTCAACTTGAATTCGTGGAGCGTGACGACGATTTTTATTTTCCGACGCCGGGCGTGGAGCAGCATCGTGAGAAACGGCACAGCGAGTCCGGTTCCGTACGCCTTGGTCGGATAATGAATGTGTAGAATTTTCGGTTCAAGCCTTTCGATACTTCGGACTATTTTTTTAATTCCGGAAAGCCCCCAGTTGGGAATTACGTTATGAATCGGAAACGGGCATGAATCGTGGCTGAAATCGTCATCATCATAGTTGCAGGGCAGGGCATGCGTATCGGTGACAGCCTCGATATCGATCCCCATCGCGAAAAGCTCCCTTGCGAGTTCCCATGCGGAATCCCCGACACCGCACGGCATCGGCGGGAAACTCCCGGACAGCACAACGACTTTCCCGATATCGGAGTAATTATCGGGGATTTTTGGTTCTGCGGGATTTTCTGCGATTTCTGTCATTTTCTATTTGACGACCGAAAGGTATCCGTCCATTACTTCCCGGCACATTTTTTCTACAGAAAAGATTTTACTCTGTTCAAGCGATTTCCGCTCCAGTTCGGCCCGGAAATCCTTGTTTGTCAGGACTCGAAGAATTGCATGCGCCCAGCCCTGAACATGATTGGGATCGATCTTGAGACCTGCGTCGCCGACGACTTCCGGAAGGCTCGACGCATCTGAAACAATAACCGCTTTTCCCTGGCTCATAGCTTCGAGAGGAGGAAGCCCGAAACCCTCATAACGGCTGGGATAGCAGAATACGGTACATCCGGCATACAGAGCCGGAAGGTCTTCGCGCGGAATATAACCAAGATGATGAAAACGTCCCTGGCTCGATTCTTCAAGCGATTTCAGCAATTTTTTCCCGCCTG
>JAPKYR010000243.1 GCA_026394215.1 bacterium
CGAGGCAGAATGTTTCGAAACCCTGGACATTAATCGCGAGTTTTTCATCCAGTTCGTCAGTAAGGCCCCATTCATCCTCAACTTTCAGGCCGATGTATTGAGTTCCGGCGACGTAGAATGAATGGTACACGGTGTCCTGATCCTGGATATCTTCAGGATCGTCGTAATCGCCGTCGCCGTTCATGTCCCAATAGGTATGCGTAATATCGCCATTGCCGTCGCTATCGACCGAAAGATTAGTGAGCGTGACAACCTGACCCATGATGACATCGTACACATCCGCTTCAGCGATGGCTTCCGGCGGACCGTTTACTTCTATGAGAAGCGGGGTATCGAGTGTATCGACGTTATCGGAATAGTCGGTTACCCTGTGCTGTACCTCGTAATCGCCGCCGGTATAATAGATTTTCGTGGTGTCCTTGATAAACACATCGTAAATTCCGTCGCCGTCAAGGTCCCACTCATAATACCAGAGGTCGGCGGGACCATCGGGGTCGACTGAGCAGTCGAAGAAATGTATCAGCGTCCCGACATTCGGATGAACGTTGTCTGCTCCGGCGCATGCTATCGGAATTCCCCCAGTGCCGGATCCGACAGTAATTGTAAGCGGTTGATCCAGGAAATCGTAATTGCTCGCCGAATCGGTAACCTTGAGCATGACTTTATAAGTGCCTGCCGTCGGGAACTGCACCTGTGGATTGGGATCGAACGCTCCGGGATTGAAACCATCAACCGGATTGTAGGAAAAATCCCATTCCCAGTATTGGATATCCGGATACCCGTCAGGGTCGGTAGAATCATCGTAGAAATGCACCAACTGGTTGACCGCCGGTTCGGTAATGTCGGCATGTGCGGCAGCGACAGGAGGTAGATTAGTTTGGACCTGGAATTCCGCGACTGTGAGGTTGATAATCTGGTATCCAGTGAGGTCGTAGTATATTTCATCAAGGTCTTCGGTATCGTTGACAGCGATCAGACACATATAGTCGCCCTGGGCTGCGATTTTTTCGTTCTCGATAGTAGCAACCCATGTGCTGAAACCATCGCCGTCGGAATCCCAGACAGCGTTGGCGGTGCCGTCGAACAGCTCAAAGCATTCGACGGTCGGAGCGTAATGGCTGTCCTTGCCCTGGTGATCGTAAACATCAATTAAAAGTTCTGATGTACCGCCGGCATCGGTCAGACCCTGTCCGATCGGCTCGATTGAAACGTCAATTTTCCATGGTTCGAAGCAGTTTGCTTCCGCCGGGAAATCCGTATTGGGATTTTCAACCGGTGTGACGGTCGACAGCGCCCAGTTGGCGTCGACAGCGTAACCGAACACAAATGCGGTGGGCGGGGTCGGGAACTTAAGCTCGTACTGGACGGTCGCCGATGAACCGGTATAGAGAGCGTTGCGGGTGTTCAACGGCCCTGCAGAGATATGCCGTTTGTATCCATTCAAGGTTGAATTGGGGTAGGCTGCCGTAGCGAATTTGCCTTTTTCGTATCCGAAAAGCCCGCCGGGACCGTTGTTCAGGGTTGTCCGGTTGAAGAGGGTGGTGTACCCGTCCGCATTGACAAGAGCGCCTTCGCCTTTGGACATGTCGGAGGTTATCAGGTCAAGGTCCGAAGTTGCCGTGAATATTTTAGTCCCTGGGAACATCATGATTCCGCGTACATCGAATACCGTGTAATCCGGGATCGGAATCGGATGTGTGGCCTGGATATCGATCAGCCAGGTATCATTCACGGTAGGCGATACTCCGACAATTTTGAAACAGTCGGTGCAGGGATTTTTTTCGACGAATCTCAGGATATTGAGGTGAAGTTCGGCATCTCTTACAGGAACAGCCTCGATGATATTGTCCGATTCCGTGTCGACGTACATATTGTAGTAAGCCAACAGCACGTGACCGGAAGTATCGGGCACGGTCTGGCTGGATAATTCGGGAGTTATGGCATTGCTGCTCTGCGGCGATGACCCGCCGGAACATGAGACCATGAATATCAGGCTCACAGCAAGCAGGCCAACATAAAGTTGTAGCCGGGAAATCATATTGAACCTCCGTGGAGTATTCATTCAGGGAATAACAGGCCATCAAATAGAAGATGCAACCGGTTTTGTATAGATCTCTATATATAATTTTACACTCATTTTGATGAGTTCGCCAACTATTTTATTATGATGATATGTAATTTCCACCCGAATATTGGAAAATTTCAAGTTTTTTTCCCGTGCTCCCAGGGCAGATTTATCCGGAAAGCGCATCTAAATTAAGGTGCCAGTTTGACCTGAAGGTTTATTTAGCGTAAATTATAGACTATGGTTCCGGTCATTCCGGCCTTTATTCACATTACTTATACGGTTATACTTTCAATGGTTACCTCTCGGAGGCTAACAATATGAGTAGGCTTGCTTTACCGCGATATGTCGTTACCGGCCTTGTCGCAATACTCCTTGCCCTTGGATGTTCAAACGGACGAAGCACCCCGACATCACCCAACACTAATGAACAACCAAGAGACATTGCAGGAGGCACATTATATTCCGGAGAGTTAGAGACTTCCGGCGATGAGCTAATTGTCCCTGTACTTTTCATGGACGTAAACGATCTCTATGCTTTCAGTTTCAGGATGGGATTCGATCCCGGCGACCTTCAACCCCTGCGAGTCGAGTGGGGATCGATAGTCGAGGAGCAGGATTCCACATTCAGCATGATGAACCAGCCAGGATTTGTTCCGCTGGCATTCTCAAGATTCTCGATAGCGTCGGGGCTTACCGGCGAGGGCACAATATGCCGGATGCATTTCAAAATCCTTGATCCCGCATTTTCCGCCCCATCGATTATCGCGGACCAGGACTTCCTTGTCGCCAGAAATTCCATCGGCGAACACCTCACCCTCAGTGTCGGGGGTGATCCGGAATGAAGAAGCAATTTACACAGACTGCATTTGTGATTCTATTCACGGCAGTTATTTTTATATTGCCCGCACTGGCGATAGTCCCGCCATCGGATGAACAGGCCGCGTGGCTCCGGACCGCTCCTGATCTTCAGCAGCGAATCGACCGCGCACACTCCCTTCTCAGGCCATTGGTAAATCCGGAAACTGTCTCACCGGTAGATGTCGCGTTGACATTTTCCAGCGGTCTTGAAAGAACGTATGGATTAAGGTCAGACGATCAGGGTTACTATCCACGCTATGATCTTAACGGCGACAATGTTATCGATGAGCGCGATTTTGTCGAGCTTGCGTTTTTGAATCCGGCTATGTCAAGGCAGGCGTGCAAGTCGCCGACCCAGGGAGAGGCTCATTGCGCAGTTATTCCGATTAAATTCCCCGACGTGGCTCCCGATGCGGGTCATCCGACGGATTACTGGACCAATATGTTTTTCGGGTCCGACACATGGACAACTCACTCATATTATGAGCAGGTGTCGGATGGCCAGTTGAATCTTGGCGGATCCGTTCTTACAAATCCCAATGAGCCTGACGGTTACTGGATGGCCGATTACCCGAAAACCACATATAATTTTGAGGGTGATTTGCTCGGAGAAATCCTTAATAAGGCCGATGTTTACTACGATTTCAACGCATATGACGCTGACAGCAACGGCGAAGCCGACGGGGTATTTTTTATCTATTCCGGGCCGACCGATGGCTGGGGCGATTTCTACTGGGGCTGGGCAACTTACGGCGGTTATGTGGTCGATGGAGTCGTAGTCGGACCGTTGATGTTCGTTGGCGAATATTTACAAACATGGCGGGTTGCGGCACATGAGTTCGGCCACATGATGGGACTTCCGGACTACTACGACTATACATTCCAGTCAGCGGGAATCGGCACATGGGGAATTATGGGGTCAGGGCAAGCTTACCAGGACGCCCGATCGAAGGATAAACTGGGGTGGTCGACACCAATAGACGTCAGCATGGATATGTACGATGTGCCGTTCATACCGAGGTCGGAGAACGGGCCCTCTTATAGAGTTTGGGACGAGGGGGCGTACGGTCCGGAATATTTCCTGGTCGAATTAGTGACACAAACAGGTTACGATCAGAGCCTTCCGGGGGAGGGGCTTTTAATCTGGCATGTCGATGATACCCAGGGCAACAATGACAACGAGAACCATAAGCTGCTTGATGTCGAAGAAGCCGACGGCCATGACGACCTTGATCATAATGCCAATAATGGCGACG
>JAPKYR010000061.1 GCA_026394215.1 bacterium
CTTTTGCGCGCCGTTGTCTCGACCATGGTCCACGCGGGATACGATCCCGCCATCTGCCGTATGAGCACTCTCTATGAACTCCCGATTATGACTTCGGTATATGAAAAACTTGGGCCATCGAAAGCATTCAAGACAATCAGCCCGACCGCGGCGTTCGGAGCCGCGACACGTGGTCCGAGGCTTGTGGATCAGCATACGCGGAGGCTTCTCGAGGATATGCTCGACGAAATCCGCAACGGCACTTTCGTTCAGGAGCTTGTAAGTCCCGAAGCTCCGCTGATACTCGATAACTATATAGCCGGCCTCGAAGCTAGCAATCTGTCGGAAGCCGACCGGCTGTTCCCGAAAGAGATCGATGAGCAGTCCGCAGCGCAGGATTAAAATTAATGCCGGAAGAGGGTTTAAATAAGGAAATAGACGAGGAGTTAGATGAGGAGTCGGAGGAGAAGGGACGCATTCTGGAATTCCCGACCGATGAAATTCGCATGCCGACGCAGAGACTTCCGCGCGACGTTGGAAGAATCGCCGATCAGCATCCACTACAGCTACCTCTAAGAATTTCAATAATTATTCTTGGAATAGTCATTGTCATCATGGCTGGTTCAGCGATATTCAAAGCGATCCGAAGCGGGATGGTCGATCCGGGAAGGCCGTCAATCGTGAATACATTCCGAGAGTCCGGCGCTATTACCTACATGGACAAGCGTATCGAGGGGTGGTTTATTGAGGAATCGCGGCAGCATTTCATGGATCGGGACGGGAACAGGTACACGTATGTCGATTCGCACACGCGTGAAGGGTCGCGGGTGATAGGTTATTGGCGGAAGATAGAATGACACATATAAATATCTTGAAATATATTTGATTTGCAACTAATTAATGTTTACAATCCTCTTCCATTGTTTTTACTCGAAGTGATACTTTTTTAGGAGTGTGTTATACTGCAACCTATTCAGTATTTAGGTTATTGTGTGGAACAGCATAAACAATGTAAGCCAAACAAGGTGGCTGAAAGGAAAATCATATGGCGAAATTTCTGAACACAACCGGTACTAACTACCATCTCGAAATTCTGATCAAGGAGGCGGTGGAGCGTCTGATCATCATCAGTCCGTACCTGAAATTCAATGACAAAATCAAAGAACTTCTCGAAGACAGAAACCGGATGAAAAATATCGACATTCGTCTTGTGTATGGCAAAAGTGAGCTAGCTCCAGAGGAGATCAATTGGCTTCAAAAACTCGAGTTCGTGCGCACAAGCTTCTGTAAGAATCTCCATGCCAAGTGTTACTTGAACGAAAAGGCGGCAATCATCACGTCAATGAACCTATATGATTTCAGTCAGATAAACAACAATGAAATGGGAGTCTACATCTTAAAGGACCAAGAATCTGACCTGTATCGGGAAACATTAGAAGAAGCGCAGCGGTTAATACGAATCAGTGACCAAGTCCGCCTATCGGCAGAAAAGGTCAAGGAACCCGAAGAGAAAGAGGAAGAACAAGAAAGGAAAGACTCTTCCACATCGGAATATGACAAACTCACTACTTCAAAGCTTGCCAAAGCCTTGGGGATGAAAACCGCAGAATTCACCGACCGCCTCTTGGCAAAGGGATTACTCAAACGCGACGGGGAACAACTAATACTCACAGATGCAGGAAAGAAAGCAGGGGGCGAGGCTAAACATTCCCAGAAGTTCGGTAGCTACACCATTTGGCCAAAAAACATGAAAGTTTGAGGGCACAACATAAAGGATTACCCCATGAACGAACGATTTAAGAAAATATTGAAAAACTGCGGAATTCAGGATGTGAACTCCGGCGCGTGCTATGGAGAATGGATTAAGAACCCGTCCGGCGCTGAACTGGAAGTATTCACTCCGATCGACGACATCTGCGACTTCGCGGTCGGGCTTTCGCGCCAGCTATACGGGCTCACGATGCATTCCGAGCGCCCGGGCCACAGGATGTACGAGCAGTGGCATCCGCTCGGGACAATCGGAATTATATCGGCATTTAATTTTCCAGTAGCTGTATGGGCATGGAATGCGGCGCTGGCAGCGGCATGCGGCGATACGATGCTCTGGAAACCGTCGAGCGAAACCCCTCTCACCGCCATTGCCGTGCAGAATATCTGCAATAAAATAATGAAGGAAAATGACTGCGAGGGTGTTTTCAATCTCGTGGTCGGACGTGGCGACGCGGTCGGGGAAAAATTAATTAATGACAAACGGATTCCCCTTGTCTCCGCGACCGGATCGTGCCAGATGGGCTATCGTATCGGCGAGGTTGTCGGAAAGCGCCTCGGTCGCACAATTCTGGAACTTGGCGGCAACAACGCGATTATTGTGATGGACGACGCGAATCTCGATCTCGCTCTGATGGGGATACTTTTCGGATCGGTCGGGACCGCCGGACAGCGATGTACATCGACACGGAGAATTATTGTCCATAAGAAAATCTATAATCAACTTTTGAAACGGCTTGTCGCGGCGTATGAAACGGTGCCGATCGGAAATCCGCTGAATGACGGAATCCTCATGGGTCCGCTTGTAAACGCCGCCGCGGTCGATAACATGCAGGCCGCTTTGAGAAGAGCCGAAAAAGCAGGCGGGAAAATTCTCTATGGCGGCGAACCGGTAAAAATAAAAGGGCTTGAGAAAGGTTACTTCGTCAAACCCTGCATCGTAACCGGCCTCGACAATAAAGCCGATATAATTCAGGAGGAGACATTCGCGCCGATTCTCTACGTCCTCAAGTGTTCATCAATCGAAGAAGGCATAGAAATTCAGAACGACGTCCCGCAGGGACTTTCGTCAGCGTGCTTCACGACCAATCTCTTGTCCGGTGAGAAATTCCTCGCGCATTCCGGTTCCGACTGCGGGATCGCGAATCTGAATATCGGGACCTCCGGCGCCGAGATCGGCGGGGCTTTTGGCGGAGAGAAGGAAACCGGCGGCGGACGCGAGGCAGGTTCCGACTCATGGAAAGCCTACATGCGAAGGCAGACAAACACGATCAACTGGACTAGCGAATTGCCACTTGCACAGGGGATTAAATTCGGGGTTGATTAGTCTAAATTGAAGAATGAAAGATTGCCAGTATGTATAAGTATTGATCCTAAAATTATACTATTTTGGGGGATTAAATGTGCAATTCTATCGTGGCATGCGACTTCAGGCGCATGAGAGAATGTGCTGGAAGCACATAACACTTTTGAACATCCGCTGGAAGCGGATGACATAGTTCAGGGTAACTCGTCCTCAAGGAAAATACTCAGATAATAGCCATCAGTCGCATTTCCATTCGGTTTGATTGAGAGTGAAATAATGAGACGGACTCAGGATGCCTGCGCTACGAAACCGTACTTGGAAAGCACGACGCTGGTGTCCGCCGGTCTGGGTTTAATTTGCTAGATGACGGCGCACCATGGCCTCGTAACCAATGAGGTCCTGGTTGTTGGGATCGATTGCCCTGCCCGCAAGGACCTCATCCAAAGCTCCCTGCCAGTCGCCTTCGTCGGCCCGATACTTGGCAAGTACAATATGGCAGCTGACATTGGCGGGGTTGGTTGGGTCGATTTCAACCGCGTGCCGGAAGATGGTTTTGGCTTCCTCCTTGTGCCCAAAAGTATCGTACGCTAATCCCAGATTGTACAAGGCCTGAACCGATTGGGGGATAATCTCGCAAACCCTCTGGTAGTTGTCTATAGCGTCCCGTTCGTTGTTTTCTCTCAACCCGATTTCGCCGAGATTCGTGATTGCCGAGACGACATCTGCAGAGGCGAGAATGGTATGATACTTTGCCTTGGCAGTCGCGAAATCGCCACTTTGAAATGCCGCATCAGCTTCCCGGATCAGCTGTCCAAGTTCATCAGCGAAGGCCATATTGGTTTTCACGTCCGGCAATCCCTCGATTTTCTCGAGTTCCACACCTGAAGAAGGGGTGATGCCGCCGGTCAGATAACCAAGACTTCGCAAGCGCGCGATTTCCTCGGGGCTCAGAGTCCGTTCGGGAGACTGGAGTTCGGCTCTCCATTGATCGACAAGCTCATTCATCGCAAGTTTCAAGACCCTCGCCTGATCGCGGTCAGCCTCATAAAGGTTGTTGGTCTCGCCTGCATCGTCATTGAGATTGTAGAGTTCCGGGATCGGAGAAAGTGTGTATTTGTATCCGTCCCGGATGGCTCCCCGAAGTCCGGCCCAGTTATACGAATACCTGGCTTCCATGCTCTCGAAATACACAAGCCGAGAGTCGGTTCCCTCCTCCACGTTGAGGGGTGCAGCGAGGAGATCGATCCCGGGAGTTGCGGGTGCATCCACTCCGCACCATTTCAGGATGGTCGGAAAAATGTCTATGGTGCTCGTGGAACGGTTGTCGCGTCTGGGCGTTCCCCTGGAATCCGGGTCTGAGATGATAAGAGGAACATGCAGCGTTGAGTCGTAGGTCAGGAGACTGTGGTGGAGTTCCCCGTGCTCACCGAGACCTTCCCCGTGATCTCCGACGGCGATGATAAGAGTGTTGTCATACATGTTTCGGGTTTTCAACTCAGCGATGATCTTCCCAAGAGCATCGTCCATGAAAGCCACTTCGCCGAAATATAGATTCGAGGCGTACTGAGATGCGAATGGCTCGGGCGGGTCGTAGACATAGTGTGGGTCGAAATAGTGTACCCATGCAAACCACCCCGGGCCGGCTTCGTTCACACCTTTGGCCGAGGTCAACCAGCTCAGGAAATCGACATTGACCGAGGTTGCCCGCCTGTCAGCGTACATTGCCCTGGGATCGGGATTCTGAATGCCCTGAAGCATATTGTCATAGTATGAGTCGAAGCCCTGGCTGAGTCCAAGGCGTCCGGCAAGGACGGTTGATCCGATGAATGCAGCGGTCTGCCATCCGGCGGCTTTGGCGACGCTAAGGCTCCCGTAGCATGAGAGAGCGTCGGCGCGGGTTGTGTCCAGAGTCACCAGGAGGACGTTTTTGTGCAGTGGGCTGGAAGCGGGTTGCCCCTGACCGGCTGGCTCTCCGCTCCCGTTATCTTTGCAACCTGAAAAACCCAGGAATGGGAGACTTAACAGAACAAACAAGGCAATCGGTGTGGAAAATCGAGGTATAGTACGCATTATTAAAAAATGTATCACCTTTAGGCTGGTTCCGCAAGATTCAACTGGGGTTTATTCGATCTCATCATAAATAGAGGGCTGTCCCGGTTCAGGCAAACAAAATCTGCTTAATCGTGATTTTCCAAGTGGAATTGGTCTAAGCAAGGTCAGGAATCATCAAATTAATAGCGCCGGAAACCGGATGACAGTCCCCTTCTCTCTCAGATGGGTGAGGTGTTAGACCAATTCCACCAGACAACTATTGGTTCAAATTTAAAATCGGCTCGGCAGGAGCTTCGCCCTCCCACGCCTGCATTGCAGTATTGAATGCAAGTTGCATTAATTGAGAGGGCGAGGCTCCTGCCGAGCCGAAAAAATCAATTTCAATTGGAATTGGCCTGAAAGTTACCGGGCAGGTGAAAAAAAAAGGGCCGCCCATTTCTGGACAGCCCCAATGATCAATCAATTGAGGTGTATCACTAAGTCAAAATCACAATTGGTAGATCCAGACGACGTAACTAAGAGTACCGCCATCATCGTACCAGACGTGGACTTTGTGGTTAGTGGCATCCAAGTCAACCCCGAGTGCAGTCCCGGTGACCGATTCCGAGGCCGAAACCAATGTGCCATCCTGCGTCCAGGCTTCGATGAGCCATTCGGATCCAACCTGCTCAAGTGCAACTACCCAGTTGCTGGTGCCAGGACCACCTGAGTAAAAGGCGTTGAACGTGGTTAAATCAATCGGTGTGCCTTCGAAGGTCTTGATGGTCGCAAGGCAGTTCGGCAAGGCCATGGCCTTGTTGTTCTCGATGCACTCGATAGCCGGTGTGGCCGGTGCACCCTCTAGGTAATAGAATATGACATCAAAGGAGGAATCAAGCCCCTGAGGATTGTCGTCAACGGCAAATCTTTTGGAGTTTGTGTCATCCACATAACCATCAGCTCCACCGGATGTGTCATAAGGCACGTAGCCGACAAACTCAGAGTAGTTATATACGCCAAACGGAGCAGTGCACTTGAACTGATCGCCATAGACCATTCCGTCATGGGTGGGGTTTTTCCAGAAGCCCCAGATATCGCTGGTCAGCCCATAGCCCTTGTCAAAGTCAAGCATGGTGCTAGTGCCGGCGCCGCCGTTGGTAACGGCAATCAAGCCGATGCTGAACGCGCCGCCGCTGCTACCAGTCCACCATGGGAAGGTGTCAGCCTGGTATTGGCCGTAAACGACGGAGGTCCAATTACTGCTGGCATACGTACAACCAGTGGGTGTAATCTCAAATGCGTCCATGTAAGACGGAGGACCGAACATAGAAGCCATACCCATCCAGTGGCTGAGTGTTCTGTACAATGTACCGCCACTCGAATAGTCGAGCGGGTATTTATAGATTAAATAGTCACCGCCGGTTGTGTAATGATAGAACACGCCGGCGTTAGCCGCTATAGTGGCGTTGCCTTGGACACAGAAAGCCTTCACATCGCCGGTTGGCAACGGGGTGGGAAGGGCGTCCTGAAGTTCAATAACCCAACCAGCTGTGATGAGCGTGACCTCGAAAGCTTCGATGCCAATGTCCGGATCGCCGCCGCAGCCGTTTGTTACTGAAATATCATAAAGGCCAAGAGCCGCGCCAGTGAGGTCGAAGTCAACTTCGAAGTGTGTCGCGTCGACATATGTAGCATTTGTGCCTACTATATCGGGGTTAGCACTTTGCAGGATTGCTTCGAAATAGGGACCATCTACGCAAGTTGCCAACTCGACCTCTACCGTGACTGTTTTGTCAACGCCACCCTTGTCCGGGTCAACACTAACGTAAGTGGTATCGCAGGGGAGTACTTCGAATCCGCCGTAAAGTTTTCCGCCGCCCGGGACTTCATCGTTATAGACCCAGACATCGTAAATCCCGACGGGAGCGCTGGTGAGATCGAAATCACAGGTGAGTGACGTTACATTGACCCAATCAACGTTCGTACCGTCGATCTGTGTCGCGCCCATTGTGAGGGCTGCACCTAGTCCGGCGGAATTGATGTCCACGCATGTGATTGTCGCGTGAACAACCCCACTATTCGTGGTTCCTGAAACCGGAGCGATGCTTACGACAACAATCGAGGCTGGCGGTTCACTCGAAATAGTTAGCGGAAACCTGAAGAATGAAGCAAGAACTCCATCGGCTGACGGAATTTCAAGAACTTCTCCGAGCTCCGTTACAGGTTTGTATCCGTATGCGCCACACTCGGCGATGACCCAGAATTCCTGGCCATCAACGCTGTCAAGAGCAACATCGGCAGGGACATCCAGGTGATAGGTTGAGATGTTATCTCCACCCGCTGTTCCCGGTTCCATATTGACAACACCTGAAAGGACTGTGGACTCGACTTTGACTGTGGAAGGCGGTGCGCCCCATGACCACAGGTCGGCGTCGATAATCAGGTTTCCACCTGTTGTTGCGCCATCATAGTAGATGTTATCTGTTACGGTAGCTTTACAACCGATTGGCTCGGCACGGTGATATGGGGTGTATCCTCCTGGAGGATCTGAGCCCTGCTCCACCCAGCAGACGACTGCTGCATAAGCGAAAGTCAGGCCGTCGCCGGGGGGATTCGGGAACTCAAGATTCATCATTCGGCCGGCGCCGCTATCCCATAAGCCGTCACCGACGTCTGCGCCAGTCAACCAGCCCCAAAGATCATCATCGGGACCAAGACCCAAACCATAGGCCTTGTACGGGTTGATAAGAGCATCGCCAGCCAGGTTCTGAATTCCGCCAGGAGCCCATCCGAAGATGAGTTCCGTGGTGAACTCAGTTGGGTTGAACCAGCGAGTGTAACCATCGGCGTTTGTCATGTAGGTGTCGGATCCTTGCTGGCCAACCGTCAGACCTTCATAACCGAGGGAAGTATCGCCATTGCTGATGATTACGCCCATCATGTCATACGCTTTGTACTGGTCAAGCGCCGGGAATGGATGATACCATTCGAAATTGACGTCGACTTTCAGTACTGCTGGATCAGAGTCGTCAACCTCTAGAGACCCGAAAGTAATACCCATCTTCGGGTCGTTCATCTGGTTGAGGAATGGAATAATGTTCAGCGTAAAATTCGCTGTGCGGTCAGCAACTACTTCCATCGTCTTGGTCGGAATGTCTAAATAGCATTCGTAATAACCAGCGAGGTAAGTGTTGGTACCTAAGGATTGTCCTGAGAGGTCGGATCCGGTGATTCCCGGACCGGCATTCGGCGAAACAGGACTTCCGCCGTTGCCTGAACATCCCATCGCGACAAACATTGTAAGTAACATTGTCACGAAGAGAACCGTCCATCGATTCATAAGTGTGCCTCCTTCAATTTGTTTGTCTATTAAAAAAGGATTTTAGGCTATAATTTTTTCGAATCCTCAGACAAATTATTACATGTTATGGTTTAAGATGCAACATAAAATCGCGAATAAAATGTTGTTTTAGCGGTTTTTTTAAGAAACCATCTGCTTATTTCAACCTTTATAGGTTGCATTTTCCCGTAAAACACAATAATTCATGAGGCTGTGTCTTTATTTTATTCATTTCCTGAGTGCTTTCACGATTCATTTCGATGCGGTATCGTAGCTTTTTCTTATGCATTTCCAGTACGAAAAATACCTGGTTTTGCGGCAATACCGCTCATGTTGCCGGCAATTAAACCGGATTCCTGCCGCCGGACCCCCTTACAGCGATTATCAAAATTATATCACTTTCCTGGCAGATAAAAATCGGATGTTTAATGCTATACAACAGTATCGGTTGAATAAGGCGCTTTACGGGGTGATAGCGAAAAATCCCCCCGTATCGCAAATCGGGGAAAAATAAGGTCGTTTCTTTGCAATCTCCTGTCTTGAGCGAGTCAAGGTTGATATTCCCGGAATCGTCCCCCGATGACATCGCCGATTTATCGCCGGCCTGATACTGAAAATATCCCGGAAGCGGGTGATGAACCGAAAATTCCTGCATCGAAACAGGGAAAATTCTGACCGTCATCGGGAATGTCAGGCGATCCGAATATATTGCCATAAATCAGGATTTATGTGTTTATTTAAAATGCTTACAGGATGTGTACGATGCAACAGACCTGCATCCCGGATTAAGGCAGCGGGTGATTTTATTTCACGTATTTATTTTCCAAATCGGCGGATTTTCGATATCTCGGGAAGCTAATATTGGAAAAATCAATTGACAGTGCGAAAAAATAAGAAATGGTCAGGCTTGCTTGTGGCACATTGATACTGTATAATCTCCATCTTACGACGCGGGGTAGAGCAGCTGGTAGCTCGTCGGGCTCATAACCCGGAGGTCGGGGGTTCGAATCCCCCCCCCGCTATAGGTTGATTAACGAAATGCTCCGGAACACGGTATGTAATGCGTACATGGCGTTTTTCCGGAGCTATTTTAATATCCTGCACCCACAGCCTCAGAAACTTTTTCATCTCTCCAAAATTATCTTCTGATAACAGCTTCCGAATCTGCAGACGGTATTCGTTAGCCTTATCCTTATCCACTTTCGGTGGCACCTTCATATTGGTTGCCTGGTGATCAAGCTTTTCAAATTCTCCATCAAGCTCAAGCAACCTTGTGTTTGCCCACATTGTGTCAATCAAACCATTTTCGATAGCCTTAAGAATATTTTCCCTTTTAGTTTTAAGGCCTTCTATTTCGCGTGGCAGATCAGGGACAATTCCCAGCCTTTCTTCCCAAATTTCCCGGAGCCGGGCATTCACTAATTTCACAAACCTTGCAGATGGGCTGAATTTACTAATGATGTCCTCAATACCTCGCAGGACCGCAGATTCCACCTGATCCTTGCGAACATAGACAGCTTCCCCGCAGCCTAATCCCCTTCTATAAGCCTTGCTACCACAGACATAATACAGGTAGCCCTTATTCGTGTAGCCTGTCATGTTGGAGTTACACCTGGCACACTGAAATAAGCCGCCGCTCAGAAGGTATCTGGATTTCCTACTCCTCGCCTGGTTTTGTCTCTGTGAGTATGTTGTTTTCTTCTGAATTCTGAATTTCAAGATTTCCGAAGCGGTCTCTTCAGTGATGATCGGCTCTTGAGCATCAGGAACAATCACCCACTCGGATGGCGGTCGTTTGGAGCCGTTTTTTTTGTGAACGTTCCATATCCCATACCCACAGTATTTTGTAAGCACATACGGCTGTAGAAGAGAATTCCATGTCGATATCTGCCAGTATTCTGCCTTAGGTGCAGGAAGCCCGGTTTCATTACAGAAATCTCGCAACTCAGCTAACGAAGCACCCTTACCGGCAAGCTCTTCAAGGCAATACTTTGCCCATTCAGCAACCGGTTTCCCTTTCACGATACTCTGGTCTGGGACAATTATTGACTTCCTGATCTGCTGGCCTGTCTTGTCGATTCCAAGGTAAACATGCTGAATCGAATATCCCCAGATTGGCTGTCCGCCATTCCAGAAACACCAGCCCGTACCAGGATCATGGGTCTTCGCGTTTTTCTTACATCCTTTGTGCGTATGCTTTGAAATCTGGCGGCTGAAAAATTCGTTATTCCAGAAAATGACGCCCTCTAAAAGGGAAGTCGCATCAGATTCCGGGTCCAGGTTTGGATCGGTAACGGAAATCAGCTGTATTCCACTTTCCTGCAACTCATCTTTTAATGCTAAACCCTTTATACCTTTCCGGGTGAATCTTGAGAAGTCATGCACGATTATAGCGTTTATTTCAGTGGACTTCTTTGCCTTCGAAAGCATTCGCTGAAACTCGGTACGTTTCTCAGGATCGATAAAAGCGCTACCGGTCTCTTGAAACTCCTCGATAATTTCTATGTCATGCTTCTTAGAATAATCCCTGATTTCAGAAAGCTGATGGGGAACCGTGGAGCCCCGTTCCTCTTGCATTTCTGTTGATACCCGCGCCCAGGCATACGCTTTCCGCTTAACAACACCCGGCACTATATCTGTAAGAGAATTTCCAGTTACCTCTTCCATTAATGTACTAGTCATAACTCATCACCTTCTGATTTACACATTATCACTTTACCCCAAGATCGCGCTTCCTTCCAGACTTAACGTGTATAGCCTGGTTTAACCGGGATATGTTTGGGTACACTGACAGTTCGATTTTTACTCTATCCTTATGGTTTGTACGTATTAGACATCCCTAGTTCACTCAGTCGCCCCGGAATGACTTTGGACGTAATTCCTGAATGTGCCAAATTGCTGAATCTCAATATTCATGCCACCTTCACGCATCCTCACCCTATCGGGAATTGCCCAATCGGAATGACCGGAATCGGATTCCCCTAACTCTCTTATTCTTTTTGTTTTATTTTTTTTATTTCTTATCATTTCTATCCTTTGATTCCGTAAAAGGGGAGAAATATCAGTATTAATGCGGGTTACACGCGCCGGAATCGTTGCCGGAATCACCCTTTTCCGATTCCGTATCCGGTGCCCTCATAAACGTGAATTTGTACAGCGTTTGATTTTTCGCAGGATCATGGCGTGAACTGAAATTAAACATCCCCTTGATCCGGTTTTTACAGTGGCCTAGTTTCTGCCCCAGTGATCGACCGCACGTATATGGCCATGTGATCTGTTGCCCCTGAGCGAGTACCTGAAGTTCATCAGCCAGCTCACCCGCTGTCACTTCTCTCCCTTGATTCAGGGCCACCCATACCGGCAGTAATTCAAATAGAACATTGTCATCGCTGGAGTAAGCAACTTGCATAGTGAGCATTTTCTGCCATGCGACATTCATGATTTGTTCGTTGCCGAAGGCTCGTGCAATGAGGACAGTCAACCGTGCAAACGCCTGAAGCCGTGCACTTGGCACATGCAATTTGTTCCAGTCTGACCCGCCAAGGCACATTAGGATTTCCTTCAAATAGAAAATGATCTCACCCCAGAGTTCCTTGCGTTTTAAACGGACATTCTGAAGTGCAGATGGGTCAAATCTCCCTTGACCTGAACGCTCCACCCTGACCGTCTTGATTATCACCATGCGATCCGCGACATCATCGCGTCGGAAAAATGGTGTTCTGCAGGTCGTTGCAAGCATCGATATGATGGGGTACTCCATTAATTGATGTGTCACGTAGAGCTTACTCCTTGCGATCTTGCCTCCCGTTGCAGCAATTGCGAGCTTGTTATCCAGCCATTTAATGTTCTCATCCACGTTATCAAAACAGACGTAATGCTGGCTGGAAATGAGAGTGTCAAAGTCCCGTACCTTGTCAGCTACGTCGGTCACATCCCAATCCGGTCCGTATAATGTCTGCCCGATCATACGAGCAGCCGTAGTTTTCCCGCTGCCCTTCTCACCATAAAAAATATATATGGGTTTGGTGTCGGTGATCATATCGCGCAACAGGATGCCGAACAACTCGCCTAGCAGGAAGAATTCAGCCTCAGCTTGGGAAAGTTCGCAGGTGTCGAACGGCACTTTGGTTGTTATCAACGACCGAATCAGTCCCTTGCCACCGATTGATTCTGCAGGCAATTCATCTGGTGCGGAGTACTTTGATGATAGAAACAGCACTCCGTCAGTTCCGTTGTCAACGCGCTCATAATTGTCCATTCTAATCCGGTGAACGTAGTTATTCTCCGTCACGACATAGAGGGTTGGTTGACCATCATCAGGATAGTCAAGAAAACAGAAGTGATGGATGCGCGAGTCTGAGCCGTGCTCATTGGCGTGATGAAACAGTTCAGCTACCACATACTTTATTAGCTTCTCTGTTGGGTTAATGCCGTATCGCATTAGAATCCTTTCCAAGTGCATTGATAGCTCGTTCAGGTCTATGAGATGCCTGGATTCGCGATCAAAGTAGTAACTGAGTTCGCCGTCCCGGTAGAAGGTACCGCGTGATTTTAGATCGTTGATGATGACTTCAGAAACCTTTCGATCTCTTTCATGAGATTTCAGCTTAAAAGGTTGACCACGCCGATTTTTCTCGTCAGGATCGTCCCCACCCCTTATGATATCGAGCTTGCGCTTAATTTGGGATATGGATGGAGCAGGTGTCATATGCTTAACCTTCACAGCCTTTGAAATCTCAAGCGTGGAAGCTTTTATGTCTGTCTTAGTCATAACACCTGTTCACCTGCCCTTTTATAATCAAGCTCTGATACAGGCTTCAACTTCCTTGGCTTAGTCCACAACCGGGATGGTGGTTCTTTTCTGTATCGCCAAGTCATATGCTTAATCCAATCTCCGTTTGCTTGAGAATTCATATTTTTTATCCTCGCTCCCGCCCGGAATCTTCTGGTTTCCCCTATGGTTGATGAACGATCTACGTTGTCACCGGCCACCTAAAAAACGTAGCTAAGCGGCTGATTTATAATCCTTGAAGTCGTATTTCAACGCCCGTTTCAGCATTTCATAAGTCTCATCGCAGGTCCGTAGCAGGTCCTGGATTGTGTCGGTTTCAGCGAGTCGGGTCGTCTCGTCGAATACCCGTTTGAATGCTCCTTTTAGTTCCGGGTGGTAGGTTTCGTGGACGAGTTTGTGCCCATCAGGATGACTCTTGGATTTCTGACATTTGATTCGGTGCGCGACGGTCCAATTTAAACGGTCGCTTGAAAGGTAGTAATCAGTGTTTCCGATTTGTTTCCATCTGTTATCCATTTGTGTGGATCTCCTTTTTTATAAATTCCGGAAGGTCAGTAGCAATTGCTTTCGCGACCAACTTGGCCAGAAGGTCCTCGCAGGCTTCCCATTCCGTCTTTGTCATAGGGGTTTCGGAGATTGAGGTGGTGAAGGTGAATTTTGATTTTACTTGTCTTCGTGTCATAACTGGCTGCTCCAGAACTGAAATAAGGTAAAAACATCCAGTGGATAGCAAGTATTGTTGCCATCTAAACTAACTTCCCGGTATTTATTGTGGATGCCCCGCCCTAAGGGACCTTAACCGTCAAATCCCTGAAAGGGTTCCTAACCAATATCTGGAGGTGGATCATCACCTCCGTCAATCGATTCCATTTCAATACATCGTTGTTTTATTTTCTTTTCAATATCCCGTCCGATCTCGATAATTTCAGCAGGAGCTTTAACATCCTGACCTAGGAAAAGCTTCAAACCAACTACGATGGGTTGGAGAAACAACTCCTTGTCAGATGTTTGAAATGCATCCAACACCTCAACTGCTAAGCCCATTGATGCGATCTTAGCAGTGACTTCAACTAAGTCTGGAATGTATATTAATTCTCGCGCAGTTTGCGCTAAGTAGTTTCTAAAATATTTAGGGATCTCATTTTGCCTGTTATTTTTTTGAAGCAACTCAATCACAGCATTTGCATTCTCCAAAAATAGCCACGGTGTACTAATAAATGCTTTCTGATATGCTTCCTCGGCTTCATCCAATTTCAAGAATTTGGATTGTAATAACCTGGCTAAACCTAACCAAGCTGAAGAAAAACCCGATTCAGTAGAAATGCTTTTCCGCAAAGCTTTTTCAGCATCGGTATATCGACCCAGTTTTCTAGCATACAGATCGCCTAGCAAATACCACGCCCAGGATGGATCAGTACACAGTTTCGTTGCCGTTAAAAGTACTTGTTCGGCCTCAGCAAACCGATCAGTGTGAAAGAAAAGGTGTTCACCTAGCTGTATCCATCCTAGCTCGTCTTCGGGTTCGAGTTCAATCATCTTGCGCCAAGCAATTTCAGCTTCTACATATTTTTTTCTTAAATCTAAGAAAAGACCATATGGGTACCATATTTCCGTTTTTTTATCTGTGAGGGAAATGGCACTTAAATATATCCGCTCAGCTTCGTCCCAATTATTAACATCATAAGTAAGCTTGTGAGCCCGATTAACTAAGTCCCGGACCTGAGGATCAAATTGGTATGTATAACCTCCTGCGTACCATGTTTCTAATGTCTGTGGAAGGTCAGGCGTATCGAAGAACGCAGATGGAATTTCAGTTCGAAGCTTACGTAAAATTATTGGGTCATCTCTATGTTTGATTATCATAGCCTCTAAGATATGGAAAAGTGGTATACGATCTTGCATTTGAGTTAAAGCTGCCTGATTAGCCATTTCAATTACATCATCAATATACTTTCCCGAATTATAAAAGCTGACGACAAAATCGATCAAAGCCCGTACAGCAGCATTAGAAGTCCCTCCAGTCCTAAGGTGATAATATATATTAAAAAGGCGCTCAGTAGTCTGGTACCACTTGACACGCCCTTTTTGATCGGCAAGCTCTACCTTGCCACGCTTCATTAGGCGATGGAGCAGAGAACTCGTCTTGCTTACATCGAGACCACTTGCCTCAGATACTTCTCGCGCAGTGGATGGTTTCCAGAGCCTAGTTAGTGTGAGGTAAACCTTGCGTTCTATGGGGGCTAAGTTATCAAGCTGCTCTTTGAAATAGACCGTGTGGTCATCTATTAATTGGATAAGGTCGTCCATGAGCTGTTTGAATGATCTATTCTTTCCGAACGAAGAGATAATGGCCAGAAGTCTTGGATTACCACCAGTTAAAATCCGTAATGCTTTAATACGGCCATCTACAGGACTCTCACCTGTTATTGATGTCCAAATTGCTAAGCACTGGTCATTATCCAGTGGCATAAGTTCGACCGAAGTAAATAGGTTCGGCAAACTGTTTGACCCAACTTCCCAGTCTGAGAAGTCCCTACATGCTGTTGCTAACAATTGGATCGTTGCTTCTGAATTAAGCGTGCCCTGCAGGCTGACAAAATCTTCGGATGAGAACTGAGACTCGATAAGCATGTCGAAGTTTTCCACGACAAAAAGCAACCGCACATTTCTCGTATTCGCGAATTGGATTAGCTGTGACAAAGGTCCGTTACCATTCTGGCCTCCATTCTGTTCACCGATTAAAGCAAGGGCTGAATTCCAAAACTCAGCAACCGATGTCACCTCGTATAGCTCTTCCGGGAATACGACGGGAAGAAAAATTTCTGAAAATTCTGGATTTTCCCGTATTTCAGCAACAACGCGAAGCGCTAAAGTCGTCTTGCCGGACCCTCTCGGACCATGTACTAGTAAATGCTGTTTTCCCGCTCCAGAATTAGACTTCAGATGCCTGAGAATCGTTTCAAACTCACTGGATCGGGCTACAAAAGAGGCCTTCAGCTCATCGTCTGAGAGGAAAGCAGGATTGTATTTCATTAATTTCTGAGCCATTGGCGTTCCCAACAATTTCGTTGTAAGCTTTTCTATCTAATTTTTAACATATTCTTTGAGCTTTGTCAATGCTTACCAACAAAATTGTTTTGAAGTGACCTTGGCTGATAACTATACGTTGCTGACCTACATTAGAACTGATTGATATTTATTGCTTCCATTTAAGTGTGGTTTTTGATAATATTTCCAATTCTAGGATTTCTTTTTTATGGATGGTGGTTTGGGGTGAATACATCCCACCGGTCCTTATGACAGTGATCAAGGAATTCATGACCCTTAAAGAAGTTGCTGAATACCTCCAGCTTAATGAACGCACGCTCTACAAGTGGGTTCAGAAAGGTTCGATTCCTGCAAGTAAGTTGGGGAGCACATGGCGTTTCCGTAAGTCAGAGATTGACATCTGGGTCGAGACCAAAAAGAACACGCATAAGAAGCAGAAAAAAGGGGATAACAGAAAATGACCGTGCTCCTGGACAACAAGACTCAAGGGAATGTTGGAGATACTCTCGTTTCGAGCATACAGAAGAATGCACGTTTGTCAATTCTGTCAGGCCTGTTTTCAATCTATGGCTACGCAGCTCTGAAGCAGCAACTCGACCGGGTTGGTTCATTGCGTCTCCTCATACCTTCGTTTAACGATCCTGCGGTTCGAGAAAGGGAATCGACTTTCACAGCTTCAGATTTGTCTGGAGATGACGCTGACAGGCGATTCCGAAATTCGCTTAACATAACCAGAATTGCTAGAGAATGCGCGGAATGGGTTGATAAGAAGACAGAAATCAAGGCAATCCCCCCTCCCGTGAATCTGAACTTGTTTCATATTGATAATCCGGATGGCAGCTCTGTAGCTATACACGGCAGTTCCTCTTTCACTTCAATCGGCCTTGGAGTTGTACCGTCACCCGGATATGAGATGAATACGTGCTTTACAACTCCAACTGAAACGGGAAGCCTTCTCAAATGGTTCGACACAATCTGGTCAAATCAAGAATTAGCGAGAGATGTAAAATCGCTTGTGCTTGCTCAGTTAGAGACCATCTTTTCAAGCAAGCCACCGGACCTTATTTATTTCCTGACTCTATTCAACTTGTTCCGGGACTTCCTTGGGGAACTTGAGGAAGACAAAATCATCAAAACCAGGACTGGCATTAAAGATTCGCTTATCTGGTCAAAGTTGTACCGATTCCAGAGAGATGGTGTTTTGGGAGCTATTGATAAGATTGAGAAGTATAACGGCTGTATTATCGCGGATAGTGTTGGTCTGGGAAAAACATATGAAGCCCTGGCAATAATCAAGTACTACGAACTTCGGAATGATCGCGTTTTAGTTCTCTGTCCAAAGAAACTTCGAGAAAACTGGACTTTGTACACAGTAAATGACCGGAGGAACATCTTCGCAGCCGATCGATTCAATTTCGATGTTCTGAACCATACTGATCTTACTCGACAGAGTGGTAAATCTGGAGAGATCAACCTTGGAACCCTGAACTGGGGTAACTATGACCTGGTAGTCATCGATGAATCTCACAATTTCAGGAATAATCCTCCACGTAAGGACGGTGTAACTCGGTACTCCAAGTTAATGAAGGATATCATCAAATCTGGAGTAAAGACCAAAGTTTTGATGCTGTCTGCGACACCTGTTAACAGCCGGATGAATGACCTCAAGAATCAGGTCTCGTTTATTACTGAAGGTGTAGATGATGCCCTTTACAATTCTGGTATCACCAGTATCGAGCTAACACTTCGAAAAGCACAAACACGATTCAATCAGTGGCTCAAGCTCGATGCTGCAGATAGAACAGTTGGTGGACTTCTGGAGACTTTGAACTTTGACTATTTCACGCTGCTTGATTTGCTGACTATAGCACGTTCTCGAAAGCACATTGAGAAATACTACGACCTGCTGGAAGTTGGGAAATTCCCGGAACGAGCTAAGCCGATCAATATT
>JAPKYR010000163.1 GCA_026394215.1 bacterium
CGGACCGGGCGAGCCGAACCAGACAGTTCTGACTTCCGATGGAGATTACGATATCTTCATCGCGCGCTTTGAGCCATAAATTTTCCTAACGTGACAAAGTATTTTCTAAAAACAAAAATGGACGCCCCGAATAGGGCGTCCAAGTGTTTACTTAACCTATTCTCCTGATGATAAGTAAATCTTTACAGGAGTTCGTCGATTATTGCCTCCATACCGTCAGTATTGGGGACTGAACCTACGGCCGCATATCGGCAGTTGCCGTCGCGATCGAAAATATAATGCTGCGGGATCGCATTGTAATTGTCTACGTAGGGAAGCAGTTTTGCGTCGTACGCACCCGTGGGATCAACGCACCAGTAGGTAGCATGATATCCATACTGGTTAACGAAGCTGATTACGGTATCGTTGGATTCGCCTGAGTTAAGCTCCATATGGTTATAATCGGAATTACCCTGGTAATGATCGCACATGGCGCTTAATTCCGGGAGCTCTCCAACACATGGTCCGCACCATGATGCCCAGACGTTAATATAAAGGACTTCACCCATGAAATCCACGTTCATATGAAGGGTCGCGTCTGGAATAATGGATGTTACGGTGCCTGCAGGAATCGGGTCCTTGATAATCGACTGAGTTGTAGCCCAGACGTTGATCTCGGTTTGGGCAGACCCGCCCTTATCGTCGTTTACAGTAATTGTAATAGTCTGCTTGCCGGTTTTACCGGATGATGGTTTCCAGTAAGCGAAGTTGTCGCTTGCACCACTCATTGATCCGGAACTGGGATCGAACTGATAACCGATTGTATCGCCATTGGGATCGACAGCATCTACAGTGACTTTGATTTTATCGCTGCCGCCGGTCTGAGCAGTGGTTTTATCGGTCGTTACGCCGTTGATAATCGGATCGTCGTTCGGTCCGCCCGTAGTCTGCTGAACACCGACCGGGCACTGTCCCCAACCCATATGACCGAGTGTGTCAGTGGCATAAATGTTGATCATATAGAAACCTATCGCAGCCAGGGTGGTGAAGTCGTTCGAACAATATACCCCGTCTGCCGCAGCACCGTCGCCGTGCAGGCCGTCATCGTATAACATTGTCTGGGGATTTCCGCCAAGGCTCATCATGTCGGCGAAAACGGTCGCGGGATTGATATCCCCCTGATGGTCGAATAAATGAGCCGTAAGCCTCGAAACTGACAGCCCGTTATTCACAAGCGATGGACCCGAACAATTCTCGATCAGAGGCTCCTCGACAGCGCCGGGGAAGCTGACGTCGATCATGAAATTGAATGTCACGAAATTTTCACCGGGCGGGAGATAGAACTGGAATGTCTGGCCGTAACCGGCATAATCTCCGAATGCGCGATCACCGGTCTGGTTGTACGTCTTATACTGCATAGGCGAACCCCAGACAGTCGTTACGCCATCGGGATTAATCAGATATTTCTGTCCGCCGGGATTGGCGATAACAGCTCGCAGATCGTAGACAGTGATCGGGAACGGATTGACAACCGCTACGTCGACCCAGAATGTGAGAGATCCGACGTCATAGTATGTTCCCAAAATGTTGAAGCATGTATTGCATCCGGGAGGAGTTAGAAGACTCTTGACATTGAAATGGTTTTCGGCGACCCGTCCATTGACGATTTCCGCGGTACCATCTGCAGCGTTCAAGGTAAGATCAAACGTCCCCAACGCGACGTGGCTCTCGGGATTTCCAGCCTGTGCGTTTGTAACATCAGGAAGGTTCGAAGGCGCGGTTGGCGTTCCTCCTCCTGAACATGCCAATGCAAGCATTCCTCCGAGAAGTAAGATTAAAAGAAGTGTAAACCTTGACATCCTTGTTCCTCCAGGATTCGGTTATTTTTTAAGCTCTTCTGATTCGATACGTGCCGATAAAAAACGATCTATAAATCGATGGATACATATCGAACCGAAGGCGATTTATACTCTAATTATAGAGTAACCATGTTGAATTGTAAATCCTGCGCTCCTTCTGGTCAACAAAAATATCAAGTAAGCACGAAGGAGTTTAACATAGGTTACCATACAACGGAAGTATAGCACAAGTTTTTACGGAAAATTACCGGATTATTCCTTTGACTCCTGAGCCAGATCATTAAGAACCTGCTTAATTACATCCGCAAGCTCCTCCGGATCGCTGGACGGCGGATAACAGCTATCGTCCACGCAGACATACGCGGTCGGTTCATCCTGGATTGCGTACCATTTAGCCTCTATAAGCACTTTGTCCCGCACGGGATCGAGAACCTGCGCGACTTTCCTTGGATCCCAATCCTGGAACGAAATTGAGAGCAACGTCCACGAGCGTTCATCATCGATCGAACCCACGATCCCGACATGCGGACATGGCGAATGTACGATATTGTGTGCATAAACGAGCCGCCTCAATTCCGCTTCATTCATGTATCCCGCGTATTCGGCGCATTTTTCGGTGATAAGGCGAGCTGTCTCCCTTGAATCTTCGCTGTCTCCAAGCCAACCGTAATGATATAGCCCGATTGCGAAATCCGGATAAAATTGATACTGGCTGGCGTCGAACCACGTGTCTATTTCTCCCGGAGGGAACATTTCGGCGATTTTTCCCGCAACTTCAAGCCGCTGTGGATCGGAGGTGTGCTGGTACGCGATATTCAACAATCCAAGGACAGCACCCAGGGCCGCAACATCGGTAGTTCCCTGTGACCTGGCGTCTTCCACAATTTTTGAGATGAGGTTGTTGGAACCCAGCTCAATAAATTGTCGGAATGTCACTCCGGGCTTAAGTTCCATGTCCATCATTGCGGGATGAATCGCGGCCAGTTCGAGGGCGAAAGCAAGTATTTTCGCATTTACCCATGGAATGTCCCTTGGACCCATGACAGCATTTTCAAAATTATGGCCGCCCGTACCCAGAACATCGTAGTCATCGTTTATGTAATCGGTGTTCGCAACAAATGTACCGCGAATATCTATGTAAGGAGGAATTCCTCCGCCGGGATTTCCGCCTTCAAGATATAAAAGACTACCGAGAGCCGTGACGAGTTTATCAAGATTTCTTACTGTATCCGGACTGACAACGGCAGAGGTGAAAAATGCCTCGACAGTATTTTCCGGATAAATACCCCATCCGCTGCCGGGACTGAATGCGTTATCCGGCATCCAGAAAGTATCAGTCCCAATTTGACCCATGTAATCAAACCATGCATTCACACGATCTGCGGCTTTGGTTTTTATCGTCTCGTTGAGCGGATTTCCATAGAGCGCGCAAAGAACATCGAACGACGTTGTCGCCGAACCGCCATCCATTAAACCGGCAAGCTCGGAAAAAGTCGATGAAGCCAGATCGTCCGGGACTACCTGTCCGCGAGGTTCCAGTGTAATTACCGGAAGGCTTTCCCATGAAACCGCCTGATATCCTGCGATTTTCGCGTCGGCTTCGGGAGTGCCAAGAGGCAGTCTCCCTGTCTGCAGCGGAAACGAAAGCAGAGTCTGTCCCGACCAGATATCAGCGATACGGAATTCGCTCGATGATGGATCGGGATTCGGGATTATCACGGCTAAAGCGGGAGGTTGCGATCCAGCCAGAATATTTTCCGCAAGTCCCGGCGCTTCCCACCAGTTTAATTCCCACGGGATAAAATTGTCCTGGATTTTCTGTCCCCAGGAATCTGCAATAAACAGAGCATCTTCAATTGTGGCGGTGACATCGAGATCGTAACGGCTGATGTAGCAAAGGATCGGTTTTCCGGATTCCCTTGCTTTCGTGAAAACTTCATTGGGATCGATTGTCGAAATCCACTCGATCGGGCTGTTAGATCTCCATCTTGGCTCGCGTCTGACGGTATCCCACGCGAAGCTGGTCGGTTCGATCTGCTGGACGCCATCTTCGGTGCCGGCAGTAGAGCCGTCTCCATTGTTAGGGGTTTGACCTGTCGTGGGCTGCGGACAGCCTGCGAGAATAAGCGCAAACAGTATCGGGAGGGTTGTTTGCAGAAGGATTCTGAAAATGCTGTTCGATGAATTTATTATTTTTTTCATTCCTGACTCCTGGAATTTTGGACAGATTTATTATAAGGGTAGTATAAGGATTCGGGACGGTTTTGAAAATATAAATATCGCATGGAACTGGATTTTCCCGGGATGAGAGGAATTATGGGCTGAAGATTCATCAGATTTCGCATTAAACCAATTAAAGTAGATAAGTTATTGAATATCCATGCCTTCATGACACTATTATTAGAGATGTAAACGGGAATCCTTAATCTACCGGGGGCAGTTTAATGCTTCAATATTTGGTACTTGCCGTTATTTTTATCATTGGATGTTCAGGCGCATTTTTTTACTGGATGTCGACCAGGGAACATCCGGCTCCTCCTGTTAAAAAAGCGCACGTTACTCCGCCCAGATATAAGCTATCCTATGAAGACAGCCGGAAGATAGCGAACCGTG
This sequence comes from bacterium, assembly GCA_026394215.1. Taxonomy (GTDB): domain Bacteria; phylum JAJVIF01; class JAJVIF01; order JAPKYR01; family JAPKYR01; genus JAPKYR01. The sequence goes on from JAPKYR010000163.1 coordinate 4,452, forward strand.
AAGCGATTGAAGTCGTGAAAATCAGCGAGCCGGTTTCCATAAGTCGGAATATACCGGAAAAGAAACCTCAACAGATCAAGCAAGTTACAGAGACAATCTTGCCTGCCATACCGGATTCGTCAAATCAGGATCTCAAGTCGCTTTTACTGGATAAAGATAAAGGGATCTATCACAATATCGACCTGATCACAAAGCAGGGCTGGGTGGATCTTGAATTCACCGCTCTCGAACTAAGCCGCCTACCATCCGGAGCGGTTGGACTTCTTGAAGCCCTGAACAGCGTCGATACATCGGCAAAGGATATCGCCGTACTTTGCGGGCGAAGCGTCGGCCTCACCGCAAGGGTCCTGAAACTTGTGAATTCGCCATTCTATGGACTGCGGTCGAAGATCGACAATATTCAGCACGCGGTTACATATCTCGGATACGATGAAATCCGGCAGATTATCCTTACCACAAGCGTTTTCAATATTGCCGAATCCAAGGGCAGTCCATTAAGAGTAGACGAGCTTTGGAAGCATTCGCTTGCCACAGCCCGAATCACCACATGGCTGAACGATCGCGTGAAGGTCGAAGGACGCAAGAGCCTTGCCGGCACTGGAGCGATGCTTCACGACATAGGACAGCTCGTTCTCAAGAACTGGCGTCCCGAGGGATTCCGCAACGCGGTGATCAAGTCAAAAGAGAGAGGCACAACGCTGATGGAGGAAGAAGTAACCGAACTTGGGCTTACACACGCTCTTGCAGGGATAATGCTGATGCAAATCTGGCGTCTCCCGTTAACCCTCCAATGGCTCGTAAAGGGTTGCCACCTTCCTGAAATTAATCCCGACATGCCCGAGACAGCGTTGGTGTATTTATCCGGACAGATCGCGCGATGCCTTGACATGGGGCTGGACGCCGAGGACACTGCGGAAATTCCGGATGAAATTCGCGACCTTCTCGGTTTCAAGGCGGAAACTCTTGAAGAGCTGATAGGCGAAGGATTCGAGGAATATGTCGCGGATGTCCTTGACGGCCTGCGGACGACAGTTCGGACATAAATAATTTATTAAATCGTAAACCTGTCTTTAAGCCTTCAATTCGTAGTGTCGGACAATCCATGAGCGAAAAAAACCGTACGGCAAAACCTCATTCTAATATTTGCATTTTTATTTATTCACGCTAGAATATCACTCCTGTACCGCTATTTTTGCCGATTGAGGTTAAATCATGCTGGATTCGAACACACTGGAATCTATCTACACGGGTTTGAAAAGTTATGATACTAACGAGCTTCTCGATACCCTGGATTTAGTTCAGGACCACATCCCGGACCTTGGAAGCGATCAGAAGGGTCTTCTCGCAGACGGGATAATGAGCCTGTTTTATCTTGACGAAGTTGAGAATCCCGGATATGTGGAAGTATTCGACGCCGCGAGCGATATCCTTGCTCAGATAGGATCGGGGGTAATCGAGGTTTTAATCGGCGGGATGGTCGGCGGAGACCTTCACGCCGAATATCATATCGCTCAAACACTCGGTAGAATAGGTAAGCCGGCTATAAAAGCCCTGAAGGAAAAATTCCGCGATAAAACCGACCCGACCGGGCAGGGGCTTGCTTTGTTCGCGCTTTCCAGTATCGATGATCCCGCGTTGATCGAGATATTCGACGAAGTTATCTCCATGCTGGATAGTGAGCATGCCGAATTGCGCGATGCCGCCGCGGGCGCGGTCGGTACCATGGTCGATTGTATCGGCGGGCTTTGCCTTGCGCCTGATGCAATTAATATAGCATTTGAAAAATTATTCACCGTATTGTCCGATTCTCATGTAGCTACAAGATCCAAAGCTGTCAGGTCGATCGGCAAACTTGCGGAGAAGGAATATCTAAGCGAAGAACAAAAGGGCAGGATGCTACCGGTTATTCGGCGGATACTTGGAATCGATGGAAAGCATCAGTGGGATTCCGCGTTTATCGTACGGCGTGAGGCGGAAGATGCTTATTATTTTATAACCGGCGAAAAGGCAAGCTCTGTCAGCGCGGAATCGATATGCAATACCGATGACCGGCAGGTTTCCAAATAATCTTGTTATTTCCTGAACTTGAATTTTAATGAGATTAGGAATCAGTAATATTTAAGGAGATGTAAAGTGGTTCGGACAGATTCGGAAAATAAAGATTTTTGCCTTCCATACAGCCAGGTCGGCAAAGAATCGGGAGAGAAGAGATTCGAACTCCTGGAGAAAAAGCTCCTTGCGCCCGATACGTACGAGATGGTCTGGCGCGCGCCGCTTGTCGCGAGATCGAGAAAACCCGGCCAGTTCGTGGTTATTTTCGCGCATCCGAAAGCGGAGCGAATTCCAATTTCTCTTAAGGGCGGCAACAAGGAAAATGGGACTATATCTGTCATTATCCAGGCGGTCGGAAAAACATCGACCGAGATCACGTCCCTCGAACCCGGCCAGAGCGTCCATAGTATTCTTGGACCCCTCGGCACCCCGACCCATCTCCTTCCGAATTGCGGGACGGCAGTATGTCTTGGCGGCGGTTATGGCACCGGAGCGATAATTTCTGTCTGCGAAGCGAACCGCAAAATAGGGAACAGGGCTGTCGCGATTGTAGGCGCGAGATCGGAAAATCTACTTCTCTGTATTGAGGAACTTGAGGAAGCCGCGGACGAAGTGATAATCACGACCGATGACGGTTCCAGGGGTATTAAGGGTTTTGTTACAACCGCTCTTCAGCAGTTAATCGATCGCGGCGAAAAAGTCGGCTGGACATTCTCTGTCGGACCAGTACCGATGATGCGCGCTGTGGCGAAATTGACAGAACCACTCGGTATTCCGAGTTACGCATCTCTTAACGCAATTATGCTCGACGCCACCGGAATGTGCGGCGTATGCAGGGTCATGGTTGGCAACGAAGTTAAATTCGCGTGTTTCCACGGACCGGATTTCGACTCTCATAAAGTTAACTGGGAAAATCTTGTCGATAGAATCCAGTGGTATAAACCTAAAGAAAAGGAAGTTTTCGACCTATACAAGGCTGGACTACTGCCCAATACGGAAACCTGTACAACCCTGAAGACTCCGATTGTTGAGGAACTGGATAAATCATGGTTCGCGACTCTCCCGGAAGGGATCGCACTCGATGAATTGGGGGAGAATCTCAAATCGAACCTGCGAATGAAAATTCCGCGCCAGATGATACCGGAGCAGAAACCGGAAGCGAGAATTAAAAATTTCGATGAGGTCGCGCTTGGATATTGTACGGAGCAGGCAATTGTCGAGGCTAACAGGTGTATCCAGTGCAAGAAACCGCAATGCGTCGATGGATGCCCCGTAAATATCGATATTCCGGCTTTCATATCGCTGATCAGGGATAAGAAATTCTTCCAAGCCAACGAAAAAATTCTCGAAACTAATACACTTGGTGGAATTGCCGGACGCGTATGTCCGCAGGAAGTGCAGTGCGAGGCGGTATGCGTGATAGGCAAGCGCGGAGAACCGGTAGCGATCGGGCGTCTGGAACGGTTTGTATCCGACTACGCGCGCATGCACGGCGAATTGAAAGTCCTCGATTGCGCTCCTCAGACTGGCAAAAAGGTAGCGATTATCGGCTCCGGCCCGGCAGGATTAACGACCGCCAGCGAGATGATCCAGAAAGGCCATCAGGTCACGGTATTCGAAGCGCTTCATAAAATCGGCGGCGTGCTTATATACGGAATCCCGGAATTCAGGCTTCCAAACGAAATAGTAGACGCTGAGGTCGAGAAACTTCGTAAGATGGGGGTCAATTTCGTCAACAACGCGCTTATCGGGCAGGCATATACAATAGATGAATTATTTAAAGATCTCGGTTTTGATGCCGTATTCCTCGGTACCGGCGCGGGGCTTCCATGGATGCTCGGAATTCCCGGCGAAAATTCAAAGGGCGTCTATACCGCGAACGAATTTTTAGCCCGTGTCAATATGATGCGCGCCGACTTGTTCCCCGAATACACGACCCCGATCACGCTTGGCGAAAATGCAGTCGTTATCGGTTGCGGAAACACCGCGATGGACGGCTCGCGTGTCAGCAAGCGTCTTGGCAAAAATTCCCACATTGTGTATCGGCGAACTCGTGCGGAAGCTCCCGCGCGAAGCGAGGAAATCGAGCACGCGATTCAGGAGGGCGTCGAATTCCACTGGCTCACTCAACCGCTTGAGGTCCTTTCGGGTCCTGACGGATGGGTGACCGGCATGCGGTGCTCTGAGATGGAACTTGGCGAGCCGGATGCGTCCGGGCGACGTCGACCGGTTCCCAAACCAGGGAGCGAATTTACAATCGCATGCGATACAGTAATCTCCGCGCTTGGGTTCGGAGTTAATCCGCTGCTTGCGTCGACTACTCCCGACCTCAAAACCGACAAGTTTGGGGTTTTAAGCGCGGATAAAACTACCGGAAAGACGACAAAGAAAGGCGTATTTGCCGGCGGCGATAGCATCACCGGCGGCGCGACGGTCATTCTCGCAATGGGGCAGGCGAAGATCGCGTCGAAGGCGATGCACGAATATCTCATGACCGGCGAGTGGGTGGATTACTGCCCGGAGTGATGAATTGTGATGGATTAAGTGAAGGGGACGAGTGAAGGGGACTGGCACAACGATTTTGCCGTAATACAAAACTCCAATTTTCTCATAATTTTGCACGGCAAAATCGGAGTGCCTGTACCCGGAACGTCACTCATGGCTGGAATGGCAAAATTCTCATCATTTAAAGACAGCTATTCATGGGCGCTGTATGAACGTGCCATTGGACGTATCTGGTCTGGGAAATTTATTTTCATCGTGTGGGGATTACTCTGGTCTGCAGCGGCAGCGTATTTCGCATTCTGGCTTTTCGATTTTATCCCTTTTAGTAGAAAGTTATTCTTATTTGTATTGAATCTCAGCGAGTATGGATTTCTTGCAATTACGCCAATTATAGTCGGGTGGGCATTATCCAGGGCTTATGTCTTTGAAGGCAGGGCGGATAGTTCGCTAAAAACTGTCCCGCTTCGTCCATATCAGGCTCTGATGCCCAGAATGATCGCGGTTTTCCTTACATGGGTCGAGTTTGCATTGCCTTTCGCGATTGTATTTTTACTCGTGATATGCGGGATGAGTCGTCATATTGCCACCAACCAACTACCTGCTTCTATTTCATCGGATATTCCGGACTTTAGAATCATGTTAATCGAAAGTTTAATTTTCATGGGTGTTGAATTTAACGGTTATGGATTAATAGAAATGTTTCCTGTCAGTACAGACGCTTTGCCTTTGCTCTACAGCATAATTTTTATCGAAGTTCTGGGTTACTGTCTATTGCCGATTAGTTGGGGATTCTGGTGGGGCACAAAGTTGAAGCAGCGGGCAGGTCAATTCATTCTTGCGTACATAGCTTACGCTTTACTACCAGCAACCTTTTATGGGATCGTCATTTCTAATTCAGCCATCCGAGATCTATTTAAAACAAATATTTCAGGCTTGGCATTAGCTTTATTAGTTAATCCAGGCTGGCTGGTGCTTTCAATCATTTTCACGTTCCTTGCTTTCAGGGAATGGGGAAGGAGGTCGGAATGAGGAAGTACCGATACATCCTTCCCATAATCGTAATTTTATTATGCTTTCTTTCCGTTTTCATAACAGTACAGAGGAGTAAATCGCAGATTATCAAGATGATAGACGACGCTGGTTCAAAAGGGGAGCCGATCGTGATTTGTAATACATGGATGGATAATTCGTTCATGGTTACATTTAACTGCGAACCGGTAAACCTTATTACGAGTTCATTCAATTGGCCGTCAATGGTGCCATTTGTATCGGACAGTGGCGAAATCACTTTTATTAATACTCTGGATTTACCTGAGAGTCCTTTAACCATGGTTAGAAAGATCATGCTTCCAGAAATATTCTCCGAGAAACCATTAATTGAGAATACTCCCCCGGAAATTGACCAGTTCGATTTCTTATCGGTATCACATGATTCCAAAAATATAGCTTGCTACGATAATGAATATACGATTCTTGATCTCCCAGATATGGATATCACAACGGGTGAATTCATGTCACCCCGTCCATGGCTGGATGCGGAACATAGAAACGCCTCTTTGTTTTTATCCGTTATTTCATCGGATGGCAAAATCATCATTGCCCGTGGGTATTCAACTGCCGCTTCTTCATCGGAGTTCTGGAGCTACAACATTGAAACGGGTGTTTGGCATAAAATAATCGATGGAATTGGACCAAATCTTTTTTCTGTCAGTCCTGATGGTTCTATAATCGGCCTCGAATTGTCAGATACAACCCCACCGAAAACACAGTTTATCAACGCGTCGGATGGATCTGTGATTCACGAAGTATTTCAGGCAAAGGATGCCATAATAGGTGGCCGATGGATAACCCTTCGCGAAAATAATACGCCGGGAGTAATTCTCATCGACATGCAGAATAACTGGGAGGAGCGTAGGATCGCCCTTCCTGAAATGGCTTCAGATGACTACACAATCTGGATTCCGCCACCGGGGGGATACGACGAGATGATGGAAAACAGAGCAGCCGAGAGCAATTCGGCGGATTCTCAATAATTGAACATTGAGAATCAGTCACGGTTTGTTTCATTATTTTTATGAAATTTATCCTTGCAGGGATGCCAGTTATTCTCATATTCTGGTGTTATAATATTGATCCGATAAAATATTAAAGGAATACCTCATGGTCTCCATTACTCGATCCTTCATAGCGGTATCGATCCTTGCATTGTTCATTTGCGGATGTGCGGGACAGGGATTACAGACCCCGCCGACTGTCCCGGATATTCCAGTCACCACCTCGGATATCCCAACTACGGGTTTGAATCTTACCGACACCAATCGTGACGCGACGGCATCCCGGGGCGATCATTACTGCCTTCAATACAACCTGATCCAATTCGATGTCACCAACCCAGCAGATTTGAAATACGAAATTATTCCACTCCGCGGGAGTTCGATTCATCTGAACATACTGAAACTTCTCGAAGTCGGGTCATGCACGAACTGTTTCAGAATTACCGCATGGAGTATCCCGAATCCCGGTGTCCTGAATGTCGATATCGAGATTAGACATCCGTTCCCGGATTTAGAGCTTTCGGTTTTCGATGTGCGCGGCATAATCATGTTCAATGGCAGCCATACGTTTCCAATTTCAGGCGAGACATTTTCCGATCCGACCCTTGGCGACGGGGAACTGATTAACACAGAGGGACTCACTGCCCTGTATAATGGTTCGACAATCGACGCGCCTGTCGGCGATTTCCAGAAATATTTCACCGGCAGATTCGCGACTACCGGCATTCCAACTGCCACATTAAACAGCTACCTTCGCCACAACACCGATGATCCGTCAAACACCCGTAACGCATTCTGGGCGGGAGACGCGGTCACGCGGACATATTCGCTGAGAATGCCGACCGGGCCGGGAATATTCACTCTGGGCTACGCGGTTGACGCCAATTGGGCACCCGCAACCGATACTCCGGTCGATGATCCGATAACCGATTTCGGCCTTGAAGCAAATTGCCCGGAAGCCTGGCAGGTCATTCTTGACGTCAACCAGGTAAATATCGGGTTGAACACACAAGGCGGCTCAGATCAGCTTGAAATCTATGTTCACGACTGGCAGGGAGTTGACAGTTACAGCGCCCCCGTAATCGAGTGCCCCGAATTATTCGACGGTCAGCATACGGCTTCTTTTGTCAGTTCTTTTACGGGTTATGACCAATGGACCGTAGATATTCCAAACGAAGAACTGTCGTCTGCAGGCTATTATTTCTGCCTGATAAGAGTGGTCGATGATGAAAACGCGGGCGCGCCGCCCTGGCTCGACCTGGCTGCATATCAGATTATTATCCTGGAAGTTATCGACTGGTATGACATGCCACCGGTTGCTGCCGGAGATGGAAATCCCAAGACAGTCAACATCGGTGAAGAAGTAAACTTTATCGATGCCGGTTCTTATGATCCCGATGGCGGTTCAATTGTGCTGTGGGAATGGGATTTCGAAAATGACGGCGTGTACGACATGGAAGGGAATAATGTCAATTACAGTTTCTCGTCGGGAGGGGAGCACTCGGTACAAATGCGCGTTACCGACGATGATGGCTCAACCAATACTCTAAATCATCCAATATACATTACTGTAAATGCCTCTCCGGTTGCCATTGCGACGCCTACCGATGTAACGGTACCGATGGGGACGCCGGTCATGTTCAGCGGGTCGGCATCAACCGATTCCGATGGGACAATCGTCCTATACGAATGGGACTGGGAAAATGATTCGGTTTTCGATGAAACGGGCATGGACGTTCTGCACTCATGGGACGTTGTGGGCGATTATGAAGTGAACCTTCGCGTGACCGACGACCTTGGAGGTGTTGATACGCTCGATGTCCCGGTCCAGGTTCATGTAGTGGATAGTGGTTGGGCGAGGACGTGGGGCGGTTCCGGTCAGGACCGGGCGCAAAGCGTGGATTTCGACACCGATGGAAACGCGTATGTCGCCGGGTTTTTCAATGATGAGGTGGATTTCGATCCCGGACCGGATATCAGCCTGGGGACTTCTCAGGGAAACGATGATATTTTCCTGAGCATGTTCGATTATAACGGCAATTTCCTCTGGGCCATTACGCTTGGCTCGACGGGTAATGACTGGGCCCAGGATGTCGTGATTGATGAAGGTAACGGCGGGGTGTATTTAACCGGCTATTTTACGGGTACTGTGGATTTCGATCCGGGTCCCGGAGTAGTCTCGGTCAGTTCAGACTCCGATACGATGGATGCTTTTGTCGCAAGGTTTCTGAGCGATGGAAGTCTAGATTGGGTGCGAACATGGGGAGGGCCAGGAGTGGACCAGGGGATGTCTATCGATGTCAGCGATACTGAAGTGACCGTTGTCGGAGCCGTACAGGGCGACGCAGATATCGATCCGGGCGATGGTGAGGAAATTTACACATCCAATGGGGACTTTGACATTTCGATGGCTCGGCTGGATTGGCAGGGTAATACAATATGGGCTGAGGCTTTCGGGGGCATCGGTATGGACGGGGTAACTGGTGTAGCCTGCGATCCCGACCAGGTATTCATCACTGGTTACTTTAGCGATTCCGCTGATTTTGATTTGGGTGGGATCGGTTTGGACCCGACTTCAAATGGGGATACCGATGTTTTCCTCGCGATTTACAGTGGCGATACGGGAGGATATGAGGGGGTAACCTGCTGGGGTGGAGCTCAAGCCGATGCTGGGATGGGAGTGGCTGTTGACCCCAGTTACATTTATGTTACCGGCAGTTTTAGAGATACCGTCGATTTTAATCCCCTTGCGGCTCATGACGATCGTACTACTAATGGGGAAACGGATGCATTTTTAAGCGTGTTTTCATTTGCCGACGGTTATGAGGGGGCTTATACATGGGGTGGGATGCATTACGATGTAGGGCGTGGAATCTGCATAATGGAAGACCTGGTCGGAGGCGGATTCAAAACCTATGTTACCGGCCTTTACACGGACACTGTCGATTTCAATCCGTCAGGAGTACCTTTCGAACTCACAACCAATGGGCTTCAGGATATTTTCGTGGCGCGGTTCGGCGATTCAGGATTTGAAACCGCAATCGGGCTTGGCAGTTCCACGAATGACATGGGTCTGGGCATTTCAGGTTATACCGCCACCGGCATGCTGGGTGTGGTTGGAACGTTCCAGGATTCGGTGGATTTCGATCCCGGAGCGGGTGATGATCCTCATGTATCGAATGGCAGCTATGACGCATTTTATATGAAACTGACGCAGGATCTTGGCTGGTAACTTTCGAAAAAGGGGATAGTTACCAGTCTATTTTAATTAATGCGAATATATCGTATTCTTTTCATTAGGAGAATATTTATAGAAAATTCGCAGACTTGAAGTATTCGGAATATAAAAAATGGTTCCCGGATCAATTTCAGGATCTGGATTTCGACCCGGAAGAAGAGGAAATCCAGGCTGAGATCAAGTATCAGCAGGAAATCGATTACGCCGCGGACTCCGCGATGGAGATCGACCTTTCGGACGCGCTTTTCCCGGTCGTTGAATTTCTCGCCGGTTCGAGCGATATCAAGTCGAATTCCCTGTTTATCAAATTTTATAAAAAAGCTTTCCGTTTATTTTTACTATCTTTCCCATCTTCTTTCTGCTGTTGATCGCATGGATCAGGGTCGGCTATTCGATACTATTCGAGGGGTCGATGAAAATCGCGAGAGAGGTCGACCAGGGAGTAATTCACTCTGTATATACAACCCCAATGACCGATGCCGAAATTTACTACGGCGCCTCGATGCCATATCTTGTTCGGTCGCTGGTGATCCTTGAAACTGTCTTCTATTTCATCGGCGGGTACTATCTCTTATATTTTGCTTTCAATTTACTGCCTGCCATGAAAACCATTCTATCCGCGAATTACGAATACTCCGAATATTTTCTATATTGCACGATCGGCATCGTCGTGTTCGCGATCCTGATTCTTCTCTCTTTACTGCTTGCGTCGCGGGCTACCGGGCTTTATTCAATAGTGTTTTCAAGGGTCGGCACAGTCTGGGCGGCATTCGGGCAAAGCTTGCTTGTCTTGGCTGTAATTGCCGGGATGGGATTTATGACCATAATGCCGTACTTCTCGATACCCGTTGAGATATCGTTCGCCGGAAAACTTTTCGGGATTCTCCTCGGTTCCGGGCTGATGATAACCGCGTACTGGTACGCCTGCCTACTGACAGCGCAGATCGGAATTAAAACACTTGGCGTGTCGCGACGCGGTCCGCGCGCGGACCCGATGTATAGAAGGATAAGGAACCATCAGTCAGGGAAAAGGGGAAGGAGGACAGCTATCCATTGAATTACATTGATGTCAATACTTCCTATTGGCCTCCCCAAATTCAAGTTAAGTAATAAATAAAAATCAATAGGTAGCTGTCCCCTTTAACCCTTTAATTCCCTTTAATGCCAATTCCACTTGACATCAGTTTTTTCCTGAATACGGGTGGCGGCGACAAGCACGTGACGCCATGTAGAATTGAAGTAATTGGCCCCCTTTTATGCGTCACTTAGCTTGTCACCGCCACCCGTCACCCGTCGTCGCCAAGTTTCCTGGAAAAAAAGGATATTAAACAGGATTAGTATAATTGGTCCCCTTTAATTCGGATTCGACATTCGTATGCAGGACTTGATACCGAGTGCCCGACTCTGTTATCATTTAACCTAATCTATAGGATTAGCCCTTTTGAACCGCGGAGGTTGTCGGTGATCAGAAAGAATGAAAGCATGATGGTTTTTGTCCGCATGGCGATTGTGTTGTGCGCATTGCTCGCATTGGCTGTCGGATGCAATGGAAAAAACAATTCCGTCGCGCCGAATATGAACCAGGACATAGCTGCCGGTCAGGTTTTTACTACCGGTCCTCAATCCGACTCTCAAAGGAGCTTTGAGACAGACCCATCAAAGCTTAAAAAATACGTTGAATACTGGCCTAACGACCCCATGTGGGAAAACCCCGATGATGTCGGCAACGATCCACGGGATAATATTTACGAACAATGGGGGCCTGCGAAGGTCGGCGCACCTATTGTGTGGAACGATACTATGGGCTCGAGCGATGTAGTGGTCGCAATAATAGATACCGGGGTTCGTAAGGACCACGTCGATCTTGCCGATAATATCTGGAATAATCAGGACGAAATCCCTGGTAACGGCATAGACGATGATCACAACGGCTATATCGATGACACATGGGGATGGGATACGGTGGACAATGATAATAATCCCTGGGACCAGGGATCGTCCGGGTATTATCACGGCACCGCATGCGCGGGCGTAGTTGCGGGCATAATCGATAACAACGCAGGCTTGTGCGGAATTGCTCCGGGAGTCAAAATCATGGCCTTGAGAATTGGCTTTGACGAAGCCTATGAATCGTATATAGTCGAAGCCGTCGAATATGCCGTTGATAACGGAGCCGATATTCTCAGCATGTCGTTTGGAGGACCGGATGAGAGTTCGATAATGCATGCCGCGCTTGACGCTGCATGGGATAACGGTAATGGGATAAATAATCTGGCCTCCGCAGGCAATTACGAGATGTCAGATCCATTGTACCCTGCCGGTTACAGTTCAGTTCAGGCTATCGCGGCGACAGTCCCCTTTACATATGACGGTGACGCTATTGATGAAAAGAAAATCACCGAAGGCCAGGATGGTTACTACTGGGGGTCAAATTACGGCCCCTGGATCAGCGTGTCGGGCTTCGGAGAAAACTATATATCTACAAGCGGAAGCTGCAGCTCCTGTTACTACGACGGCGTAGAAGACGAATTCTTTGGTGGAACATCCTGTGCGTGTCCCATGTCGGTTGCTGTGATGGCGCTGATTCGAAGCGTAAATCCGGGACAAACCGCGCAATGGTATAAAGACAGACTGGAAGATACAGCGGATGATCTGGGCACTGCGGGATTCGACATATATACAGGCCACGGTCGATGCAATGCGGTCAGGGCGGTCTACGGATCCGACAGATTCGACAGCATTAAAGACTCAAACGGATTTGTGCCGTTTGATCCCGACGATGGCGGCATGTACGACACTATCCATGATTTTCCCGGCAATCCGTATCACGATTCTGTCGACCTCTATAAATTCGTTATCGATGACAATAGTTACTTTGAAATCACCCTCGATATATATACATGGGGCGAGAATCTGGACATGGCTTTGTACTCCAATCCGGGTTTGAGCGACTTGCTGGTAAGCGTTACCGGACCGAATCATGCCGGTTCAAGTTTCGAAAAGCTCTCATTCAACAATACGACGCCCGGCAAAGAGTATTATCTTAAAGTCTATTCTCCCGGCGCAGGTAACTCTACCACTTACGGAATATCGCTGGAAAAATTAACCAGCTCATTCACTGTCGACGGACAAAGCATAGCCCCTGCCACTTCTTACCAGACACTGAAGCCGATTAAACTTCTGCAAATTAACTGTCATACCGGCTATGTGGCAACGGTGGATAATTTGATCATTCGAAAGCATGGGACTGCGCCGAATTCATCGCTTATAGATGGGTTCCTTGTCCTTGACCAGAATGAGAATGGAAACTGGGACGATTCAGATCCCGTTATAAGCCAGGCGAGTTTTTCCGGGCTGAATCAATGCAAATTCAATGGGCTTGATAAGAAATTCAATTTCCCGGACTCTATTACTCTTTTTGCGGGAGTTACACTTAGTGGCGCTCCCGATGGCTCGACGTTGGGAATTTCGCTTGAAAGTTACAAAGACATATCGACATGGGAGGGACTCGTCGCACCGTATACGGATTTTCCGATCGCCAGCGATTATGTCACACTGGGACTCGATACAGAGCCGCCTTCATGGGTCACGACCGTCGGAGCCCAGAATGCCGTTCCAGGTTACGGTTTTGCGGTTATAGAATTCAATGAAGCCATTGATGATCTCACACCGCCTGTAATGTATAACGCGTATTACACCGATACTCTTCCGTTTGGTTCAGGCGATGTCTCTGAGGTAAAGGATATTCATGCGGTAACTGGAGACACGACGGATTTGAAGGCCACACTTTCGCTGGAAGGCGATAAAACGTGGTATATCGTTATCCGTGCCGAGGATCAGTCGGGTAATGAAGAAGATAACGATGTTGTGGTGAGTTGCACGCCTGAAACCGGAGGAGATCCGACAAATCCACAACAAATTCAATATGTGAGTGGACCTAGCGGAGAGGAGATCGCAATGAGCGGCGACATCATTGTTACCACATACGGGTGGACAGCGCTCAATATATATAAAAAAAATAGCCCTACAGATGTTGAATATGTGACAACATTTGATCTAGATGACAATTTTATGGACATCGAGTTCGATGGGCATTTCGTATATTTAACTGGTCAGGACGGACTATGGACCGTCGACATGTCCGACTATACCAACCCTATCTATGCCGACCTATGCCCGATATATTTACCCCAATATATGGTTCTGAATGGCGATTATGCATACGTGGGTGGCTCAGAAGGGCACATGCTTTCGACCGTCGACATTTCCGACCCGTACAACATGCCTCCCGCAACATCGCAGGAAACGCCTCAGGCATATCACTTCGAGATGCTGATTCGAAACAGTTACCTCTATATGTGCAATTTCGAAGCGGGTATAATGGTGTTTGATATTTCGAATCCGGCAAATCCGGTTCACGTAAGCTCATTCGGCGACGTCGGAAATCCCGAGAGAATATGTATTGACGATGACAAGATGTATTTGACTGAAATATGCGGAGAGCTTTACATCTTCGACCTTGGCGTGAGCCCGACCAATCCTCCCCTGCTGGGGTCCTATCTCGATACACCATCATGTTTCGTATTAGGTCTATTAGTGCTTGATAATTCTTACGCCTATTCGTCCGTCGCCAATCATGGTTTATATGTATTCGATATCCAGAATCCCGGGGATATTCAGATCGTCGGCGACTCATCGACTCTTGAACCTCGTGAAATGATCAACGATGGGAATGTGATATATGCCGCGCGCTGGCAAGGACTTGAGATCATAATGTGACTTCGATGGGTAATATCTGATTGATCGCAAGTTATGGCGGGTTAACGGACTTTTCGCCGGACGATGCCGTTCAGCGCCTGCCATCGCCGTTCGCCGAGTGCAAGCGAGTAATTCGAAAGCAGGAAAAATAGAACTCCCGGACCGAGAAGGAATACGAGGTAAGTTATCAGCGCGATCATGTTCGGACCTTCCATATATACGGTGATGATCGTAATCAGCGACGTGATTACCCCGTACAGAAGGTGAAATTGGAACGACCATCTCCAGCCTGTGAGTATCGCTCCCGCCGGACGGTGTACCCCGTCGGCTCCTTCGTGAAGTGTATCGAGGCTTTTCCATGACAGCCTGATTTTCCCCACAAATTTATTCGGCCACGCGTATTGCGGAAATGTGCTTAACGGTCCGATCCGTTTAAGATTTTTCTCGCCGTGTTTTTTCCAGAATGCCGCTATTCGTCCTCGGTTGAATGTGGTATTGCATCTTAGCAATCCGAACAGGCAATATATTGTGTATCCGATCGGCCAGTAGGTGGGTAGATAGTAAGCCAGAACGAAAAGAAGTCCGCCGGTGAAAATAATCCATCGATCGAGCGTGAGTTCGAGAGGGGACATAATCCCGATCGTGGCCTTGAATGCCCCGCCTTTGGGTCCTGTAAGTGGACGGTAGTAATACGCCCAGTGCTTAATGAAAATCAGCAATGTAATCAGCAGAAGCAATCCGGTCAAAATCCATCGGAACCTCTGCCCGGCGGTGGTCCAGAGGTCCAGTTTCGTTAAAGAATCGACATATGGTTTCAAAGGGGTGAATTCGAGCACTGCGAAAACGGCAATCGGGAGGAACGCAAGCGCGAGAGCCTGTTTATGGTCCAGAAAAAAGAGCCTGGATTTTTCTGAGTCCCCTGCCATTTTGCAAAGCCCCGTTAAAATCGCTTGTGAATATATGAGTATTGTACTTTGAGACAGTGCTTCCGACAAGGGCGTTCAGGGAATCCAGGTGAAAAATGTATCAGAGGCATGAGCGTCAGCGAGTGCTCTACCATCAGAGCACTCGCTGACGCTCGTGCCTCCGATACAAACTCATAAATGAACTATCCGGCATTCTCCCGTATTCTAAACAGGTATATTCCCTGTGTCTATGCGCACGCGACGTGCTATAATCTGACTTTTGACCGGGAGGTCATATGAAAGCAAGACAAATTTTGAAAATGCTCCTTGCGGGGCTTTCAATCTTTCTTTTTCTCAGTATCCCATATTCTGCAATTGCAGGTCCGAGGGAATGGTCCGATGAGGAATTTTCCCTCGCTTTTGACGAGGTCGCCAGAAATTACGGAGCTGCCGAGTACGCTGTGTACACTTTCATGATCGAATTCGGCCGTTCGCCTTCATCCCTCACTGAACTCATGGAGACGGGACATCTGAACGTCCAAATGACCAACCCCTATACCGGCGGCGATGTGATTTCGCTTTCAGAGGCGGATTTTCCCGATGGCGATCTAGAGGGCAATCTCTTTTTATCGAGCCCCCGGGAAAATGGCGAGGAGACCCATCTCGAAGCATGGTTCCTCAGAAATGAAGATGGGACTATTATGGTCCGGTCGATGGTGAAGCGGATTTATATTTATCACTCGGAAATCGACTACAATTATTTCTTTAATAACGACCTTCCGCGCGACGAGCAGTTTGTCGCGGTTTATTGCAGGCAGGCGATCGACGCTTTCGATAGTTTCATGCAGCGGAATGGACGGAGCGCTGAAAATTTCGACGATATGTACGAAAATGGCGATGTGAATGTGCACTACATCAATCCCATCACGGGCGAGTTGGCTGTACCGTCGGAAGAAATATCGCCGGGCGATTTTTATTACGAAAAAATCGATGAGGATGGATTCTGTTTCATAGGATGGGGACGCGAGCGTCCGGTATTTTTCGCATGTACGGATGAACAAAAGTCAGCGGAATTTTACCTTGCATGGCCGGAGCTTGTTGAGCAGGAAGTAAGTGCGGATAATTCAGGCGACAACGTCGAAACCCCGAACGGAGAGGGCGGAGCAGAATAAGGCTATGTAACATAGAACGCGAAATTCGAAAGATTTTTCAAGGGTTTAAAAAATGACAGTAACCAGCGAGAAGAAAGTGACAACGCAAAGCGACCAAATTCTAAAAGAGCATGAACCATACGACCCGAAAACTCCGGTGCGAATTGTCACTGCCGCGAGCCTTTTCGACGGACATGACGCGGCGATAAATGTCATGCGCCGGATTATCCAGTCGACAGGCTGCGAGGTTATCCACCTCGGCCACAATCGAAGCGTGATGGAAATAGTCGAAGCGGCTATCGACGAGGATGCGAACGCGATCGCCATGTCATGCTACCAGGGCGGCCATGTGGAGTCGTTCAAGTACATGTACGACCTCCTTCGCGAACGGAACGCCGGACATATAAGAATTTACGGTGGCGGTGGGGGCGTCATTGTCCACCGCGAGATCGAAGAGCTTCACAATTACGGGATAAACAGGATTTTCTCGCCGGACGACGGGCGGCGTATGGGATTGCAGGGCATGATCAATATTCTTGTCGAGGAGTGCGACAAAAATATCTGGGACATGGACTCGCGGACAGTTAACGATGTTATAAAAAATCTCGATACAAATCATCCGCTGGAAGTCGCAAGGGCGATCACATATGTGGAGCGTGTTGTCGACGCCCCTGATGAGGCTGAGATAATCCGTCTGGCCTGCGTGAAAAAAATTAAAGCCCTGAAGAAGGAAATTCCGGTGCTTGGCATTACCGGCACGGGTGGGTCCGGGAAATCGTCGCTCTCAGATGAAATTGTCCGACGCTATCTCGCCGACAATCCGAGCGCGAGAGTCGGGATTATCTCTATCGACCCGACCCGCAAACGTACCGGCGGTGCGCTTCTCGGGGATCGTATCAGGATGAACGCGGTGGTCGGCAATAGTGTTTATATGCGATCCCTCGCGACCCGTGAGAGCACTATGGAAATCGCCGAGTGTCTTCCGGACGCGATAAATGTTCTGAAAGCCGCGGGATTTGATTTTATCGTTATAGAAACTTCAGGAATCGGGCAGGGCGATACGGCGATAATCGAGTACTCGGACATTTCTATTTATGTTATGACGCCAGAATATGGCGCCGCTACCCAGCTCGAAAAAATCGACATGCTCGATTACGCCGACATTGTCGCGCTGAATAAATTCGAACATCCGGGAGGCAAGGACGCCCTCCGCGACGCGAGGAAGCAGTATCGAAGGAATCATAATCTCTACCACGAGCCCGACGATTGCGACCTTCCGGTGATCCCGACAATCGCGAGCCAGTTCAACGATCCCGGCGTGAATCTTCTCTACCATAAACTCAGCGATCTGTTCACGCTGAAAAAAAATATCGGCTGGACGATTTCGATCCCTCGCCCGGCGATGGAAGAAGTCGAGACATCGAAACGCACCGGAATCATCCCGCCTGAACGGATTCAGTACCTTGCTGAAATCGCGAAAACTGTCCGCGACTACCGCAAATGGGCGAAGGACCAGGCGTCGGATGCGGCGATGATGTGCCATGCGTATATGGTACTGTTAGGGCTGCAGGACGATGTCCCCCTCCCGATAAAGAGATATTCGGATAATCTCCCGGAACCTATGAATGACACAATTCGCGAACTCAGAGCGTTTTATCACAGATCGATGGACGCGCTCGATCCGGTCTGCGTGGAACTCCTCGCCGGAATGCCGGAGCTTTACAAAAAATATTCCGGCGACACGTTTTCGTACCTTGTACGCGATAAGGAAATCTGCCAGCCGTTTACGTCGGAGACCCTTGCCGGGACAAAAGTCCCGCGAGTGGTTCTCCCCGCGTACTGGGGATGGGGACGGTATCTGTACTGGCTCCTTCTGGAAAATGTGCCCGGCGAATTTCCATATACCGCCGGAGTTTTCCCGTTGAAACGCGGATGGGAGGATCCAAAGCGGCAGTTCGCTGGAGAGGGTCCGCCGGAAAGGACGAACGCAAGGTTCCATTATCTCTCCAAGGATGATGAAGCGAAACGTTTGTCCACAGCTTTTGATTCTCCAACTTTGTACGGGCACGATCCCGATAAAACGCCGGATATTTTCGGGAAGGTCGGGGAGTCCGGCGTCGCGATCTCAACGCTGGATGATATCAAACGGCTTTATGACGGGTTCGATCTGTCCGCCCCGAATACATCGGTGTCGATGACGATAAACGGCCCAGCTCCGATAATGCTCGCGATGTTCATGAACGCTGCGATTGACGGGCAGGTCGATGTTTTCATGAAGCGCGAGGGTCGCAAGCCAAGCGAGGATGAATACCGGAAAATCTGGTCGAAAACAATTCAGACAGTGCGCGGCACAGTACAAGCCGATATTCTGAAAGAAGACCAGGCGCAGAATACGTGCATTTTCTCCACCGAATTCGCGCTGAAAATGATGGGCGACATCCAGGAATTTTTCATCGATAACAAGGTCAGAAATTATTACTCGGTTTCAATTTCCGGATACCATATCGCCGAGGCAGGCGCGAACCCGATCACACAGACCGCGCTGACACTTTCCAACGGGTTTACATATGTCGAATATTATCTGGCGCGTGGAATGAAAATAGATGATTTCGCGCCGAATCTCTCGTTCTTCTTCTCGAACGGGCTTGACGCCGAATACACTGTTATCGGACGTGTCGCGCGTCGAATCTGGGCTATCGCGATGAAAAATCTTTACGGCGGGAACGACCGGTCGCAGAAGCTGAAATATCACATACAGACTTCTGGGCGAAGCCTTCACGCGCAGGAAATCCAGTTCAACGATATCCGCACGACCCTTCAGGCGGTCCTCGCGATTTTCGACAACTGCCAGAGCCTTCACACGAACGCGTACGATGAAGCTATCACAACTCCGACCGAGGAATCCGTGCGCCGCGCGATGGCTGTCCAGTTGATTTCAACAAGGGAATTCGGATGGGCGAAGTGCGAGAACCCGACACAGGGCGCATTTTTCACCGAATGGATGACCGATGTTGTCGAGGAAGCGATATTGAAAGAATTTGAATCCATTTCCGAGCGCGGCGGCGTCCTTGGCGCGATGGAGCGCGCGTATCAGCGTGGCAAGATTCAGGATGAGAGTCTGAAATACGAGCGCCTGAAGCACACCGGAGAGTTCCCTATCATCGGCGTGAATCAATACATCGATCCGAAAACTCTCGCGGAAGGTTATGTAATGGCCGAACCGGAACTGAGGCGCGCGACATACGAAGAAAAGCAGATGCATCTCGACCGCTGCCTGAAATACAATTCTGACCGTTCATCTACCCAACCTGAAGCTCTCGCGAAATTAAGAAAGGTCGCGCTCGAGGGCGGAAACATTTTCGCGGAACTGATGCACACTGTCAGACATGCGAGCTTGGGCGTAATCACAAAGACTCTCTATGATGTCGGCGGGCAGTATCGGAGGAATATGTAGGGGGTGCATAAAAAGCACCTATTCGATTGCACACTGCAGGGATTTTACGTGATCCCACTGTTTTGTATATTCTAATCCCCGGATACTGCTACATCCCCTGCAGGTCCCTGCGTATCGACTGTCTTCACGATGTAAGCGGCATCTGGAGGGTCAATGTCAATGATCTGAAGGCCAGATTCACTGTCCGCGACATACGCGTAGCCGCCGTTTACGGCTACATCTACAGCCACCCCCGGCGTGTCGACTACATTCACAATGTATGCAGACTCGGGAGACTCTATGTCGACTATCAGAAGACCGGTATAATCATATGCTATATACGCGAAGTCACCGGACACAACTACACTCCATGCCGCCCCCCCAAGTGAATACTGGACTGACTTCACGATGTGTGCAGAACTGGGAGGGTCTATGTCGATTATTTGAAAACCCGCATTATGATCCGCCACATATGCGTAGCCGTCGGATATGGCCACACCCACTGCATCCTCCGGCATGTCGACACTCTTCACGATGAATGCGGACTCGGGGGGATCTATGTCGATTATCTGAAGACCGGATTCACAATCCGCCACGTACGCATAACCATCCGATACGGCTACACCGAATTCTCTATCCAATGTGCTGACTGTCTTCACGATGAATGCGGACTCAATTGGATCTATGTCAATTATCTGAAGACTGGGTTCATAAGTCCCCAGATACGCATAGCCACCGGATACGGCTATACTAGAAGCATACAGCGCGTCAACAGTCTTAACTATGTAAGCATCACCGGGAGGGTCTATGTCGAATATCTTAAGACAGTCAGCAGCATCTGCCACATACGCATACCCACCGGACAGTGCTATATCTGCACCAAATCCCTGTGTGTCGACGGATTCCACACTTTCGGGATTTTTAGGATCAGAAATATTAAAAATACGAACACCATTAAAGGCACCCACCACAAAGGCGAAGTTACCCTCATCCAGTGAGATCGATTGTGAACCATACACTGCGCAACCAGCGTTGATCAATCCTGTGATCGCAATGATGAAAAATAATCGAAAAGATGATTGCATTACCTGAACCTCCTTGGTTCCTGTACGATACAAAAGAATTATATCATTAAATGACAATCAGATATATGACGGCATATTGATTCTGTTAGTTGCGCCTTATACGTATTTTTATCCCACCATGTTACAATTACCCCGTGAAATCTCTTTGTGGAAATATTCCCCTCTTACTAGCAGTCTGCATGCTATTCCAGATTTCATGCGTGGGGACCAATGGCGATACCGGTCAGAAACCCGAGGAGGGCACGATCCCCGCGGAAACCGTTACCCCGCTTCGCGACATTCCCGGCCTTCATCTTCTTTACACAGTCAATGACCGCTTCGCAAGCACAGTAGATGTCGCTCCGACCGCGAGAGTCCTTATCGCAGAGCCGGACGGTTCCCGCCGTGAAATTCTCTTCGAGTTTCCTGGACATATCTTACACATTACCCCGTCTCCATCCGGCGATATGGTAGCGTTTGTTGGAAGCGCGGTTGGTGACGCGGATCAGAACGAACGCCATCTTTTCATATATGACATTAAAGCGGGGACTTACATGGATGCGTCGCTGACCGGATTATATTCGCGCGCGGTTCAGGCAGGGCCTATTTTTTCGCTGGATGGGAAATATGTGCTGTTTTATTCGCGATGGTCGGTCGATGCAGGCGAGTACAATATTTTCAAATGCGACGTGGAAACCGGGGTGACGTCCGGGCTGTATACCGAATCTGTCGAGGATGTCCCGCTTACGATGATGCCCGATGGCGCAAGCTGTATAGCCGTTCGCCGTCCCCGAAGTACCACCGGGGTTCTGGAATACATAAAAGTCGACATTAACACAGGCGCCGCGGAGCTTCTTCATCGTTTCGAAAATGTGACCAAAATCGGACCTGCGCATGTCGACGACACCGGAACGACAATGTTTTGCGACATCAAAATATGGAATAGCAATTCGTCGACCGATATTGGAAGCAATTCACGCGATGTCGTATCGGTGAATCTCGCTGATGGGGTAGTTACTAATCTACTTGAGGAGAATACGGTTACATATGTCTATCAGGTTTTCTGGGACAGCAATGGCAATCTGTCCCTGCTCTTAAGACGTCAGGAAGTTTTCGAGGGTGAAGAAACCCCGATAAGCAGAATCGCGGTATGTAAAGCGGACGGGTCGGATTTCAGATATCTGACCGAAACTTCCGCCAGGGCATACCTTTATGAGCC
>JAPKYR010000312.1 GCA_026394215.1 bacterium
TTGGATATTCCAATCGAGTTCGACGGTCCTGAGGACGCGAATCTCGCCAACTACCAGATTTACAAAACTCAGGCTGGATTGAATTCCCCGCCCAGGGTTGGTTCAATCAATGGACCAACTATGGTTCAGGCAGGTGAAACCCACACATATTCTGTTGATAGTTTCATGGACTGCCAGGATATGAGTGAAGACCTGGTTTTTCAGTGGGAAACCGGCGGCGATAACCCGAACGGGTATGACGAGGGATATGGAAACACAACTACCTGGCATCCATACGGGGACGGTTCAATCAACGTCTCCTTCCCGCATGTCGGTCATTATGTAATCGACTGCAGGATCCAGGACCTTGAGGGAATATTAGGGTACTCCGAACGATCAATGACTGTATTCGCAATGCTGCCGAAACCTCCGGAATTCCTGTCAGACAATGTCAATCTGAAAATTTCATTAAACAGGACAGCCTTTCTTTCTTACGAGTACACCTCGAATCCTCTGGATATCCCCAGCATCTATTATGAGTGGGATAGCTCTCAGGTTTCAGGAAATATCGCGGAATGGGTAATATACCAGGATACAAATCCATACGATGGGATCGAAAAATGGGAAGAATTGGCAACTACTCCTCCGCTAGTCACATCATATAAAAACCTGCTCACAGGCGATCCGGGTTATAACAGCGGAGGTTCTTATTATTTTAAAGTTAAAGCGCGATCTGTGCCGGGCGAACCGTTATCGGACAGTATTGGGTCTACTGAACTGGCGTTCCTTGAGTTCGAGAACGCCGAAACCAGTGGCTACGCACAGGACCAGCATCCATGGGAGATGGGTTACGGTGGCGTCAATTCGACTCACGGAATGAGGCAGTGGGAACGTCCCGGTTACGGCGGGGCAGTCTCCGGCGGTTGCTGGATGATGGATCCGGACTCTGATTATATAGATTCAAGTCTCTGGAGCGTTATCGCTTCTCCTGAACTTCCGATCCTTACCGATCCTGCTTTGGCTGCGACTACAGAAGAATGGTATATAGACTGGGCCAGATTCAGACTTAGCGGGCTTAATCCGAACGGTGCTGCCCGAACCAGGGCGGCGATAGGGTTCGGGTCCGGTACGGGCGGCAGCGGTTATTATCCGACGCATGATGCTCATGCCCGTCCGAGGGCCGATGAAATCGCGGTGATTATTTACTGAACCCGGGGCTTTATGCAGTATTTCAATCCTTAAAACATTTAATTTTTAAACTATTACATTATGTAACATTATTTCAGCAGATAGCATAAAATTATCATTTAAAAATTGATTTTTCTTCATGGTCATGCTAGCATTTTTTGGAATCCTGGCATCTAAAGTATTATGAGCATGCATTATTGGGATGAGGCACGGACGTTTTAGAATAAAAACACTGGCAACGTTGTCTTTTAATATTAAAAAGAAAGGAGACTAACAATAAAACATGTTTAGAAAGGTTATAGCTTTGGCAGTTGTTGCCCTCTTAGTTGTAGGCCTCGGCTGCTCAAGCGGATCGAACCCAGTGGTACCAGAAAAAAACAACCAG
The DNA here is from genome assembly GCA_026394215.1 of bacterium. Lineage (GTDB taxonomy): Bacteria > JAJVIF01 > JAJVIF01 > JAPKYR01 > JAPKYR01 > JAPKYR01. The sequence continues at coordinate 1,553 of JAPKYR010000312.1, forward strand.
CAGTCAATGTACGATTTCTTCAACTCATTCGACATTAACGGCGATGTAGTTGCGAAATTCACCTACACTGACCTGGACGGAAATCTTATGGCGACAGGCACATTAGGCCGCAACGATGATGGCCTTTACATTATCGAGAGCCGCGGTGCTCAGATCGATATCGATCTCATCCCGCTCGGCCTTGTGGACTGCATGGTCACCTACGATGATCCTGCCGGCACTATCCCAAGTGGTCCAAATGCAGGTCTACCGTTCTATTATCTCGGCCAGACGATGCATTACACCATTAATATTTTCAATTATCTTTATACAAGTATTGGCGGTGGCGGATACGGCTCACACGCCGATGTCACCGCAATACAGTGCGAAGCCGATTGGGATGACGATGGCAATATCGTAGTCGGAGACCCCCTTCCCGGAGAATCAACTTTCGACTGGGAAGGAGTACTTTCTGTGGGCGCAACAGCCCTTCATGACGGTTATTATATCGACCCTGGATGTCCTCCGGGACTCGATGTAACAACGGTAAGGATCTCAGCCCCGGTATTCTTCGGAATTTATGACATAATTTTCTTTGATGGCATTGCTGGCAATTGGGATCCCCCTGAATGATTTTCATTCAGCCGAACCGTATAGTTGCCAACTTGACGGCAATTCCAACGGGCTCACAATGTGGGCTCGTTTTTTATTTTCATCCCGGATTTTCCCAGATACATGGCGACCTGAATTTCCGGTTTCCTGTTTCTTGATCCGTACTTTTTATGCTATGTTATTAAATAAAGACAGATTATATAGTTGCATTCGGAATTTATCTTTATTTTTTTACGCACACATTCTGAATATTTGAACCGTAGCACTGGGGAGATACCGCTTATGGAATATCAGGATCTTATTGAGGAAACTTTCCGTTCGAGTATCAATCACATGGAAGCAGCCCTGACCGCCTGTCAGGATCCGTTCGCAAGCGCTATCCATAAAGCCGTCACAATTATAGAAAATGGCGGGACGCTCTTTTTTGCCGGCAATGGCGGCTCCGCTGCCGACGCTTGCCATATAGCGAGCGAACTTGTCGGGGCATACGAGCACTACACCGCACCCCTTCCCGCAATCTCACTGGTCACGGACATTTCGTCGCTGACATCCATCAGCAACGATTTCTCCTTTGAAAGGACTATCCTCCAGCAGGCGAGAGCTTTGGTGCGTCCACGCGACCAGATATGGCTTATCTCAACCTCCGGCGAATCCATGAACCTCTTCCATACCGCGGCATGGGCGCGAGATCGGAAAATCAGTACTGTCGCGCTTCTTGGTAAACGCGGCGGACGGATCGCCAGTCAGGTCGATTATCCGATTGTGGTTCCCGGCGAAAATACGCAGCGAATACAGGAAGTCCATGAGGTCCTTCTCCACATCCTCGCATCCGCACTGAAAAGACGATTCCCGGAAGGCCTTCCCTGGCAGTCCGCCAAACAGCAACCAAGCCGTCTGCCCGATCAGGTTGACGACATACTTCCGTAATTAACCGGGTGGTTAAATCTACTGGTCGAAATACTTCTCCGCTGTTCTGTAAAGCACCTCGACTCCCAACGGCAGGACTCTTTCATCCATCATGAATTTCGGATGATGGTGCGGGACGTTCGCTCCGATTTTCGGATTCTGCATGCCGAGGAATCCGAATACTCCGGGCACCTTCTGAAGATACAACGACATATCCTCGCCGCCCATCATCGGCTTGTCCTCAAAAACATTGGCCTTTCCAAGGACCTCTTCAGATGCGTCCCACATGACTTTCGCCATATTTTTATCGTTGACAGTCGCAGGCAGCAGTTGCTTGAAATCGATCTCGGCTTTTCCTCCAAGCGATTTTGTGACGCCGTTGACAATTTCGAACAACCGTTTCTTGACAAGTTTGCGGCCAAAATCGCTGAATGTCCTGCACGTGCCCTGAAGTTTGACTTCCGGCGGAATTATATTGTACGTCGTGCCGCCATGGATGCTCGCGACTGTCACAACTCCCGTGTCGATCGGGTCGAAATTCCTTGTGATGATACTCTGCAGGGCTGAAATAACCTGAGATGATATGTAGACCGGGTCGACACTAGCCTGCGGGTACGCGGCATGTCCGCCGATACCTTTTATCGTGATGTCGAATTCATCCACTGCCGCCATACATGGCCCGAATACGATTCCCATTTTTCCGAGGGGTATTCCGGCCCAGACATGAATTCCGAATGCCGCGCTGACCTGAGGATTTTCAAGGACGCCATCGTCGATCATCGCCTGCGATCCGACCCCGCCTTCCTCAGCGGGCTGGAAACATAATTTTACCGCTCCTTTCAAAGGATTTTTCATCAGCAGTTCCGCGGCGCCAAGAAGCATCGCGACATGCGCGTCATGTCCGCAGGCGTGCGCGGCGCCTTTCACTTTTGATTTGAAAGGAAGGTCGGTCTGCTCATCCATCGGAAGAGCGTCCATATCGGCCCTGAGCATCGCGACTCTTTCTTCTTTACTCCCCGCCGCTCGCGGGATTAAAGCCGTGACGCCGGTTCCGGCGATTTTCTTTCCCTTCAACCCGATTTTCTTTAATTCATCGAGGATCAGCTTCTGGGTTTTGAACTCCTTGTACTTAAGCTCGGGATTCTGGTGAATTTCCCTGCGGACTTTGAGGATTTTTTCGGCGAGGTCATCGGTAACCATGGGATTATTTAGTTTAGGACTCAACATTATTATCACCTATGCAGAGGATGGATTAAGACTAATTCAGCATTTTACATGCATGGTGAGTTGGATGCAATGCTGTCAATAAATCCAACACTGGTCATTTAGTTTTGGCATTAGGTAGGGAAAATGTAAGCGAAATGTCTGGAAAATGACTTAAAAACGCTTAAATTGGTCGAAAAAATTGAAAATAGTCAATAAAAATCCAACTAAACTAAACATTCGTTTGTTTCAATCCTCAAAACCCTCTTCTATTATTATGGATGTGCTGCCTGAGAGGATGAATAAGTCATTTTTCAATAACTCATTACAACTTATTTTACTCTATAGGCAAGAATTTGACAAGTGACACTGGCAAATAAGGCATTTTTTTACAAATCAAATGGAATGCTGACCGGAACTATATAACATATGAAAAATAATTTACATCAAAAACCGGACATGCCAAATGGTGACAAAAGCCAAAAACTATGTTCCCACACTCCAGTGCTACTTGACAAGGTAATCGAATTCATGAATCCGTCGCCAGACAATAATTTTATCGACCTCACCACAGGACCCGGAAGTATGTCCCGGGCGCTGCTCGAACATAACGCTCCTGGCGGTCGGGTTCTTTCAATTGATTGCGATCCTCGAACGCAAACTGAGCAGGAATCGAACCTGTCCGAATTCGGGGAGCGGTCGATCAGACGATATACGAATTTTTCAAATGTGTTGTCCGTCGGAAGAGAAGAGGGTTTTACCGACGTCGATGGGATTCTTGGCGACCTCGACGTCTCAAGCATTATGCTCGACTCCCCCGATTACGGGATGAGCATCAGGCATAAATCGCGTCTGGATATGAGGTTCGATCCTGCTCTTGAAATTTCCGCGTACGATCTTGTCAACACGCTCCCGGAAAAAGAAATCGAATCCATGCTTCGGAAGATGGACGAGATCAGGTTCGGGGGAAGAATCGCGAAGGCGATTATTATCGCGCGATCTGAAGGTCCGATTGAGACAACAGGGTCCCTTGCGGAGATTGTCTCGGGCGCGATTCCCAGAAGATATCACCCGGCGAAAATTCATCCTGCCACAAAGACTTTTCTCGCCATTCGCGAGAGGGTGAATTCGGAAAGCGAATCTCTTGAAAAGTGCCTGAAGGATTGCGTCGAGCTTTTAAAAATCGGCGGCGTGCTTCTTATTATCTGTTACAGCTCCTTCGAGGATCGGATTGTAAAGGCGATGTACAGCGATAACCGCGATCGATGGGAACGCCTTACTAAAAAAGCGATAAGGCCGGAACAGGACGAGATTGCGGCGAACCCGAGGTCAAGGTCGGCGAGGCTGAGGGCGTACAGGAAAATCGCGTGATCGGATTTGCATTGAAAATTACTGTTTAACTTATAAAATTTGCAGCATTTATTAATTTATGTTCCCAATGTGGGGGAACATGGAAGAGGGACCGAATACATGTCTGCAGTTCCTAAACTCAATCCGGACTTCTGGATGACTTCCAGAGTCGCTGAAATCACCGTTCCCGAATTTACCGAAATCCCGAACTCTCCATCGGGCACCGCCATCCATACCCCGCGGTCGGCAAGAGAGATCAAGGCTCCGAGAATATCGATCCTGCCGCCTCTTGCGATGGTGCTGAGATTCGAGCGCGCGATTTCCTTCGCGATTATTGTGCTCGGACTGATGACGCTGGCGGCGTTCTCGCATCAGGCTCTGACCGCAAAAATCGACGCCCGCGATTACCAGGTGGAAATTCAGCAGATAAATGAAGAGGTCGGGCTTCTCCGAACCGAGCTCCAGCAGTCAAGAGCCAGTCTGGAAAGATCGGACGCGCCTGAGGGATTCAGCACAATGCCGATCGAACCCGGAGACGTCTCAACCGTAATACTGCCAACAACTCGCTAATCACGGGAATGAAACGAAAAACACAGACATCAGCACCTGCCGGCAATTCCTACCTTTATGCCCTCCAGCTTCGGGCAGTATTAATTATGAGCATCTGCCTGACCCTCCTGGGAATCGGCTCGATCCGGCTCGGCATCGTGCAGGCGAAATATCCCGAACGGCTACAGTCGCTCCAGTGTTTCCAGCCTAGGCGCACGGGGGTAATTCCCGCATCCCGGGGACGGATTTATGACAACCAAATGAGACCCTTAGCAGACAACAGGCTGGTCTCGTCCCTCTTCGTAAATCCCAGCCGGGTCCCGGAGGACCTCAGGGAGCCGCTTGTCAACGGCCTCCGGTTATATCTTAACTGCGATCCCGATCAGACAAGGGAAGCATTGAATGATTCCGATTCTACCCGGAAAATCCTGACTCCCGAAATGTCCCAGGATGACATCAACAAATTCAACTCTATCCCTTACTCGGAAGAAAATCTTGAAATATTCCGCGAAGTGGGTATCTGGAATCGCGAGGCGCGGGTATATCCGCTCGGCCCGCTTGCGGGACCGGTTATCGGTTTCACATCGGCCCGCGATGGGGGTCAGGTTGGTTTGTGGGGACTCGAAGGCAGTTGCGACGATGTCCTCTCGGGACGCCCGGGCGAATACGAGGACCTTCGCGATCAGCATGGAAACCGAATTCCCGGATCGCGGCATGAAATAACCTCCCCGAGAAACGGTACCGATATCATTCTCACCCTCGACGCCGATGTCCAGGCGCTCGCGGAATCATACCTTGCCGACGGCCTTGAAAATACGGGCGCGAAAAGCGGTACGGTAATAATCACAAAACCGCAGACCGGCGATATACTCGCGCTTGTAAGCCTACCCGGCCTCGACCCATCGGACTTTTCCGAATATATCGAAAACGAGGAAGCAATGTTCTCGCGCGCGACCTGCCTTTCGTTTGAACCGGGCAGCGTTTTGAAAATATTTACATTCGCCGCGGCGCTCGAGGAAGACGTCATTCAACCCGATTCCACATTTGCGGTCGGCATGGGGCCTCTCTCGTTTCACGGAGGCCGCGTCCCCGATCACCAGTACGATTTCCCGGTAATCGACCTTCGATATGCCGTCGTACATTCGTCCAATCGCGCTGCGGGACTTGTCGCGCGCAACCTCGGGCGCGACAGGTTCATCCCGTGGCTTTCGACTTTCGGTTTCGGGCAGAAAACCGGACTTGATATGCCAGGCGAACCGGCAGGCGACCTCAAGCTCTGGATGGAACGCATGCCCGAGATCGACCTTGTAGACGCCGGTTTTGGCCAGGGAATTGCAGTAACTCCGCTGCAGTTGATCCAGGCCATGAGTGCATTCGCAAATGATGGGATGCTCGTTCCGGTCAGACTTATCGGCGCAAGATTCGATCCCGCATGGGGACAGATTGTCGACGTGCCGCTATCTCAGGGATACAGAGTGCTCACCCCATCGACCGCTGAGACCATGGAAGAATTCATGGTCGGCGTAATCGATGAAGGCACTGCGGTCCAGGCTAAGACCGATTGGGTCTGTGCGGGAAAAACAGGAACAAGTCAACAGGTAAATCCGGAAGGTGGATATTTCGACCATCAATTTTTCTCTACTTTCATGGGTTACGGTCCTGTCGACGATCCGGAATGGATAATTCTCGTAATCCTGGATGCCCCCGAGTACCCATACTTCGGCGGCGCCGCATGCGGTCCGATTTTCAAGAATATTTTCAATGCTTTAATGCTCCGAAACGGCGGAAACCGCTCTATCCCGGGATTAGTCGAGGCCGAAAATCAGGTAACGGTACCTGAGCCTGAAACGGAAACGGATACCGTACCGGCGGTCGAAAATGACCCTCCGTTCGAAACACTTGGCGGATTCGTAATTTCTCACGATCCATTCTCTGATTCGACTTCGAATTAAGTCGATTCATGGATCATGTTTGATAAATGGCCGAACCAGTTCAGAAAATTATTAACTCGGAAATCCTGAAGGATCTCTTCAAAGATTCCCAATGGAAAGGGACTATCCCCTTAGCGTTCAACGGTATCGCAGACGACAGCCGTAATGTTGTAAAGGGCTGGATCTTTATCGCGATCAACGGATTCCGGACGGATGGCCATAAATTTCTCGAATCTGCGGCTAAAGCCGGGGCAGCCTTACTGGTTGTCGAGAAAAGTACCATTGAAGCAGACCCGGAAATTCTGAAACCGGTTGAAAACATCCCGCTCCTGATAGTGGAAAATACCCGCCTCGCTGCGTCAATCCTTGCGGATTTATTTTACGGGCATCCAAGTCGGGAGCTTAAAATTCACGGCGTTACCGGCACCAAGGGTAAGACGACAACGGTTCACCTGTTAAAGGACATCCTGGTATCCGACGGTCGGAAGCCTGCCGTGATCGGGACCCTTGGCATCGAATTCGGCGATGAAATCTGGAAATCCGATCTGACCACTCCCGGACCGATAGAATTGCATAAGTGGTTAAGGTTTCTCGCGGATAAGGGCGCGACGGACGTCTGCATCGAAGTCAGCGCGCATGCAGGGGCGTTAATGAGAACGGCGTCGGTTATTTTTACTTCCGTAACTTACATGAATTTATCCCGCGACCATGGCGACCATTTTTCGGAAACCGAATACCTTGACGCAAAGCTGCAGATCGCAAGGGATGCAGTCAAAGTAAATCCGCTCGCAATCGGAATCGGGAACGCTCTCGACCCGCATACCGATAAATTCTTAAGCCCATTCGCCCCCGACCGCCAGTTCCTATTTGCATCGTTTGAGAATCCGAACGACGCTAAAAAAACGGGTGCCGATTTAAAAGCGGTCATTTTCGAGCGGTCGCCGCAGGGATTCAGGCTTGTAATCAGGACTTCCGACTGGGAGCGCGAAATTTATCTTCCGCTGGTCGGACGGTTCAACGCCCAGAATGCAGCGGCAGCAGCGACAATAGCCTCAACCATCGGGGTTCTTCCCGACGTAATCGGCGATGGCCTGAATCACGCGCATTCGATCCCCGGACGTCTTGAAAGAATCGACATGGGGCAGGAATTTCTCGTCGTGGTCGATTATGCCCACGCGCCGCAACCCGCTTCCGAAGCGCTCGCGTGTCTGAGAGACTTCACATCGGGACGGCTGATCTGCGTGATGGGCGCAGGCGGTTCAAGAGATCGCGGAAAACGCCCGCTAATCGGCCAGGTATTATCTAAAGGGTGCGACATTGCGATAATCACGTCCGACAATCCGCGCAATGAAGATCCGCTTGGCATTATCAACGACATTCTTGTGGGAATTACGCGCGAGTCTTCAAAAGCGGAAATCATCACTGAAGTCGACCGAAAAAAGGCGATAGAAATAGCGCTCACTAACGCCCTTACCGGCGACACTGTCGCGATTCTCGGAAAAGGGCATGAAACCTACCAGATTTTTAAGGACACCACTATCGATTTCGACGATCGCGAAGTCGCGCGCGAATGGCTTGAGGAACATATGAAGCTTGACATGAAGGAATAGAAAATCTGACACGGGGACGCCCTCATCTCTGGCGATTTGATGGGCGTCCCCCCATTTATGAAATAGATATATAGATAAATTATGTATTTTACGTTAAAAGAATGGAGAGATGCGACAAACGGCGAGATTCTCGCCGGCGATCCTGATACCTATGTCGGGGGTGAGGGACCCGGCGGCCTCGCTATCGATTCCCGGACGATCAAACCGGGACAGTGGATCGCATCGCTAATCGGAAAATCCGGCGTCGACGGCCATAAGTACCTTAAAAACGCAGTCACAGCGGGAGCGTGTGGGGTGATCGTCTCGGACAGAAACGTTTATGAAAGTACAATCCGTCCCGATTACCCCGCCTTGCCCGCTTTACTTGTTTCAGACACGACAATCGCGATTGGCGACGCTGCTCGCGCAATTCTCCAAAAATATAAACCGTTTGTAATCGCCATAACCGGCACAGTTGGAAAAACCGGCGTGAAAGAGAATGTCGCGCATATCGCAGGAAAACGGTGGCCTGTCCTCAAAACTCCGGAGAACTGGAACACGGAAATCGGGCTTCCCCTCACTGTATTTAACCTCACTCCCGACCATAAGATAGTAGTACTCGAATGCGCGGCAAGAGGCTTAGGACAAATCCATTATCTCAGCATGATCGCGAATCCCGACATTGCCGTGGTCACACATATCGGGCCGGGACATCTCAGCGAATTCGGAAGCATCGAAAATATCGCGCGCGCGAAATGGGAAATTGCCGACGGGTTAAAGGAAAACGGCGTGGTTGTCGCGAACGGAGAATCGCCCTATACATTTGAATATTTAGATCGCTTCAATCTAATCACATTCGGATTGTGCAACGACTGCGACGTCCATCCGGAATCGATTGAAATCCATGATAATTCAATTGATATCAGGATCGCTACCCCTGCAGGCTTGATTAATACCAGCATTCAAGGTTCAAGCAGAGCCGATATCACAAATGCTCTCGCGGCAGTCGCGTGCGCGATAAAAATAAAAATTAAATCGGGGAATTTTGTTGAATCGCTTTCACTGTACGAAATTACTAACGCACTAAGGGATTTTCCGGCTACTTCCGGACGATTACAGAAAATCATCCGTGCCTCAGGCGTGGAAGTTATTTTTGACGGTTACAACTCGAATCCTTTGTCCCTCGCGAACGCACTGGATATGTTTGCGGCACGAAATTCGCTTTCAAGCGGCGGAAATATTTTACGTCGGATCGCGATTCTCGGCGATATGCTCGAACTTGGCGAAGATCAGGACAAATATCATTCGGATGCCGGAAAGCATATATCAAGTCTGAATTTCGACCTCCTGATCACTGTGGGCGATCTTGCGAAATTCATTAACGGCGCTGCTTCCGGAATTGAGACGAAACATTTCGATACTACCGGCGATTGCGCCAATGAATTATCCGGTATTTTGAAACCCGGCGACGTTGTGCTAATCAAGGCAAGCCGTGCGCTCGAATTCGAGAAACTTCTGGAAACAGACTGGTAAGATTTATATTAATAATTAATAAATAAAATAATGACTATTACTCGCGGACAGACAATTCTTTTCTCAGCCCTGATTGCATCGGCTATCCTGACCTACCTGATTACATGGATGCTGTCGCGCAATCCCGGGGAAGGATCGGTAATCCGCGATCAGGGTCCGAAACATCACACTAAGAAAAGATCCACCCCGTCGACAGGCGGACGCGCGTTCCTCGTAACGCTTGCACTTATCGGATTCCCTGCGTCGATTGCAATTCTTGACCCAAGGGCGATCATCGGCGTCGCGATCGGCCTTTTATCGGGCCTTATCGGGCTTGCCGACGATTTATTGAAGGTCATGAAACACGATTCATCCGGCCTTAAAGCCCGCTATAAGCTTCCTCTCCAGATAATTGTCGGCCTTTTAGCGGCGTCCGCGTCTTACTATTTCATGGAAGACAGCGCACTCAGAATTCCATTTATTCATCAATCTTTCAATCTCGGAGCCTGGAAAATTATAATCGGCCTGTTCTGTTACCTTGCGATTATCAATGGCGTTAATTTCACCGATGGCCTTGATGGGCTTGCTTCTGCAACGGTATTAACTGCGTCTCTGGCGCTTGGCATCGCGCTATGGACAACCGGTCTCGGAACCGCGGTCGTACCGGTAACGATTATTGGGATTTGCATCGGTTTCCTTCCTTTCAACTGGAATCCAGCGAAAATATTCATGGGGGACTCAGGGGCGTTAACGCTTGGAGGCGCGCTTGCGGCGTCTGCGATCGCGACAGGCCTGGAAGTCGTGCTCCTTATCATCGGGATGGTATTTATCATCGAAATCTCATCGGTAGTTTTACAGGTTGTCTATTTCCGACTGACCGGCGGCAAGCGAATTTTCCGAATGACCCCGATCCATCATGCATGGGAACTCAGAGGATTTCGCGAACCCCGGATTGTAGCTGGAGCGGTGGTCCTTGGCGTGATTTTCGGTCTGGTCGGATGGTGGTCCGCTTAACTATGAATTGTCACGAAATGAAATACATCTTTAACAATTGTCCTTTGAAAAATAAATACGCATCGGAGGACATGTACCCTCCAGTTGCCTTAACTCTGCGAATGGGAGGGGGCCTTGTCCCAGGCCCCTTCCCGCCTATATTAATGTTGTTGGGACACTGAAACTGACTCCAATGTTCGGCCAATTAAGGGAGTCCCAGGGGGGGAGTTGACTTCTCTCCCCCTGGGTCCCGCGGTCGTTAATTTATAAATAGCTTTGGCGAGAAGATGATAAAAATGAAAGCTTATCCGAAAAAAACACGTTTCGCGGTCTGGGGCTTTGGGGTAACGGGGCGCGCTCTTACCGATGTCCTGAACAACCGCGGTTATCCTGTTACGGTCATTGAGGATAAACCGGAAACCAATTTCAAAGATTTCGCCGATGAAATCAAGCGCCTCAAGGATAACGGAGTCACATTTCACTTCGGAGGAGTAAGCAATCTCAACTATTTTATTCCAAAAGTCGCCGATGTGCTTTCCCCGTCGCCGGGAATTCATGTTCCCGAGGACTTGATTGAAATCTGCGAGGAATCGCACGTACAGATTGCCGGTGAAATCGAAGTTGCTACACGAATGGTGGCCGGAAAGGTGATTGCCGTCACCGGGACCGACGGCAAAACAACGACTACTACCCTGATTCACCATATTCTGACGACCGCAGGAGTCCCTGCGCATATCGCCGGAAATATCGGGGAACCCTTTATCAATCTTGCCGGAAAAACAAAACCCGACCACTGGCTTGTCGTGGAGGTTTCAAGTTATCAGCTCGAAAGCGTCCGGCTTTTCAGGCCGTATATAGCGTTGCTTCTGAATATCGCCGAAGACCATCTCGAACGCCACGGCGATCTTCGGACCTATACTCGAATAAAAGGCCGCGTTTTTGCGCGCCAGCGCAAGGACGATCACGCGGTTATCAATTACGATGACCCGTCATGCCTTCAGGCATATGGTCAGTCAATTTCCGAGATGCACGGATTCAGCCTCGCAGGCCCGATTCCAGGCGGCGCATGGAGAGAGAACGGAAGCCTGATGGTTTCCGCGGACGGCAAACCATGCAGAGTCATCGATATTAAAGACCTCAGGATCATGGGCGAACACAACCAGTACAACATACTTGCCGCGATTTTAGTTTGCAGCATCGCAGGCCTTGAGCCCGAAAAAATCCGCGAGGGCGCCGAAACGTTCGAGAGCCTTCCCCATCGCATAGAAAAAATCGGCATGATTAATAACGTTTTATACGTAAATGATTCCAAGGCGACGAACATACATTCCACGATCAGCGCGCTTGAATGTTTTGAGGAGCCTGTCATCCTCCTTTTGGGCGGATATGAAAAAGGGCTGGACCTTACTCAGCTTATCCCGCATATTACGCGGCACGCCCGACATGTGGTGCTGCTTGGCGAGACCAGGAACCGTTTCAGAAAAGAACTCCGCGCTGCGGGATATACGAACATCACGGTCCGGAAGACATTGTATGAAGCCTGCACTGCGGCCCAGGGGATCGCGGAATCCGGCGAGGTTGTGCTGTTGTCGCCGGCGTCGTCAAGTTTCGACCAGTTTAAAAATTTCATGGAACGCGGCGATACTTTCCGAAAATGGGTAGAGAAAAAGATAGAAAAAGTGGAGCCCTGACCGCAGATTCAAATCCGGTCGATATAAGGCGGAAGGATAGCGCGCGTAAGGCGCTCAAAACCCTTCTGTTATCGGTGCTTTTCCTGACTGCGATCGGATGGGTCATGCTTCTCGACGCTGGCGTGATTTATAAGGGTGTTTATAACCCGGAGTATTTCCACAGCCTTGTCGACAAACGTGTATTCGCGATGGTCTGCGGAGTTTTTCTCATCTGGCTTACGTGGAGAATTCATCCCGATACAATCCGCAAATTTTCATGGCCGATGATGTTTCTCGCGGTCATCTTCCTGGTGCTGATTTTCACCCCGCTTGGCGTGTACGAACGCGGCAGCCGTCGATGGCTCAATCTTGGAATCGTCTTCCAGCCGCTTGAATTCGTAAAACTCGCGCTTGTCTGGTTCCTTGCGGATCGTTTCGCGCGAATCGGCCAGCTTTCAAAAGCGATATTAATGAAGTACGTCGTTCCAGGGATTTTCGTGCTCGTATGTGTCGCGCTGGTCGGGGCACAGCCGAATCTGTCGGGTGTATTTTTCCTCATGATCTTAACGCTAGTCATGGCGGTACTTGGCGGAATTAATATGAAACCGGTAATGGCTTTGATTGGAGCGGGCGCGATCGGATTCGCCGGACTTCTCGCGTTGAATTCCGACAGGTTTGAGCGTTTTTTAGCATACAATCCATTGGCGAATCTGTCGGACAGCGGCTATCAGCTATCGCAATCTTTGTGGGCTGTTTCAAACGGAGGACTGTTGGGGCGAGGTCCCGGGGGATCGATCGCTATGTATTCACTTCCCGACCATACAACCGACTTTGTCTATTCAATCGTCGCCGAGGAATGGGGATTTATCGGCGGACTGGCAATAATCATCCTCTTCGGTTTAATCGTATACACGGGTTTCAGAATCGCGCTGGCTCAATCCGACCCGTTCAGGCTCCTTCTTGGCTGCGGAGTATCATCGATTATCGGAATCCAGTCCGCGGTAAATATCGGGGTTGTTCTCGGACTTCTTCCAACCACCGGCGTCCCCCTGCCCTTCCTGTCGGCGGGAAGTTCGAACCTGATTCTGTCGCTCGGGGCAATCGGTTTATTCGCAAACCTATATAAAACTGCCGGAGATAAGGTTGAGATAAAATCGGAGAAAGCAAATTCCGAACCGGAACCTGAGCAGGAAAAGCCCGGCTATAAAATCTGGCCGGGACTTGCCATGGATAATTCACGTCCGGCGCAAAAAATAAAATCTGCGAAGAAATCGGTAAATGGGAAAACGAAGCAAACTCACAAATCGCGGTCGAAAAAACAGAAATTAAGAGTGCGCAGGACAGGCACATAAATAACTGGAGTTTGAATTGTCCGACATCAGAGGAAAAATTGACAGGCTTCTCGAAAAGCTCGATGAACTTGATTTTCACGGAGAGATCAGCCTTGATACCCCTCTCGCTCCGATGACATATTACAAGGTCGGAGGAAACGCGTCGGTTTTCATCGAGGTCGGCGGCACCGTGGACCTTGTCAGTTTGAAAAACACCATCGACGGTCTTTCCATTCCCTGGATGCTTATCGGAGGCGGCGCAAATTTACTTGTTTCAGATTCCGGATTCAAGGGCGTGATAATCAAGCTCGCGGGATCATTTTCGGAAATTATAGTTGACGAGGACAAAATTAAAATCCGGTCGGGAAGCGCGGTCCCGCTATTATCGCTCGTTCGCGAAGGTTCCCGTATCGGGATGGCTGGAATTGAGAGGCTTGCCGGAATTCCCGGATCTGTAGGCGGTGCAGTATACATGAATGCCGGGACATTCGGAGATTATATTGGCGGCCTGATCGAATCGATAGATATCCTTACCGAAAACAACACAGTTACGACTCTCAAAAATCCCGACTGCGAATTTACTTATCGCACATCGCGATTTCAAAAGACAACGGAAATTATCCTCGGATGCTCTGTGAAATCGGAAAAGGGAGACCCGGGCAAAATAAATATAGAAATAGAGAGGCGGATCGCGCGCCGCAAAGACACCCAGCCCATCGAAATTCCATCATGCGGCTGCGTCTTTAGAAATCCCGATGGGTGCAGGTCGGCTGGATTTTTCATACAGGAAGCGGGTCTCAAGGGCACAAAAAAAGGCGGCGCGGAAATCAGCGGTAAACATGCCAATTTTATCGTGAACACAGGCCATGCGACCGCGTCCGATATTTTATTCCTTATGGCTCTAGCAAGGAAAAAAGTCCGCGACTTGTCCGGAATTAATCTCGATCCTGAAGTCAGGCTTGTCGGTTTCGACAAACCCCTGGAGGCGATTCTCGATGCGATTGAGAAAGAAGAAAAATTCTAAAACCTCGCGCAAAGGAAGGGCTTCACACAAGGCAAAAATCCGCGCGGGAAAACAGCCTGAAATATCCTCCCGCCCAGTGACCCGCGAGCGAACTGACGTCCTTCTGCGGCTCATATATCTCCTGGCAATTTTCTCCATCGCCTTTTTCGGCATCAACGCGCACTGGCCATGTCTTAAGCATATTGACGTAAGGGGAACCGGCATTTATTCAAGCGACGAAATTATTTCCCTTGCCGGGCTTGGCGACAGCAGCGGACTCTGGGCCTGCGCGCTGCCTCTCGATACGATCGCCAACTCGCTCGAAAAAAATCCGTTTATTGAAGAAGCGAAGATTTCACTGACAGGGCTGAATTCAATACGGGTACAAATTACAGAAAGAAGACCTGTAGCGGCAATAAACTATAACGGCTTCAGGTTTGTTTTCGACCGCACCGGCGAGTTGCTGGAAATCCTGAGACCGGACGCGGTAAGTCACGTCCCGGAAGTAACTAATGTTCCACTCGGCTTACTCAAATACAATGGTGAGCCGCTCTTTACGAAACATCCCGCATGGCGGCTTCCCGAAAATTCCTCAAGTCCCGAAATAATGGAACGGCAGTTCGACAGGCTTATCCAGTTGCGATACTTTCTCGACCGCTACACGCCTGACCGCGAGGAATTTCTAACCGAATTATCGATGGACAATGAAGGCAGGCTGACGGTCAAATACCTTGATTGTCCGCCTATTCTCCTCGGAAAATTCGACAGCCCGGAAATCCAGATTCGACGCCTGGTCGCAGCGCTCGACGACAGCTACGTCACGAATACTGAGCGAACCAGCCTGATCGACCTGTCATCGGTGATGTTTCCCTGTTATCATGTTAATGAAAATTATCTGACAAACGCTGAGCTCAGATTTATCGAACGGACAAATACCGACCAGGCTGACGCTCAATTGGATTTGGTTCCCGTAACGGTTTTCGATGATCCTTCCGTGACGGGTGAGGTGTCGGATAGTACGGACGCCGAATCGGTCGATGGCGAAGCATGGGTGGAAGCTGACGATGATGAAGACAATGCACCCATAATCGGCGACAGGATTTT
This sequence comes from bacterium, assembly GCA_026394215.1. Lineage (GTDB taxonomy): Bacteria > JAJVIF01 > JAJVIF01 > JAPKYR01 > JAPKYR01 > JAPKYR01. Next base: position 17,285 of record JAPKYR010000312.1, read on the forward strand.
CAGTCTTGGCGACGGCGGGTGATTAATATGAAGAACAAAAGGACTGTAAGAATCGGGTTACGGCTTTCAGGAACGACCCTTGTGTTATGCCTTGCCCTTGGGATACTGATGGCGCTGCCTTTCAAAGTGATAAGCCAGGACTCGAGTGAACCCCTTCCATCCGAAAGCAGGCAGGAACTTATCAACCGGATGTCGAAAATCGACGAGGAAAATCAACTTCTTAGAACGGAGCTTGAACAAAGCCGAGCGTCGGTCGCATCGCTCGAAGCAAATGTCGCTCAGGGGCAGGAAGCATCGCAGGAACTTACGGATTCCCTGACCAGATATCGCATTCTCGCGGGACTCGATCCGGTACATGGTCCCGGAATTAAATTAACGCTGAGCGAGCAGGAAACTCAACCCGAGCCGGGCACCGATATGGCTTACTACCTGATCCATCAGGAAGACCTTTTGAATATCGTGAATGAAATGCGTCTTGCCGGGGCCGAGGCAATCGCGATCCGGTCGCGGAATCGCACCGAAAGGCTGATCAATACCAGCACGATCCGATGTGTCGGGAGTTTGATCGATGTGAACAATACGCGCATGACCCCTCCGTTCGACATTTTCGCGATCGGGGATCCGGACGACCTATACAACGCGCTGACAATGCCGTATGGAGTTCTTGAACCGCTGGGGTTCTACAACATCCAGAGCGATATTGTGAAACTCGACGATATGGAATTACCGCCATATGGCGGAACCACAATGCTTCAATACGCGCGTCCGGTCGATAATGAGGAGGAATGAAAAATGTGGGCGATACCTGTTTTGATTATTGCCGGCTTTGCGATTGGATATTTCACGAAAATCCCGTTCGACTTAATAGGGAGTAAATATCTGGCCCTCTGCTTCATTGCGCTTCTCGACAGCATCAGCTACGGGCTTACGCGCGACCTGTCCGGACAGAAAAAAAATAATCCGCCGATAATTATCCGTCTCGTTCTCGGTCTTGCGCTTGGTGGTTTTATCATTTACTTTGGTGAGAAGAGCGGAATCGATCTATATCTTGTGGCTTTACTTCCTCTAACAGTAGGATTTGCCCTCAATATGTACAAGTTTCTACCGAAATAATTATAAGGAATTGGACGATTTTACTTGAAAAGCGAAATTGACAGGGTTATAATTCCCCTGTTATTAATAACATTAATATTAAGGAAATCCGCTAAAACTTAGACATCATTACACTGTGAATATGCGTGACACCATAGTTGGTATCGACATCGGAACCACGAAAATCTGCACAGTCGTAGGCAATGTCGACCGCGACGAAGGGCTGATGATTACAGGCATCGGCCGCGTTCCGTCGCGCGGACTGCGCAAGGGAAAGGTTTGCGATCTCGAACGGACAATTTCATCCATACGTGAATCAAAAATGCAGGCTGAGGCGATTTCCAATTCGGAAATTCTCTCCGCATACGTGAGCGTCACCGGAGCCCACATCCACGCCGAGCATTCGAACGCGATTGTCGCGGTAACCGACCCGCAGAGGGGAATCACTCTCGAGGACGCGGAAAACGCACTCGAACAGGCGCAACATATTGATATCCCCAATGGAAGACGGCTTATCGATGTCCAGGTCAGGGAATATATTGTCGACGGGCAGGTCGGGATAAGCGACCCTGTCGGCATGACCGGAATGCGTTTAGAGGTAAACGTTCTCCTCGTGACCGCCGATATTTCGCACCTCGAAAATATCTACCGCGCCGTGAACCATGCGGGCATCGACGTCGATAACCTGATAGTGGAGCCTGTCGCAAGCGCCGAGGCCGTATTGAGCCAGGAAGAACGCGAGTCGGGCGTCGCGATTGTCGATATCGGCGGCGGCACGACCGACCTCGCGGTTTACCGTGACGGAGTCCTCGATCATCTGGACATCTTCCCCGTCGGCGGCGACCATTTCGACAGCGACCTTTCGTACGGTATCGGAGTCACGACAAGGCAGGCGGAACATTTGAAAATCAAACTCGGCGGGATCGGTCGCGAGTACGTTGCGAGCGAAGATATTATCGAAATAACAAAAAGCGGCGACCGTAAGGAAACCATCCCGCTGAAAATCATCCCGGAGATTATTTATCCAAGGATGGAGGAAATATTTTCTCTTATTCACGACAGTCTACAAAGGGGCGGATATCTGAAAAAACTTCCGTCGGGGCTCGTAATTACCGGCGGGACATCTCTCCTTCCCGGCATCACCGAGATGGCGTCGGAAGTTTTCGGCGTCCAGGCCAGGATAGGTTACCCGAGGGATATCGGCGGGTTAAGCGAGGAATCGAGAAGCCCCATCTATTCGACTTCCATAGGGCTCGTCAAAATCGGGGCGATGGATTTGGCGGAGAAAACCCCGTCGGGGATCCCGTCGGGAATGAATAAAATCCTGGAGAGAGCGGATTCAATCTGGAAAAAGACATTAAAGATAATATTGCGATAAATCAAAACGTATTAAGATAAATATAAACGTCATATTTCAAAAGCGGACGGATGGAAACAACAAGCCCCCGCCAGCTAACCGGAGAACCAGGTGGCACGAAATAATAAAAGCGACAACCCAAGAAACAACGAGGAAAAAGGCATGGAAAACGCCGATCAACCAAAACCGGAAGAGAAGAGAAAATTGACTCTGCCGTTAAGCCAGGTCCCTATCGACCTTCGACCCGGCAAAAAACAAAATTCGATCAACCCGGCCCGAATCAAGGTGGTCGGAATCGGCGGAGCCGGGGGCAATGCCGTTCACAGGATGATGCAGGCGGGACTGACCGGCGTCCAGTTTATCATCATAAACACCGACGCGCAGGCTCTCGACCAGCATCCCGCCACCGACAAAATACAGATCGGGCAGAAGGTTACGCGCGGGCTCGGCTGTGGCGGCGATCCTGAAGTCGGCTTCAAAGCCGCAAGCGAGTCCAAGGCCGAAATCGGCGAAGCGCTTGAAGGCGCCGACATGGTCTTCATCACCGCGGGAATGGGCGGCGGCACCGGTACCGGCGGCGCACCGGTAATCGCGGAGCTTGCGAAAGAACGCGACGCTTTGACTGTCGGAGTTGTGACTCGACCGTTCACATTCGAGGGCGGAAGGCGCGCGCAAATCGCAGAGGCCGGAATTGCGAGCCTTAAGGAAAAGCTCGATACCCTCATAACAATTCCCAACGATAAACTTACGGATGTTGTCAGCCCGGAAACCACCCTGATGGAAAGTTTCGAGATCGCCGACGATATTCTCAGGCAGGGCGTCCAGGGAGTCAGCGACCTGATTACGATTCCGGGACTTATCAACCTCGACTTCGCCGATGTGAAAGCTATCATGTGGGAAGCCGGGACCGCACTTATCGGTATCGGACAACAGGCCGGCGAGAATCGCGCGGTCGAAGCCGCACGCCAGGCTATCACCTCGCCTCTTCTTGAAACGACAATCGACGGCGCGAACGGGGTCCTGATCAATATTACCGGCGGACCATCGCTTACGCTTGCCGAAGTCAAAGCTGCCGCGGACGAGATTTATAATGTCTCCGACCAGGACGCCAATATCATATTCGGCGCTGTTATAGATGAACGCATGAAGGATTATGTCAGAGTAACGGTGCTGGCAACCGGTTTCGACGATCTCAGGCCGGAGCCGAAAATCCCCATGCGCGAGCGGATGAAAGAGCCCGGATTCCAGTCCGGCGACAAGGTCGATGAGGAAGAACTCGACATCCCGGCTTTCCTGCGTCGCGGCAGTTATTCGGGCTAAAGGTGCTCTTGCGGCTGTCGATACAATTATGTATAGTTTTGAGCTTAATATTTAATTAACTATAAAAACCGGGTTTTCGGCTTTGAAATGTATGAATTGAAGAGGAAATAACATCTGATAATAACAGGAGCGGTTGAATTTCCCATTTTTGTTTTTGATGTGATTCAATCCCCAACCCGGTAAAAGTATTTACTAAATTTGCCACCCCACCCTCTTCCTTCCGACGCGTCCCGAAATTTGGGGCGCGTCGCTCTTTTTTACATTTATTCTGAATCTAGTTCGATTTTATCATTCCGCAAGCCTCCTTTGACATCCCCTGCTCTCTTTATCATAATATTGGCCATCAATGCAGAACCGGATTATATATTTTTCCACCGTCACTAAACTCGCATGCATACTTGTTATACTTGCTATGGGGATTGTATTGCATGCTCAGCAGTCCACATCGCGAGGTGGTGAGAGAGGCACACGACCTGAATGGGACGGGGTCTGGTCGACAGACTACGGCGAAATGGAACTCGGCCAGCATGGAAACAATGTCGTCGGGAGATACGGCGCCGAGAATGGCCGTCTATGGGGAACCGTTAGCGGCAATACGCTTGATTTCGAATGGGAGGTCCAGCCTGACGGCGGTACATTTGACAACGGAACGGGTGAATTCACACTCGGATACGGCGGGGCGAATTTTACGGGGTCATACGTGTATTCAATCGATACATATACGGAAAATACCTGGAATGGAACAAGAGCCAGAGACAGAATTATCGAGGGGACCTTATCCGACGTCGAATATTGCGTCTGGCATGGATCATGGAGAACAGACAATGGCGCGATCATGTTTGCCCAGGACATTAAATCGCGCGATGTAACCGGTGAGATTATTTTGAATGGAAATCACACAGCTTTCACCGGAACCGCATCGGGGTGGAATCTCGATATTTCGTTTGAAAACGCCGATGGTATTTCCGGATTGGGAAGCCTGACGATGTCGCCCGACCTTGGAGCGTTCAGTGGTGAACTGATTCCCGTAAGCACTAGTACCGGTGAAGCCGCGAATATTGTCGGTTCCTTCATCGGTACAAATCTCCGCTCTCAATTCGCCGGAACATGGCGTATGACATGGGGTGATACTGAAATCCTCCAGGACGACATTACGGGGATTGTCAGCGGGACGGTTCGCGACGCGGAGATCGGGGATCAAACCGGCGAATGTTCGATCGAGGGAATTGTTGTCGGCGATCTATGTCATCTCAACTGGACGCTCACATCCGCAGAGAACGAAATATCCGGCCAGGCTGATTTATCAAAACCTTCCGAGGATTCCATTAATGGTACTTGGCAGTATACGGGCAGTAGCGAGCCGGGAGGAAAACTCAACGGCAAAAGGGAATAAGAATTCCGATGTTAGCGGGATGTTTCGTTCCCCTCTTTCATCAGGAAATGATATACTACGCACAAATTATTAGCGGGAGGCATTTAAATATGAACAGATACTTAGCAATAATCGGACTTACAATCCTGCTTGGAATTCTACCTGTAAGGTCGATAGCGCAGGATAACAATGTCAGCGGAGATTTCCCTGTTTACGATGGAATCTGGGACACGGACCTCGGCACGCTTGCCATGTGGCAGGCAAACGACGCGGTCTGGGGCGTCTACGGCGACAAGGCGGTTATGGGCGGACACATCGATGCCGATGGAATCCTGCGATTATTCTACGAGGATAATCCCGACGACATGGGTTCAGGATGGCTCAAGATTGTCGGAGATGGCTCCGCAATTGAAGGGTCTTACACAAGCTCGGTTGAAATGAGGATACAAGGCACATGGAATGGGACTTACCTGGGCCCAAACGATTTTGAAGTCGGCGACCGCGAGGCCCTTAATTATCAGCCCGGCGACCTTCCACCCGGTGAATCCGTCGATGAGACAGAGACCGCGACATCTGAGGAAACCACGTCTGAAGAAGTTGTAACTACCGAGACCCCGCAGGAATTTGCAGGCGACGTCGTGAGCGCATGGACCGGAACGTGGGACTCAACTCGCGGCGAACTTGTATTCTCGGTTGAGGAAACAAACGTAACCGGCACGTTCGGCGACGGCTGCGAGTTCACGGGGACAATTTCCGAGACAACGCTTAACAATACTTCCACCGAACCCGACCTTTGGCTCGCATGGCAAGGTACGAAGATCTGATATATAGATATCAGTTTAGATATTAATTTATTCTTTGCCGGTTATTCCTGCAAGTACTCCCCGGCGATTTTCCGCGCCAGTTTCCTGTTCTGGTAATGCCCCGACCGGATTCCGATTATATGGCCCCTCAGCCGTCTTCCTAAAAGATACATATCTCCTAAAATATCCAGCATCTTGTGATAGCAGTATTCATCGGCAAACCTGAGAGGCGCCGATGTATGATCCTTATGTACGATCAGAACCTGGGCCCGGTCATCATGCTTCACAGCCCCCGAAACGAGCAGGTCCTGTATTTTCTCAGCCTTTATAAATGTCCTCGATGGCCCGATACGCTTCCGGAAATTTTCCAAAGTCACCTCGATATGTGCGACCCTTTTACCCACGATATCGTTCGGGTGGTCAAGATAATAGGTGATTTCAAGTTTGTCGCTTGGAAGTGCCATCAATAGCGCGTTGTCATCGATAAAAACCGGTTTCTCGATCACGATCTCCCTGCGCTCCGCGTCCTGCTCTCTTAACCCGACCTTGTCTATTGCCATTAAAAATGGCATCGCACTTCCGTCGATGAGCGGTATCTCGACCGAGTTCACACGGACAACCGCATTATCGACGCCCATGCCATGCAGGGCCCCCAGCACATGTTCTACAAAATTAATTTGAAGCTCCGAATCTTCCGATTTCGCCAAAACAGTACGGTTTTCAGTTTCGATTACATTACCGACGCTGACGGGAATTTCAATTACAGCCCCATCCTGAATAAGCTCGAACGATGGCCCGTGATCGACCGGCGCAGGACAAATCTCCACCCTCGCCTCAATGCCGGTGAATGCCCCAATGCCGTCTATTATTGCTACATCATTAAGTGTCTTCTGTTTTACTGTCATTTTCCAACCATTTCAAACTTGAATTTATTGTGATGGAGTCATGGAACCGGATGGAGAAATCCCACCGCTTCCAGCGCTCCCTCTGATATTCCGACTCAACCATTGGACAATCTGGTCCATCAATTCCGGGTGAGCTTCGAAAAGGTCCGTGCCATGTTCGGAGCCGGGAAAAGACACCAGTTCCCCTCCCCTGGCAGCCTGGCTGAGGCTTTGAGAGCCTCTGTAACTCTGCTGGTCCTCTTCGGCGGAAACAATATAAACCGGAATATATTCAAGATCGTGCCCGCGCTGCAGCGGCTGGATTCCATG
>JAPKYR010000274.1 GCA_026394215.1 bacterium
TGATCACACGCCTGTTAAACGTGGTATGCCACACTTAACTCTACCCGCTTCCCCCCGTGGTCTACTCATCGATATTTTTGTCGGCGTAAGCCGTAGCAGGGAGGAAACCCTTCGCAGATTCTCTATGCCGGTTCCCGATAAGGTTTCGGTTCGCGCTTTGATTGACACATGAGCCAGTTGTTCCTGCATAGACCCGCAGGTTATCGGGAAACTTGATCTGAAACCCACTGGAAGTGTGTCCGTGCTTACGCCATCTACCGGGGCTACTCCACACAGTGCGTACCAATATGATGTTTCTATTCATATTCCATTCCCACACGCTTCAATGAGCCATGGGTATGCAGAAGTGGGTATTGTAGAAGCTGATTTGGCTTGTCAGGGATTACAGGCCCTGCTCGGGCGCGATATTCTGGGAAAAGGACTACTCATTTACGATGGACAATGGGGAACCTTTACCTTGTCTTTGTAATTTGAACCTTTGGCTTCTCGTCGGCACCCGCGAGTGGGTCAGCTACCTGTTATTTCGGGAGGAAAAGGGTGATAGGCGATGAAACCAGGGCTTCATTCTGCGTTCCGGATTAGCGAGATCGGCTATGCGCCTTGAAATATTCTTAGCGAGGTTGTCTTCATGCCTGTTATGTTGCAGCTCCGGATGAGCCTCCCACGTTTCTTTAAGTATCGCCTGCATACGTAGTAACGTTGACGACTCATAGATCCTGTCAACCAGATTGTCAAGATGACGAATCACTTTTTCCGTTTCACCCATCATGAAAAAGAACTGCTCAAAGACAGGATGAGAATCCCTGAAATAAACGGCGGGATAACCCTCACCGGGACTCAACCCGCAGTTTCTCTTCAATTCCGCGATCCTGGCATCGAAATCCTCAATCAAGCGGAGCCGATACTCAATAATAGCGCCAAGCACTACATCAGGTTGCTCGTTTACATAATTGAGTCCGTACAAGGCATTGCACAGCAGGTCTCTACGCTCCTGATGCAGATAACCGATGAAGAGAGCGATAGCAGGTCCCCCTATACGGCCAAGGGCTTTGGCTGACATCCTGAGCATCTCATCCCTCGGGTAAAGTTTGCGCTTCCCCTCAAGGACCTCCGTAAGCAATGGGATCGCCGGCTCTGAAAGCTTACCACCAATCTGGCTTAATGCATCTATCGCATAATACTTGCCAGTATGATTATTCCTGAGTTCCTTAATCAGCGCAGGCACTGCAGGCGACCCAATCCGCACAAGCGCACGTACGATGTCGCCGCAGTAGGACATGCTCTCGGGGAAAGGGCCTCTAAGTTCCGGAATGAGAAGCGGGATTGCGCTGGGACCGATGGCCGCCAGCCTGCTGATGAGCCGCTCTCTGTCACCCCGCGCCTTCAGCTCTGTATGTCGCAGCTGATTTAGAAAATAACGGACAATACGGTGAGTGAATAGCATTTACCTTCTCCGGTTCGGTACAGGTATGCTACTGCATGGTTGCGCAATACATTATTTCACGATTATACCATGTCTGTCCGACTGTGCTCGTAATCTCATTTTCCGGGTAAGAAATAAATTGATTCGAGTTTATTAACTTAACGCATCCTTCCCAACCCCTACTATCCCCTCCCACTCCCTTATCATCCTTATTACTCCCTCCCACACCCAGTCATGATGCTCCCTTTGCGGGATCAGAAAATAAACTACGCGGGTGTCCTTCAGGGAATATACGTGAAAAGGTTTAGTATGTTCCTTAATTTTTTCCACACAATCCCTGACAAATGGAACGTGCTGAGAGCGCTGCGGGTAGTGTTGGTAAAGCAGGATTGATTTTTGCTGCACGTTATAAAAATCCGCAAGTTCGTCCCAGAACAAATATTTCGAGGAATCCTTACTGCCTTTCTTTACGCTATCAGGGGACAAGCCGATGTCGGGATCGAAAAAGACAAGGTCACAGTCGGCTGTTTCCCGCTTGACCATGTCGAAATATTCCAGTCGGCTTTTTTTATCATCTTTCAGAATTGTGTCGATAAATTTGAGGTTGGGTTTGCCAATAACCTTACTCGCATGGCTGACATCGCGTGCTTTTTGATTAATCACCAGATCGCGAAGCTGATCAAAAACATATGAATCGCAATGTCGGTATTCTTTGGGTTTATCGAGGTAAGCGAGGTGCCCGTCAGGGGTTGAATCATCGGGGGTGAGCATCCAGCAGACCGCTATATCGGACGGGAATGTGTCGCAGAGAATTCGCAGGATTCCATACTTACTGAAGTCATTTATATCGCCGAAGTATTGGTTTTTCATGCAGATAATTATCGCATAAATATAATTTTTACGCTATCGAGATTAAGGAGATATTAACCCTATCCTGCGGGGATTCTGGAGGCAAGGCGCGCGGCTCTTTTCAGTGACGAAACGTTCGACTGTCTGACCCTCCGTCCCGAATAAACCGCGAACTGATACTCATCGACCACCATCCTGACAGATTCGCCCCATTCTTCAGACACTATTCCCGCTTGCAATGCGCAATCCATTTCGGTGGTTATAAGTTCCGCCTTGAATCCCCTGTTCAAGAGAATTCTGCGTATTCGCGAGAGGCTTTTTCCGCCGATCGCAAGCGCCAGATTTTTGTCGTATTCGGGATTGAACGCGCGACGGGTTACGAAACTGAGGAGCAGAATGGAAAACGAAATCACCAGAATCCACAAAGGCTCGTCCCGGTTTTCCTCAAAACGAGTAAGAATAGGCTGTACCGAATCGTAGAAATCGAGCTCACTCTGGAAAATGAACGTCCTGATTGAATTCGCGCTGCGGAGGATTACCGGAAAAATCTTCGTCCTGAATTCGCCGATAGGGTCGTAAACGTAGAGGTTTTCGACCATGTTGTGGAAAACCAGCCATCCACCAGCTGCCCTTTCGCCGATACCCTGCGCCCATCCCTGCGGGGTCGGGTCGAACTCGACCCATCCGATTTCAGGCCAGAAAATTTCGACCCACGCGTGGGCGTTTCGTGCCTGGACGATATACCGGTTTTTCAGAAGGCTGTAAGTCCCGGTCGTGTAGCCGGTTGCTACTCGCGACGGAATCCCGATCGATCTGCACAGAACCGCGAGCGCCGACGAAAAATACTCGCAATGTCCGCGTTTCTGGTCCCAGTCGAAGAGGAAATAATCGACCGCGTCCGATCTGTCCGGTACCGCAGCGGGGGGATTCAGGGAATAGTTATAATTTGATTCCAGAAACCGCATGAGCGCGTCGACACGCTGATATACCGTGTCCGCCCCCGCGGTTACCTCGAAAGCTTTCGCCCTGATTCGGGTGAAATCGAATCCCTCGCGGGGGTCTTCCATCGTACCCCTTTCGGGAAGCTGGGTATAGCGCCCGACAAAATCCGGCTCACCCTCGGCGAATTTGAGAACGTCGTAGTCATAAGCATCCAGGTAAACGCCGTTTGAAAAATCCGTTTTGGACGACACGACCTGATATGTCTGGCCTGCGACCATGCTGTCGGAAGATTCCGGCGGGACGAGAGTAAATGTATCGTCTATCCTCACACCGGGGACCGGTAGCGAAATTTCGGTGGGTTGGTAAGCGGTGAAAACGATTCGCGGGAGGTCGGTCATCAGATAATATGTCTGCCTGATTTCATCCCGGTAAATCTGCGGATCGAGTTCGATCCCGGTTCCCCTGAGATTGGGCTCCGAGCTGATTTCGCCATGATAGAGCTTGCTTCTTCCCGACGAATCGCTGAGAGACAATAGAGCGACCGGGATCCCTTCTCCCTGTTCCCATCCCCGTCCCGTGTAGGTGTCGAAACATTTTCCACGCCAGTAAGACGGAAGATTCGATTCAACTTCCATGATAACTTCTGTGGACGTGGAATTTTCGAGTAAGCGTCCCTGCGCGATATTGAACTCGGTATCGAACCCGGTGTAATGCTGGGCTTGTCCATTTGGAACAACTCCGGTGAGAAGCCCCGATTCCTGGTTCTCATCCACCGTGAAATCATCCGAACCGAAAGCTGTAAGAATTGAGTTTTCGGTGCCGGGGGTGAGGGAGTGATCCACGGTAAAGTAAAACCCGCTGGAGATCATCCAGGCGAAAAAAACCACCGGCACGGTCGACATCAATGCCGGCTTTAAAAATTTCAGAACCTGCCTTGGAGGTTTTTGTGAAATAGAAACAGGGATGTAGTCGTCGAGAAAATCATAGGTATATTTCAGTTGCGAGTGGCGCGTTTTCCGTCCCGGAAGCCGCGCGAATTCATCGACGCTGCCGAGGAACATCGCGACACCCATCAGCAATAAAAATCCAAGCAGGCTGTAGACAAAATCCGCGGAGAAAGAAGGGATCGCCGAGAAAACAATCAGGGTAAGCGAGATAATCAGGGGAAAGACAAAATCCTGCTGCCTGAACAGCTTGAAACATCTCAGGACAAGCATCACCGCGAGCATTTCGCCGAGATAAGTCCCGAAAGAGCCACGGTCGAGATAAATCCGGTAGGCATAATACAGGAAGGTGGCAAGTCCGGCGATATCGAGAATCAGGCCTAAAGAGGCGTAATATTTGTTGCTCGCGATAAATCCGGTCATGACAGCCGCAACAAGGATTCCGAGGAGATACCATTTCAGGTGCTCGTTCGGTAGTATCAGGAATACGGTATTGATAGCCATGGCGAATACGCCAAGCCATGCCACGTAGACCAGAAAATTCGGTTTCTCCTGCGATAATGTCATTTTATTTGAAATGTATCAACTGACTAATTTTACCATGATAAGGAGATGGTCGCATTATCAAATAAGATTAACCCCCCGGTAGTATGGTTCATTAATGCAGGTTAAGGAATCATCATGCTTTTATGGTGAAATGGCAGTAAATGAATATATCCCTTGACACGGGCTTCTATATAATGTATTAATATATTGCATGCTTTTGTATGCTTCAAGAATTTAGTGGGTTATAAATTTCTATGCTGACTTGGGAAGGATTAAACTTATTTGCGCGCTTACGCCATGTAACTATCTGACGTATCAGGTTAGTTTATGGCGTTTTTTATACAGCGGATGTGGATGAAAATCTGCCTGGAAGTGAAAAGGAGAACCCGTCATGAAACGTGTTCAGAAGGTTGCGACGTTTGTTACCGCGTTGCTGATTCTTGCCGCGATCACCGGCCTTATAGGGTGTTCGCACGGGAGCGGGGCGACAGCGCCTCCTGCAAATCAGGATATCACCGCCAACTCAAACCCGCCCCTCAGCATTACCGAAGATTCGAATGCTCTGGGGTATTTTCAGTTTGTATTTGATGATGACGGCACAGTGAAGGTAGAAGGAACCGACACGTTTCGCGGGGCTGAAATCAATGTAACCCCATTCGTTTCTATTGTGCTGGAGGATTTCTGGTGGGATGAAACAACTCGCGACTGGCACATTATTGTTGGACTTAAAAATATTTCGATCTTCACCGGTTACGATGTATGGGTCGTCCTCCATTCGCTCGGACCCAAAATGGTCGCGAATCCTGACGGGTACACATGGATTCTCCCGCCAATATTCCCCGAACCAAAGAGATGCACGTTCGTTGCGTACGGTAAAGGGAACGTTAATCGAGCATTTCCTCCGGGATTCTACGATGCCAGGGAGATAATATTCCACCAACCGGAAGGCGTCCCGAAACTTGCTCCTATCGGGTTCTGGATTGACGCAACCGGGGTTCCCAGAAGAAACCCCGGAGTTGAAAATCCGCATCTGACGACCAGTGATGAAACCCACTATCACTTGACTGCCTTCATCTGGGATCACCAGTCGCCATCTTCCGACCTGACCGCATGGGCGGATACATCGGGTTTCAATGGCAATACATATACCCAGCTATTCGATGATGGCGCGCATGGCGATGGAGCCTCGGGCGACAATATTTTCGGCTGCGATTTCGTGGGGGATCCGGTTGACGGCTGGTACTGGGCTACAATTTATGCATTCGATCCGGACCAGAACCAGGGCGAGAATGATGCCTGGTTCTATCATGGTCAACAGGTACCATGCGATAAACCAATGGAACCGGTACCATATAACGTACTGGATCATGGAGAAATGTCCGGAATTACATATCCATATGAGGTTGTCGTAACTAATCCGGATGAATGGATGAACGTGTGGATGCAGCATTCGAGTATTTTCTTCCCGCCGCCGCCGCCGCCGCCAGTTGATTTTACAGCGCAGAATGTGGTCGGAATCTGGGTCGGCTCCCGTCCGACGAATAATCACATGGTGCATGTAACCGACGTTCTCTTCGATCCCTGCGAATTTATCGTGACCGTGTACTACGATTACACGCCGAATATCGGTTGCGGGCCGCTCGACGTAGTAACCAACCCGTACGAGATGATCCTCCTTCCGAAATTCGAATGGCCGATCATTTTCGTGGGCACGGAAGTCGATTGTCCGCCGCCGCCTCCGGAATGTGTCGAGCCGATATTGTTTGAGACTGTACTTAGCGGCATTAATTCCGGAATTCAATATCCATACGAAAAGAAAATCACCAACATGGAAGACTTCAATGCTCTCTGGCAGGAACATATTTCGATATTCGATCCCGCTCCACCAGCGCCGGAAATTAATTTCCAATGTTACGACCTTTACGCGGTCGGACTTGGCAACAGGCCGACAGGCGGATTCGCATGCGAGATTTATAATATGTGCTGGATGTCAGATCAGTCCGGGGGAGCTCAGTCTATCGGCGTTTTTTACAAGGAATTAATCCCGGGTCCCGACTGCAACGTTTACATGATCGTCACACAGCCTTTCCACTGGGTACTTACCCAGAAAACTGATGCTCCAATACACTGGTTCCCAAGTCAGGAAGTATATAGTTGCCCCCCGTGCAATGAGGTACCATCGTATCAACTCGCAGATAACCAATGGGGTTGCGCTGAGCCCGGAGAGTATGGTTTCGCTGGATTCAACGATGAATTTGAGAAGTTGTGGTACGCTCTGAATTGCTGGACTCCCGAGTCCGGTACTGACCCACCGCCGCTTCCCGCTATACCCGATCCGACAGAACCGGGCTGGGAGAATAAACCATTCGCGATCCAGCTTGGCGAGCGACAGACAAGCGGCTTTTTCCTGACACTGGATTATGTCTGTCTTGATGGCTGCACGGCCGTTGTTCATTACACCGAAAATACCCCAGGGCCGAATTGCCCGACCGAGGATGTAATTACCAAACCATGGTTATTCGGTGTGGCTGAATTTCCGCCAATCGATTGCATAATCAATTGGGAATTCGTGAAAACAGAGAGTGTCTATGAGTGCCCGGGCGACTGCCAACCGGTCATTTTCACGGAAACCGCAAACGGGCAGCATGGATGCGCGGATACGGGCGAGTATGGGTTCCAGTATATGGAAGACTATCATCAGTTCTGGTTTGACGTTAATTGCTGGGATCCGGAATCAGGCACCGATCCGCCTCCGCTTCCAACCGATGTACTTAACGATCCAAATAATGTAATGAACCATATAGGTATCCAGCTTGGCGAACGGCCTTCTACGGGTTATTCCCTGACTATCAATCAGGTCTGCATCAAAGGTTGCGATGTGTACGTCGAATACACGGAAAATATCCCCGGACCCGACTGCGATGTCCTCTGGGTGACTACAAGACCGTGGATTGTCGCATCGGTCGAGATGCCGCCTGTGTACTGCTATTGGACCTGGCACTTCACTAAAAATGAAGTGATCTACAACTGCAATGAGCCGCCTGACTGCTGGGACTTTGAAGCCATCGCCGGCGGACCGCAGGGTCCACACGAAACCGGTGGATGGTTCTTCGATAGTTATGCTGATTACTCAGCGTACTGGCACGAGTACCACCAGGGCCAATCAATGCCTCCAGTCGATTGGCAGGGCGGCTACGGAGCATATGCAATCCATCTTGGCGAACGCCCGACGTCCGGATACGAAGTTTCAGTATATGAAATCTGCAAGTCGGATAATCCCGATGGTACTTTTGGCGCTGCAGTCAGATGGTATGAGTGGATACCTGGCGAGACATGCGCTGTCGAACCGGTACTGACTTATCCATGGACGCTGGTCACCTTCCCGCTCGTCGACCTGCCGTACTTCGATCAGGGCTTCGAGAAAATTTACCAGTGTGATTAACCAATAAGCGAAGTTAAGCTGATAACAAGCCATGTATCAGAACCACGCACGTCAGTGAGTGGTCTACCATGTTCACTTACTCATTTATTTCAAATTATGTGATAATGTAATAAAGTGCTGTTTGCAGACCGCTCACTGACGTGCGCGGTTCTGATACATTTTCTGGTTATTTGCATATTTTTTCTAAATGAACCGGGTTATCAGGTTGCCTGGTTTCGTAAATTAGCCAACATTCCCGATTCACTTCCCAGCTACCTTTTTCACCATCTTAATCAATCCCCTGAAGAATGGGACACGTTCCGCGATTCCTAGTAAATATTTCCGTAGATGCACCCTGTAATATTTCCATGCGACCTTGCGATACGCTGCAGGAAGATGTCCAAACAGGACATGCTGCCTGAACCATCGCCATCGTAACGGGTATCGCAAAAACGCCTCGGTCGCGAGATGGTCGAGTTCCTCGGACGTCAAATCGCATACAGACGGCCTTGCGGCGCCCACCCTCCACCATTCTTTGTCCTCATCCTTCACCAGATCATAAACTTCCGATCCCGGAAACGGCGCGAGGTGCGAGAAATATGCTATCGACGCGTTCAGCTCATTCGCGACTTTGATGGATGTCTTCACGGTCTCAAGGTTCTCGCCCTGGTTCCCGACCATGAAAAATGAGACGGTATAAATTCCGATTTCATTCAGAATGTCGAACGATTCGCGCGCCTGCTCGATTGTGATCTGCTTTTTAATTGCCTTCAGAATTTCCGGATCGCCAGCCTCGACCCCGAGCATCATCGTGCGGACGCCAAGTTTTTTCAGCCGAAGAAGATGGGATCTTGTGAGCGTCCGTACGCGTGTCAGGAACTGGAATTCGATTTCAAGATCGCGCTTTTCAAGAATGTCGCAGAATTCCTCCATCCATTTAATCGACGGAGGCCAGAAACTGTCACGCATCGCGAAATAATCGATCCCGTATTTCTGTTTCGCCCGCTCGATACGGTCGACCACTTTCTCCGGATTGATGAAGCGATAGTGCCCATGCTCGGCGCCGCAGAATGTGCAGTGGAAATAACAACCGTACGAGCATACAAGCGGAAATCCCGACCGTTCACCCGGCGGATTGTCGGAGTCGATCAAAAGATCATACGCCGGGTCGGGGAGCGTGTTGATATCCTCAATCGGCTGTCGCGGAGACGTTATAACGACATTTCCGTTCTCATCACGAAATCCCAGCCCGTCGATTTTCCGGTACTCATCCGACCCTCCGCCAGCCTTCAGCACTTTCAGGAATTCTTCAAGTGTACGCTCCCCCTCGCCAATTCCTATAAAATCGATCAGCGGG
Source organism: bacterium (assembly GCA_026394215.1). Taxonomy (GTDB): domain Bacteria; phylum JAJVIF01; class JAJVIF01; order JAPKYR01; family JAPKYR01; genus JAPKYR01. The sequence continues at coordinate 9,483 of JAPKYR010000274.1, forward strand.
AAATTTTTCAGAGAATGTTCAGGCAGAGCGGTTACATGACGTCCGCCGACAATAATCGGGATGTCCGGATGTCGCGCTTTGATTTTTTCGATGAGCATGTAATTATCGCGAATCTCGTCGGAACAAAGGCTGAAACCGAGCGCGTCGGGTTTGATTTTATCAATCGATGCCGAAATTTTATCGACGCCGTTGGGGTCGGTGGGATCGATGAATGTGTAAAAACCCTCGCAGCCATGTTCGCGGATCCACGCGACAAGAGTGAGGACAGCATATTTGTGGGGGAGAAGGTCGAAATTGCGTTTCAGGCCGAATGTGGCGTAATCGAACGGCTCGAATCCGCTATGGATTATCTGTAGAAAGAGGATTGTCGGTTTATCAGGCATTTATTTAAATTACGGTATCACATCTGCGCATTGATTGAAATTCTAATATTCTCACGGTGATGGCGGATATACTCTGAACAATAGCCCTACAGCTTCGAACCTGTACCCCTTATCGGTGAGCGAATCGACAATGGTGCCGCAATAAATCGGACGATTCGCGATATTATTTTCAATGAACCAGGTGGTTGTATCGGCTTCTTTCTTTGGCGAAAGTATCGGGCTTTCGGGGAGCACAAGGTCGGGATATTTCCTCCGTAGTAAATTAAGCCCCCAGTCAAAACCCGCGTGTTCGATAAAAACTACCGCGACATCATCGCGCGTTGACGCGTACTCGACCTCCCTGTAATACCACAGCGTAAACGCGCGTTCGTACCTGACCTCGATCACCAGGGCATTTTCATCGAAGGATTCGAACGATTCCTCCCCGTAACGTATGGCGTCGTATGTGCCGGAGAGATCGACCTCCTTCCAGTGGCTTGCAAGGCTTACGACCGGAGACGCGATTAACAAAACGACTACGATCACTGTAATCGTGGACATTAATTTACGCGGGACATCCTCAAGAAGCGTTATCGCCCATCCGGCCCAGAGTGCGGTCGCCCAGATCATCGGAAGCAGATAGCCTTCCGGGTCCCATATCGCGTAGCTCGAAAGGTAGAAAAAACTCGATGCGGTCAGGAGAATTGTATGGATAAAGAGCACCGTCGCGCCGCGAGTCCGTGAAACGGTCAATTTTATCAAGCCGAGAATAGATGCTATCGCCCCGATTGTTCCGAGTTCATAAGGGATCGAGGAGTAACGCATGATCTGATGAAGCATCTGAAACAGGGGTAATGTGAACATCAGCTTCCGAAACTGCTGGCCCGTGACCATCCAGATAAAATTCCCGACAGATTCCGGATTCCCCCAGTCAAGAGGGGGATTCATTGCGGATCGAATCGGGAGATACAGATATAAAAGCAGCGCGATAAGGAAAAATAAAATTCCCTTGCCGATTTCCGATGGCCTTGGATGAATCCCGCTGAAAATCCAGACGACAAGTATCCCCGGAAAAAGAAACAGGCTTGTAAGGTGATTACATAGCGCAAGTCCCCACACCAATCCCAGAAGCAGAATTAATTTTCCCCTCCGTTTCGCGATTGAATCGAGGATATCAGAATCTTCTACGGTCTCAATTTTTTTTCCAACAATAAGCAGCTCGATGAGAATCCATCCGATCAGCGCCGTAAAGAAAAGGTTCAGCGAATAGACTTCAGTTACAATTGATAAGCTCCAGACATCTGTCGCGAACGCGAGAAGGAGCCCTGACGAAACGCATGCAATGGATTTAGTGAAAGTCGATAATTTCGCCTGCGATTTTTCGTCGAGAAGGTTGAAGCTCGCCCATACAGCCCGAACTGTCACCGCAGCGGACAATGCCCCCCACATCGCGCTGAACAGATTCATTCGCCACGCAACGCTACCAATAGCAATTATATGGCTCCAGATAAAACCGAGTATACAGAAGAGCGGATATCCGGTGGGATGAGGAATTCCAAGCGTCCAGGCTGACGTAATGAGGTCGCCCGAATCCTCGGAATGATGCGCCCAGCTAACTCCTGGAGAGAGAGTCAGAACATATACGCCCAGAGAAATCAATCCAACCCAGAAGCTGAGCTGACAGGGCAATGAGAATCTGCGGGATTTCGGCTTTGCATCGTCAGATGCCATGGTTTTATTTTACTTCTTTAATTACCTATATGTAAAACGGAATCTCGTGGTTGAGTTATGCTAAACTGACCCCATGCTCCTCACACGCCGGAGCCTGATTATCCTCGCATCCGCTGCGATCTGGATTCTGATCGGATCGCTGTTCCCGCCTGCGCAGATTATTTTTATTCTGCACATCGGATTTTCCCTGTTTTTTATAATCCTCGACTATATCATCAGCCCCCAGCGCGAGGATATCGAGGTATTCCGTCATTGCGAGAAAAAACTAAGCCTTCTTGACGACAATCCCGTAACAATCGAAATTATTAACAGGTCGGGAAGGACAATCAAGGGCGCGATGGTAGATGAATATCCCGATCCCGGGCGCGCCGATCCCGAGCGATTGGAATTCGAGATTCAGAAAAAAGAAACCAGAGAATTGACCTACCGCTACCGTCCGGAAAAACGCGGGGATGTGATTTTCCGGAAAGTCCATTTCAGAATCTACGGCCAGATGGGATTTATCATCAAACGGTTTTCAATGCCGGTGGAAACAAAGGCTCAGGTGTATCCGAATCTCATCCAGACCCGACGGTGGGACCTTCTAGCGCGAAAGGGCGCGCTGTTCGCTGCGGGATTCAAGCCGATCGGGCGATATGGCCGGGGCACCGAATTCAGCCAGCTTCGCGAATACTTTCCCGATGATGAATTCCGAAAAATCGACTGGAAGGCGAGCGCGAGGAAAGGCGGGCTGGTGGTAAAGGAATACGAGATTGAGCGAAGCCAGCCTCTCGCCCTTTTTATCGACTGCGGACGCCAGATGATCGGGCGTATCGATGAGCATACGCGTCTCGATTACGCAATCAACGCCGCATTGATGCTCGCATATGTCGCGGTTCTGAAAGGCGACCAGGTCGGGCTGATCGCTTTCGATGCGAAGATTCAGCACTATATCGCCCCGGGTCGCGGCATGGCGCAATTGAATCGAATCATAGAAGCCCTTTACGATATCCAGCCGTCGGAGGTCGAAAGCGACTATGCCGGCGCGTTTAAAAAATTCCTCGCGACATGGCGCAAGCGAAGCCTGATCGCGCTATTTTCCGATGTTGTCGACCCGACTGCGTCTTCGGTGCTGCTCGCACATTTGCCGTCGGTCCACCCGCGCCATCTTCCGCTTGCGGTGCTTCTAAAAGATCCGGAATTAATCGAGCTTGAACGTCAGGCACCGGAAAATTCAATGGAACTCTACGAAAAAGCCATTGCATGCGACCTCGCCAGCAGCCGCGAACTCGCGTCGAGGCAGCTTCGCCAGGCTGGATGCCTGGTGGTAGATGTCGCGCCGAAGGATTTAACTGTTTCGGTCGTGAATGAATATCTTCGACTGAAAGCAAGGAGCATGATCTAAAATGGAAACCCTTAATGTTCCGACCACATCGAGGATCGAATTTGTCGATATTACAAATCTGATAAGGGATATCGTATCCGGCAACGGATGGTCGGATGGAATATTGACTATCTATTGCCCTCATACAACCGCAGCAATAACAATAAACGAGGCCGCCGATCCGGACGTCCGATCGGATATTTTAAAAACCCTCAGCAAATTGATCCCGCATCGGGACAATTACGCGCACATGGAAGGTAATTCAGATGCGCATATCAAGGCATCAGTGGTCGGCCCATCTCAGCAGGTGATCATCGAGAATGGCCAGCTTTTACTCGGCACATGGCAGGGGATATTTTTCTGCGAATTCGACGGCCCGAGGACGAGGAAGGTATTTGTGCAGTTCGTAGCATGCGACTCCGGCGCATGATTTATAAGGAATAATAATCATTTTTATTTATTAAAGAGAACATTACTCGTAGAACAGCACGGCAGTGCGTCTGGTTGGTTTTGCAGGCTGTATGACGCACTGCCGTGCTGTTCTACGGGAAATTCATGGTTCGAATATAATAATAAATTGGTTATGGATGGAAATGAATAATGACAGCTATAATTTATTAAATGCGCCGGAGTCGCATGCCACGTTATCATTCAATCTATATCACCCTGCTTGTAGCGTGATTTACGATTTGTTGCTCTTCAATCCCGCCCGCTGGGACACTCACCGGTTCCACCCCTGCGATTTCACGTATACTCGCGAGGATTTTCGACGCGATAAATCTGTCCTGCAGACGTCCGGACAGGCTTTCGACAAGTTTGTCGCGTGTCTCTGCGTTGGATGTCCTCATGGTGAACCCGACCGTTACATCGCTTCCGGCGTCTAATGCGCTCACGCGGATGCTGAACGCCCTTGAGATCGATCCGAAATACTCCGCCTGGAAAACATGATGCGTCTCGCTGTTAGCGGGGCTGATTTGTTCCAGATCGTGAATTTTCAAACCTGGCGGTGAATCGGATGGCGTTGGGTCAGGTAGAGCAGATGCTTTGAGGAAAACCACTATTGCTGAAGTGGCATCGGAAAATGGAATCTCAAGGTGCGTAGTGAAGTGTTCGTCCGGTTTGCCAAGGTCGACCGGATAACCGAGCATCAGACTCGCGTCGCGAAGGAATCTGAATAATTCACCATCGGTGGAAAATATTCCCCATTGGCGCAAGAATCGCCCGGACAACATCTTCAGATGGTAAATAATGACCGGAGTTACAAAGATCAGCATGAAGAGTGCGATATACAGCCCGAAATAAGAGATATTACGTATCACCCAACCGATCACGCCAAACAGGGCAATGATAATAATACATATCCAGAACGGATATTGCTCCTTTTCGGCTCTCGGCCAGTGTTTGCGCGTGATGCGGTCCGCCATGGAGGATATCTGTTCAAGCTGGAACTCAAGCGACGAAAATCGTAAATCGAAACTGCCATCTCCTGAATCTGCTGCGGTTCCCTGCTCTCCTCCCGATGCATACAATGCATTCGGCTGAAGAGACATTAGGGGTAAACCTCCTCCACGCGGCCGCTTAAATCAACTGTCAGGATAGGCGAATTCGGTCCCGCTCCGGCCTCGTGGTTTGGTGTTGCAGTGATTTTAAATCCGTTACTTAATAACTCTATTTCAACATCATAATGTAATACTATCGGGGTACCCGCACCCATCGCGCGATTGGTGAATTCATGCGAAATCAATCCTGCCTGGACCAGGTCTGCAAAAGTAGCGTATCTATTGTGCGTGGAGAAGTAGGAGATTTCCGCCATATGCAATTGCCGCACTCCGGCCTTCGTCATGTCCATTCCGAGGCCGTTGTTGTTCCCGTTACTTGAACTGTTGTAGTTGAGAGAACCCGACATGTTGAAAAACATGACGGTAAGGATGCAAACGATCGCGACACTCAGCAGCAACCCAATCAGGCTGAACCCGGTTTGCCGTGTCAGCAGTCTCAAAGTTACACCTCGTTACTCATTATATCATATTTATACGGATTATTAATCAATTACCGGGACACCTTTTTTTGCCTGGTCAGAGGTTAGGAAAAGTGAAGGGTGTCTCAGGCAAAAATAAAGTGTCCCCCATTTTTAATCGTTAAAAATGATTAATAAATACAATAAGTAAGTTGAAAATAGACCCCGATCGCCTCTTTTTGAACTTTGCCTCCGACTTGCGAGTCAGCCAAATAGGTATTATATTAATACTTTGAGGTATTTTATGGCCGAATTTCAACCCGGACTGGAAAAGCCTGCGACAGAGGAGAAATCTCCTCCGAAAAAACCTGTCAAAAAAAAGGACTCATGGTTTCTCTGGTCGAGGGATATTGTGATCGTTCTTATCCTGGTCCTTCTGTTCAGGACCCATGTAGCCGAAGCCAACTACATTCCGTCGCCATCGATGGAACCGACCCTGAAAGTTCACGACCGGATAATTGTCGATAAATTATCTCTCAACTGGAGGCCGATCGAGCGCGGCGAACTTGTCGTTTTTCACCCTCCGCTCAACGACAAGGTCAAGGAAAGGTGGATTAAGCGTGTAATCGGTGTTCCCGGCGACATGGTGGAAATTCTGCGCGGGGTGGTCTATGTCAACGGCGAACGTCTGGATGAGCCGTACATAGAGAATCCCGGCGGATATACCGAACCACCGATCAGGCTCGAGGTGGATGATCCTGCGACCCGTGTAAACGAAGGGGAATACTACCTTATGGGCGACAACCGCGGAAATTCGCGCGACAGCCATATATGGGGACCGTGTCCGTCGGACAATATTATAGGCCGCGCTATTTTCAGATACTGGCCGATCAACGAAATCGGCAGCCTCGAGGGCGGGGGGGAATAAAAATTCCCAGGGCAATTCAATTTACGTTCTTTTAACCCGGGTTTTACGAATTTGATGTGGCATCCTAGATTATTTACTAAAGCGGATCAAGATCACTTTTCCCGAGATTGCACTTGGAACAAAGAGTTTGGAGGTTTTCCATGGTCGTTTCACCGCCTTTCGACCATGGCACGATATGATCGATATGTAATTCAACTCCGTTAGTCTTTGCAGGACTGGCTCCACAATGGCAGCATGTAAACCGATCGCGTTGCATCACCTTCCAACGCAAACGAAGCGAAATGTCTCTTCCAGTTCGTTTTGATATAGAAGTAGTAGCAGCTAAAGAAGCGACAACCTCCGGTTCGTCCTCGGATGAACTTACGTAAGTGACAAAACACTGAAGCGCATTACCCCATGACCCAAAGCGACGAAGATAGGGGCTTTGAGAAATGGTAGACGGAGGATTAGAAAGTTCTCGATGGCGTGGTTGCCGTCCTAAATGCAGCCATAGGACAAGCAGGTTTTGAAACAACCTCTCATCTGAGATCAGAATTTCGTTTGACAAACTAAGCTCTGCAGCAATTAATGCAGCGTTCCAAGACCCAAAACGGCGGATTAGGGTGCTCTCATCATATTTTCCAAAGTTTCTGTAAGTCAATAGAGGTACAGTACTTTGCCCAAGGTTACCAGCAACGAGCCGAAGGTCATCAAGAAGTTCATCATCAGAAACTGGTGCACCCTTTACTCTGGATAACTTAAATTTTGGTTTTAACGTATTATCCATAGTGGATCCCATCGTCTATTCTAAGGTTATAAGCTCGGTTAAGCTCGGTAGCTAAGCTCGGTAGCTGCTAACTTTTTCGCCCAGCGAAAAAGTAGCTGCTACCCGAGCGTTTTCACAAATGATTTGCCCTTGTAAGTGTAATCCCTGAGTTCTTGAAGTTGTCTACCATTTTCTTCATCACGCAAAAGTGACGCCCAGTCGTAAGCAGAAGCTATTATTTTCCATCGCGATAGGTCGACAAGTTTCGCGGAGTCTGTTATGCCTGAGTGCACCCTTGCACTAGACCAGTGGTAGGTCTCCGCGACCTTAACTATACCTGCTCTGACAGGATTTCGGTCGATGTAGATCAAAGCCCGAATAAAGTGATCTTCGTCCAAGGGGCATGAGTAAAATCTGCTCTCCCAGAGATGTCCACTGCGAAAATATTTTTTATTGAACCGTTGAGCGTATACCCGATGCGAATATCCGATTGCTAACGATAAAGAACCTTCTTCAAGAGGGACGACTGCCAGATGAATGTGATTTGGCATCAGACAATATCCCTGAACTTCAATCCCGTATTTTTCACTACGTAATTTCAGAATCGACAGATATTCTGACCTATCATCACTATCAAGAAAAATCGGTTGATGGTTATTGCCTCGTTGTGTGACATGGTGCGGTATACCAGGAATAACAATTCTTGGTGGTTTCGGCATTTTATTATAATTTCCCTCCCTGGATTCCGTATTCCGGTAGCAGCTACCCTGAGATAACGCTCAGGGTTAGCAGCTACCGGAATTTATTCCCCGTCAACATCTCGACCGGGATCACAAGCAGTTTTTCCGGTTCGCCCTGCATAGCATAAATATTTTTCCCGTCGAGGGAAAATGCCACCGATCTCATATATGATTCGGCGACTCCTTCAAGCCTTGTCGCGGTTATTTCATCCGATGTGAGATCAATAACAGCAAGATCCGAGGTGAAAACCCAGCGTCTGGGATTGGGATAATACCCGCTAATTGAGCCGGGTATCGTGCTCATCAAAGAACCGGGGGCGGGTGGACCCCAGTCGGAAAGTGTCGCGACCGCGAAAATACCATCGGTCGAGACGGCAATATCGCCCGCGCCAGCTGTGCCGATAAAATATGGATCGCTCTCGCCCGGCGCGGATATGACCGAAAATGCCGGCTCGATCAGGTCGCCTTCGCTCTGCTTGCTACCGGAACATGCTACGAGGATTCCGACATTCGATTCCGCAAGTTTGGAAGGATTGATCCCGACCCAGGATTTTCCGAGTAGTTCGAGAGTAGTTTCATCGTAAGCCCAGACATACGCGCCGTATGGCGGTCCCATAGTGCCGTCCGGCTGGGCGGTCCATTGGAGTTCGAGATCGGTGACATAGATTTTTCCATCGTACGATGCGATCGACCAGGGGATTTTTCCGCATGACGTCTGATATTCGACGTTGATTGTCATATTGTCATCGTCGCCGAAATCGACAGCGAGTTTGTACAAAGTCCCTTCATATCCATACTGCATTCCGCACGCGACATAAACGGTTTCAAAGTCTTTTGTATAGACCGCGTTGCATGCTCCTTCGAGTTCTATTTCCGCGATCACTTCGCCGGTCGACGCATCTATCGCCTGGACGATGCCCTGGTCGATAATCTGGTCGTCGAGCGGTTCGCCAACCAGATATAGCCCCATCCCATACTGGCAGAAATCCATCGCCGTCGGTCGAATTGTGAGTGGGACATCGATCAGGACGGACCCATCGGCGGGATTGAGCGCGACAAGGTTTCCTGTCTGGTGGAAAAAGGTCCAGATAGTCCCGTCAGCGGGGCTTACAACTATTGGCCCTGCGCCGGAGCCTGGAAGGTCCCATGCCTGTATTTCAGTCGGGACGGATGGTTCTGTACTGGTTTCGTCCTGCGCAACCGATGGAATCGAAGCCATGCAGAAGGCCAGGATTAATAAAAGTACAATTATATTTGCGGGTACCGATCTCACGATTGACACCTCATTTTTCTGTTAATCTGCCGATGATGATACAATCGTATCGATCAGGGTGCAAGTGGGGACTTACGATCACTAAAAACAGGCTGAACCGGATTCGCCGTAGGAACCTCATATCAGGTAAAGCGGGAATAGCGGGATACATATTCAGGAGGAGGTGGGCTTAAGGGGAATCGAAGCTTTCTCAATCGATAGCGCCATAAAAAAAGCGAACCTTCTAAGGGAAAATATGGCGAAGGTGATAATCGGCAAACCTTTGCAGATCGATATGACGATTGTCTGCATGCTTGCCCGCGGACATCTTCTCCTTGAAGATGTGCCCGGTACCGGAAAGACAACAATCGCGAAAGTCCTGGCAAGAAGCATCGAAGGCTCATTCCAGCGCATACAATCCACCCCCGATCTGCTTCCCGCCGATATCACGGGGACTTTTGTCTATAACCAGAAAACCGCCGAGTTCCAGTTCCGTCCCGGACCTGTGTTCGCCGACGTTGTCCTTGCCGATGAGATCAACCGCGCGACGCCGAGGACTCAGTCGGCGCTTCTGGAATGCATGGAGGAGTATCAGGTAACTCTTGAGCGCACGACATTCAAGCTGCCCCCGTCGTTCATGGTGATCGCGACACAGAATCCGATCGAATTCCAGGGCACGTATCCTCTTCCTGAAGCGCAGAAAGACCGTTTTCTCATGCGTCTGAAACTTGGATACCTGGATGTGGGCGAAGAAAAACGGATGATTCTCGAGCAGAGCATGGTCCATCCGCTCGAAAGCATAGGGTCGGTACTTTCGACGGAGGATGTTTTAAAGTTGCAGAAAACGGTACGGGGAATCCATGTCGAGGACGATCTTCTGGACTATATCGTCAGACTGGTTGGGAGCACGCGGACGGATTCGAACATTCATGTCGGGGCGAGTCCGCGAGGAAGCCTCGGGCTGTACCGGGCAGGGCAGGCGATCGCGCTTGTTCGCGGACGGGATTACGTAATCCCTCACGATATCAAGGAAATTGCGGAATCGGTTCTGGCGCACAGGATGATTCTGAAACCGCAGGCAGGATATTCGAATGACGCGGTCACTGATTTGATCAACACTTTGCTTGTTAAAGTCGGACCGCTCGGAGACAAGCGATGACCTTTCGGCCCTGGCTAACCCTGGCGAGCCTGTTGATTCTCCTGGCAATTATCTACCTCGGAAAACGAGCAAGCCTTGAGGGGAAATTTCTTCTTGGCGCCGCGATCGCGTCGCTTGCCGCGTATTTTCATCTCCATTTTTATCTGCTTCTATTAACGGCATTATCATTTTTTGTATTTCTGGGGGTCGCGCTGGTATGGACATGGATCGCGATAAGGGGTCTGGAATTTAAACGCCAGGTCAAGGAAGAAGCTATGGCGGGGGAAAATGTGCCGGTGACTTATACTATCAGATCCCGGGCGTCGCTGCCGCTGTATCATGCAAGGATATGGGACAGGGCATACAGGGCGAGGTCGGACGATTCGCAGGATGAAATTCCATTCGAGGAACCGGGCTATGTGGGATTTCTGAAAATTGACAAGCGCGAAAAATCGAAAGGGATACTCCATATTATGCCGCCGGTACGTGGTCGGATCCATTTCGGGCCGGTCGCTATCGAGGGAGGCGATCCGTTCGGGATTTTCCACAGCATAAAATGGCTGCCCGCCGCCAGCGAATGCCTTGTGCTTCCTTCATGGGTGAGGATGACAGGGCTGCCATCAATTCCGGCGCGTCTTGGAGCAAGGGAGCAGGAGCACCTTGTCGGTAAAGAGGGTCACAGCCATGAATTTCTCGGAATCAGGCCGTGGACGGAGGGCGACAGCCTGCGCGGCGTGCACTGGGGACTGACCGCGAAACATAACGCGTTGATTGTGCGGCAGTTCCAGAAGGAAGTCGAGGAGGAGTTGCTGATAATTCTCGATGCGGATCGGGACGGGGATGTGGGCGATGGGTCCGAGAACGCGCTTGAGTATCTGATTACATTATCTTTGAGCCTTGTCAACGCCGCAGTCGAAATGGCGAGGCCGTGGAATCTTGTCATTGTCGATCAAAATTTTATTACATATACACATAAAATGAAAGAACCGCTGCGTCAGGCACAGTACGCACTTGCCGGCCTTCATGCTAAACGCGAGGAACCGATCGAGGATCTGCTGGACAGCGTGCGGGCGGAATATCCGAACGCCGCTTGTATTTTATTGACGCCAAGGACGGACCAGGCGGTCGCCGATGCGATTTCCAAAGGCGATGCGACTATCGGCGGCGGGGTCCAGTCGATTCTGGTCCGGGTCGATCCCAATAGCTTCACTTCTTCGGTTGGATCCGGTTTGAAATCGATAAAACAGAGACGTGTGAGAAGCGAAAAACAGCCTGGTATGGTTTCCAGCGTCCGATCGATGCTTCCGGAAATTACGGTCAGGCAGGGGGACAATCTGTCGGATTTATTCGCGGGAGTCGTAGCCTCCTGAAATCAAACCAGACTTGCCCTGGCGGGGGTTCGGCAATACAATAGCGCCATGAAAATTTCAAAACCCGGATTGGTTAAGATTATTCCCAAATTTGTCGTGCTGCTGATTTTTTTCCTATCGGCAAAACCTGCGTCTGCGACGACAGTATCCGATGTTCTGGCCGGCATAAATAACGCGCGAGCGCCGGAGAGCCTGACATCGCTTTCATTTTTGGGCGACATGCGTATGAGTCTTGAATCCGGCGGTGGATTGCTTCCGGCTCAGTCGAGCATCCTCGCCGCGTGGCAAAGTCCGGATTTATGGTACAGCACGTACGAATTATCCGGCGAAATCGCAAGCGGTATGAGCGGGATCGGGCCGGGACATCCGGCGGTCGACCAGGTATTCCTGAGCCGTCCGGATTTTCTGAATATTATCGACACTGTCTGGACCGCGCAATATCAAGGCTCGGCTACATGGGACGGCGACCCCGCATGGCAGCTTCTCTTCACAACGCGCGATATCACACTCGACACGCCTCCATTCACGCTTTATGTAAGGAAGGACGATTTTGTCCCGTTGAGAGCGAGTGTTCAATTTCAGGATGGCTCCACCGCCACGACCGATATGACATGGATCGTTCAGGATGGAATTCTTCTCCCCGCAAAATTCACGACAACATTTAACCCGCCTATCGGTCCGCTGTCGGGATATGAGACGACATGGTTCAATCATGAAATAAACCCGGACCTTTCCAATATCGATTTTCCGCGCGAGGAGGGAACGCTCCTGAGCGGCAACGATCCGGATATTGACGATGGCGCTGCGGTGTTCGAGGAGCTTTATCACGGATTCGCCGACGATCCGATTTCCTCCCCACTCACAGACTCGTCGGGGACATACAGCCATATCGAATTCACTTTCAGTTTATATGTGGAGGATTCGTCGATCCCCGATCAGCTTAATTCGCGGCAGTCGGCAATTCGAGAGCTTGCGATTCAGGTAATATCGGGCTGGGACTGGTCGGGAGATAATGGATTAAGCACGCCGGGGGGGAAATATGAATGCGGGAAGGCGATAGAGAATGCGATCGGGGAATTGCTTGGGACAGCTTCAATAACCGATTTCTATTTCCTCGATTTCGTGCCGAGTGCGTAGGGGGAGATGGGAAAAATTATTACGGCTCAGCGGGAGCTTCGCCCTCCCATTGTTTTTATTGTTCTGGACATTTATAGATAGGACGCGTTCGCCCTACCCGTCCTTATTAATGACCCCGATAATATCCGCGAGTTTTTCTTCCCATACTTCTGTCGGGACCTGGCATGTGCCGACCGCCCTATGTCCGCCGCCGCCATATTTCAACATCAACGACCCGACATCCGTCTTCGCCGTCCGGTTGATTATGCTGTGCCCGACTGTGAACACCATATTCTGCTTCTTGAATCCCCAGATGATCCTGAGGGAAATATTGCATTCCGGATGGAGAACATATTCCTTGAACCTGTTGCCGCTTAAAATTTCCTCGACCTCGTGCAGATCGACCACAAGGCAGTTTCCCTCGACACGGCTGTTGCTTTTGATCATGTTCTCGTAGAGAGCTTCCTGTTCGAAATACCGTTTGACTCGCTCCTGAACGTCCTGGATTTCGAGAATCTCATCCGCGTTCTTGGTCCGGCAGTACTGGATCATGTCTTCCATGAGCATGTAGTTCGAGATTCTATAGTCGCGATATCGTCCGAGGCCGGTTCTGGCGTCCATGATGAATGAAAGAAGCACCCAGCCTTTGGGATTCTGGATTTCATCTTTAGTGAACTGAGCGGAATCCGATTTATCGACCGCTACCATAAGGCCGGTTTGATCGAGCCTGGAGAATTTTTCCGCGCCGCCGTAGTAATCGTAGATAACTCTCGCGCAGCTTGGCGCGGGACGGCTTTCCCCTTCGAAATGGAACTTTTCAGTCAATTCCTCGCGTTCCTTCTCGCTGGAATGATGGTCGAACCATAATCCACACCCTTGAGCGTAAGGGATATTGGTTAAAACATCATTTTTGGTGACCTCGATCAGTCCGTCCTGGACATCCTTGGGGTGAACGAACTTGTATTCATCGACAATCCCGGCTTCGACCAGCAGTACCGCACAGGCCAAACCGTCAAAATCGGATCTGGTTAACAGCCGCATAGGTGGCTCCTTGAAAGAAATTATCCCTCCGGACTGATTCCCGGATAAGGTAAGTAGCATGGATTGTACAATCGGACAGCAAAATGGTCAACATCGCGCAATGTAATATCGTCTGATGTTCAGTAGCCAGAAATCCTACTGTTCTTTATCAATTATTTCCTTGATCATTCTCGCGAAGTGGTCTTCATCGATTTCGCCCAGCTTGCGGTCGATTTCTTTTCCATTACTGTAAAAGACAACGGTTGGAAAGCCGCGGATTTCGCATGCTGTCGAGAGGTCATGATTTTCCAGAGAGTTTACCAGCCCGAAAGTAACGTCGGGAAATTGATCGGAAACCTTCGTGAATTTCGGCGTAAATCTTTTACAATGCGGACATGTGGGAGAGAAGAATTCCACAATAACAAGATCGTTACTTTTCATCGTGGTGACGAAATTATCTGCAGTGATTTCGATAGTAGCCAATAGATTTCCTCCATTAATAAAAACAATAGCTTACCTTGACTCGGGGTCAAGGTCAACCATGATTTGCATTCCCACTGACGGTGCCGCATCGGCCTTGCCCGTTTGAATGAAAAATGATAGCATTCTATCGTTGATGGGTTGGAAAAAGTAAATGACAGGCGAGGGAGCCTGCTATTTTTTGCCGTTTATCAACTTAAAATCATTTTGTATCCGGACATTTAATCATGGATAAACCGGATGCGGAGGTTTGTTGTGTCCGATTTGAAACCACATGACCATAAACTTAATCCCGCCGAGTTGGAGATCGACCTTTTCTGCAACGGGATAAAAATCGACGCGACCTGCACGCTTGAAAGCGACGCGAGGATCTTTTCGCGCACCCGCGCCGGTCTTGGAAGCGGCCTTGAGATAATTATTCCCGGCGACCTGAAAGAAATATGGATGAACATCCCGGTTGAAGAGGATTTTGTCCAGGCCACACCGTATTTTTTAAAAAAGCGCGATGGCAAATATATTGCGGTCGATATCCGCTCCAACTATGAGTACGAGGTTAAAATTCCGCCGGAACCTTCCTGGTACACAAAAAAAACATCGAAAGGCAATCCGATGTCCATGATAGGTGTGCTCCAGGGGACGTACCTTGGAGTTTACATCTCCGGCTCATGTATGTACTGGTACGAACGCCCGAAACGCAACTGCGCGTTCTGCACGACCGGATTCAATGTCGGGATCAACGAGATTCACGATAAAAATATCGACGAGCTGGTCGAAGTCGCTACCGCCGCCAAGGAAGAATCGGGGATTACATTCTGTCATTTCAATACGGGATGGCAGCAGGGCAAAGGGCTTGATCTTATGGCGCCCTATGTCCACGCGATCAAGACAAGAGTCGGCCTGATGACCGGCGTGCAGTGCATACCGGCCACGAAAGAAAATCTCTGGAAGTATGACTGGCTTATCGACTGCGGCGCCGACCATTTCAGCTTCTGCTACGAGTTCCATTCACACGAATGGTTCGCGAAAATCTGCCCCGGCAAGGAAGCGACGCTTGGCCAGCAGACATTTTTCGACGCGATGGAGTATTGCTGCTCGAAATTGCAGAAGGGTCAGGTGTCCGGGGAAATTATCGCAGGGCTTGAACCGGTCGAGTGGACATATAAAGGGATTGATTACATAACGAGCCTCGGGGCGTTTCCGACAGTCTGTATTTTCCGGCCTGTAATCGGTTCCGACCTGGAACATGAGCCATCGCCGAAGTTCGAGGACATGCTCCCGATCATGAAATATATGTATCTTAAATGCAGGGAGCACAAGATTCCTATCGGCGCCGCTCCGAACATCGAGGTATCCCTTGTCGTTCAACCGGATGACGGAAAATATCTTGTCCCGCGCGATTGGGAATTCAAAAAGTTCCAGATGTTAATCAAAGCCGCTAAAACTTTCGGCGGGTTTATGAAATTCAACAAAGAACTTAAGCCTCACCCGGTTCCGGGCGATCCGTACAAACCACCGGTACCAGTCGGTAAATAATCGAAATAACGTGGCATGCGATTCCAGCGCATGAGAATTATCTGTTTTTCATGCGCCGGAGTCGCATGCCACGGACCAGAAATGATCGAATATTTCAAATAAATCGGTATTATTTTTGACAAAATCAAGGTTTTTCTGTTACAATATCCCCTTGTCAAAAAGAGAGAGATTAAAGAAAAAACTGGAGGAAGCTAGTGGCATTCGAGAAAGCTTCCAAGACCGAAGTAATTGAGAAGTATAAACGAGGAGAAAAAGATACGGGATCAACTGAAGTGCAGATCGCGCTTTTGACCAACCGCATTAACCACCTCGCGGAACATCTCAAAGAACACATCAAGGACTTCCATTCACGGCAGGGCCTGTTCAAGATGATCGGCAAACGTCGTCGTCTGCTTGAATACTTGAAACGTCAGGACGTTGAACGTTACAGGACAGTCATTGGGGCTCTCGAACTCCGCAAGTAATCCACAAAAATGGAAGCTACCACTCATCTGGTTAAAGACCAGATATCTATCCCATTAGGTAATAACAACCTGATAATCAAAGTTGGCCCGTTCGCGGGACTCGCGAACCAGAGCCTGTTATGCCGATATGGAGACACCGAAGTGCTCGTTGCGGTGACAATGAGCAAAGAAGTCAGGGAAGGGGTCGACTTTTTCCCGCTGACTGTAAATTATGAAGAGAAAATGTACGCCGCGGGGAAAATTCCCGGCGGTTTCATCAAAAAGGAAGGGCGTCCGACCGACGCAAGTATCCTGACAAGCCGCGCGATTGACAGGCCGATCAGGCCGTTGTTCCCGGACGGGCTTCGCAACGAGGTGCAGTGCGTCGTTTTGACCCTCTGCGCCGACCAGGAAAATCCGCCGGACATTCTCGGCATTGTTGGGACGGCTACCGCGCTTTATTTATCCGACATTCCTTTCCCCGATCCGATGAGCGCCGTTCGTGTAGGTCTTATAAAAGGCGAATTCGTCGTTAATCCGACCTTCCAGGAGATGGAGGAATCGCCTCTCGACGTTATCGTAGCCGCGACACGAGACAGGATCATGATGCTGGAAGCCGGTTGCGAAGAAGTCTCGG
>JAPKYR010000174.1 GCA_026394215.1 bacterium
ATGCCATGTGACTTTTTCCACTCGATTTAAGTTTGAGAACTACATGACAATCAAGTAATAATATTAAGTACTCTCCAATTTATATTCTAAACCACAGAGCAACTCTCTTACAACCGGATTTCTAAGTTTTTTCTAATCAAGTTTGCGGGAGATATCGATCAGCTCGTCCTCACGGGGGTTACCCTTCCGCATCCTGTCAAGTTCATCCGCAAGACCGTTGCGCCTGACATCCTTTTTATTATGATACCTCTTCCACAGCGAATCCGCCGCCGCAGCACGCGCTCCCGCCCCCTGCCAAAGTCCCGCAAGCGCTTTCACAAATGCCCTCTGGCTTACTCCTATACTAACCGATGATTTTCGCGGCGGTCCGAACCTTGCCCCCGCGCACCCGATCCCTATCGCCATCATAAATCCGAGATACATAATCGCCCGCCCGACCGGTGTCCTGGCGGCGTCCGTAAATGTCCTCGTCCTTGTGAATCCAAGATGGTACTCGTCGAATAATACAGACCTTCCAGTCCAGTTTTTTGTTCCCAGTACCAGATCGACCGCGAGCACCGCGTTATCGGCTTCACGAAGCATCAAATTGCTGAAAATGTAGGGATCTGAAACAAACCAGACCTGTCCGTCTCCGTGCTGGTACATAACAAGGACCGACCCGTAGCTGTCCCTCAGAAAATGCCTCGCAGCAGTGTTCGATACGGTAGGCGAAGTGAATCTGTAGACAACCGGCTCGACGATCCCATGCCTGACATAAGTATTTATTTCCTCGACCTTGCCAAGTCCCTGTTCCTGTTGAAAGACAATCGGCATCCGACGTGTCTGCGAAAAATATCCCGCCCCCTCGGAAATGGATTTTACCTCCCTGAAAATCGGATAAATATCGGCCTTTTCCATCCAGTAATCCAGGAGTTCATCTCTGTATTCGAGGTCCGACTGCACCGTCGTCGGCGAAAGTTCAGGGGGAGGATTGGATATCAGAACCAGCCTGCCGCCCCCATACACATACTCATCTACCCAGTCGAGTTCGATATCCTCGACTTCGACATATTTAAACATCGAACCCGATGTGTGCCAGATTACATCGACTCCTCCATCCGGCATGAATTCCTCAAGAAGCGGATTGTTGTGTCTGACAGGTTCAAGCCCGACTTCCCCGAACAACCTGAATAACAGTTCCATCCCGTCCGCGCTGTCCGAATATGTGCTGCCGGTGGGATAATAATAAGTTGTCTCACTTGCGCCGGGGCTTACAAGAAAAAAATTAATAACAAACATGACGCCGATAAATATTATTGCGCCGACAACATAACTGATAGTGCTTTTTACTTTTTTACTCATACGAATTTTTCGGTAGCGGGGACACCTTATTTTTGCCTGAGATTTCCATGACGCATTCCAGCACTTCGACAGGCAAAAAAAGGTGTCCCCGTATGAATCATCAGTACCATGGCACGTATGTCGATAAAATCGTACCCTCGTTAAGCCTCGTCAGAAGTAAAAAGCTCTGGTCCGATACCGACCTCTCGCACACCGCCTGGACCTTCCCGCCGTTAATAAAATCATCGTAGAAAAATTTTCCCTGTAATTCTTCGCGGCTCATTGCTATCGCGAACGGCGCGCTCAGGTCTTCACCGTTAATATTTACCGTTCTTGCCCCGATTCCGGACATGGAACCTTTCGGGTCAGACTGAAAACAGACTACAAGCAATAATATTTCAAGATTTTTATTCGGAATCAAATAGTGCGCGACCGCCAGAGGAATTATATTGCCGTATTCCGGATATCCCGGCTGCCCGACAGGATACACCACCGTGATTCTCCCATCCTCGTGAGTAATCCCGAATGCGGTTTCAGGATCGCACGATGGCACCGCTATTTCCGTGCCTGAAAAATCAGCCCCCCATTTTTCCGGGATCCGGGCTCCTGACTCAAGCTTCTCCCAGCTTTCGGAGACGGCTGCATTATCGCTATCGACAAGCACGAAATTCGCGTCGGTCAGCCTTGTCTCGAAATCCATCATCATATCGAGGTGCGAGACAGTCATCTCCCCATTATCATGCCTGCACCCGCATGAAAGAATAACGAACATCGACAAGATAATTGATATCCTGTACAGTGATCTGGACATGCCGCTATTGTATATAAATAAATCCCCGGTTTCATCCTTTTATCCCGTTGAACTTTTATGAATCACCGGGTTCTGATAGAATAGTCACGTGATCACAGCACCAAGAGAGATTCGAAACTATTCTAAATAAACTCATTACCATAACCATGCTACTCCTCATGGTAGCGTTTCCTGCTTATTCGGACGACGAGAAAAACGCGATGGACTACCTCCCGCCAACCCATTTTGTCAGTTCATGGGAGGCAACCCAAAATGAAGTCCTTTTACACCCGGACGATGCGGCATATCTCCTCGGCTCAGACTACAACCTCTTTCTTGAATACGATCCGGTCTGGTACGCAAGCAATATATACACCAATTTTGGCGATGAACTTACAATCGAAATTTTCGAATTCGGGTCTCAGAATGACGCTTACGGATTCTACGGTCTGTCACCGATCCCCTACGCCGAGCCCGACATACGAACCGGAATAACAGTGGAGAGTTACGGGACTCCACCGCCGACAAAAATCGATTCGATACGCCAGGTCGGCACGGATTTCCTTGAAGGATTCAGAGGCAGGTTTTATTTCCGGATCCGTCAACCTGATTTGCCTGAGACCCTTCTTTCAGTCGGCACTTACCTTCTTGGAGAATTGCCCGGCTCGACCCTCCCTGCTGAAATGATCGGCATCCTTCCGGCAGACGATCGCGTAATGGGCTCTGAAAGGTACATCCGGGGTCCGATCGGGCTCGATCTGCTTTTGAACTGGACAGGCGATGATGTACTTGGTTTCGATGAATATGATTGGAAGGCTGTCGGCGCCGAATACAGGCTTGGAGGCGGAGAATACTATCTTTTATTAATCGCCCAGTACCAGGATTCCGATACCGCCGAAATCGCATCGACAAGGCTTCTTGATTATTTTCAGAATAAAAATTTCGAGACTATAATGACCCCTGCAACCCCTGATGGATTCCACCCGCGGGCTTTTAAGGACGAATCATGCGCGGCTTTCTGGCCCAATGGCGATAAAATATGGCTTCTATGGGACCTGTCTGACACGGACGATCTGATGTCGGCGCTTCAAAAATACTGATCCGGAGCTTGAATTAATGACAAAGGGAAAAAAATGAAAAATGTAAAAAAAATTAAAACCCCCAGATATTTTAACTCGCTTCTTCTGCCGATTTTCCTGACATTAATATTTCTGCCGGCCTTCACACCCGACAAAGCGCAGGCTTCTCAGGACAGTACGGACGTCGTTGCGCTGACAGAAAACCTGATGGGTACTGTGGAAAATCTCCGAGGTCTCGAATTTACCGGCGATCTACCGGTCGATCTTGTGACTGCCGAGGATATGGCGGGGATTATCGACGGCCTTCTTGATAAGGAGATCACCGAAGAAGACGACCACAATTTTACCAGCCTCTACGTTATGCTTGGGATGATGCCGAGGGGATCGAGCCTTCGCGACGATTATCAGGCAATGACCGAGGAACAGGTCGCCGGATTGTACGATCCGGCTGAGAAACGTTTTTATGTCGTGGATGTCGATCTCAGCGCCATGCTCGGGAATATGCTTGGCGAGGATTCCGGGGCAGTCGGCGATTTCCTGGGGGGCCTGCTTGAAGGCATTGGGGGCGGTATCGGCGACGTTATGACAAATTCAATCATCGTTCATGAACTGACGCACGCTCTCGACGACCAGCATTACGACCTTGAAACCAACATGGAAGCCCTTCAGAATGGAAACTCCGATGATGCCTCGCTTGCATACCAGAGTCTTGTCGAGGGAAGCGCTACCCGTACTATGAACGACTACATCAGCGAGGAAATTGGACTTGATGCGGAAAACCTCGGCGAGTTTAACAGCTCGAATATGGCTATGGCTGAAGGCTTGATGAATTACAGCCCGTTTCTTGAGCGTCTAATGATTGTCCCATACCTGCAGGGAGAAGTATTCGTAAGATATATCCTTGATACGGGAGGCCAGGACGGTTTAACACAGGCATTCATTTACCCCCCGATGAGTATGGAACAGGTTCTCCATCCTGAAAAATATTCACCGGAGATGGATGTTCCGTCGTATGCCCCCGAGCCCGACCTTTCGCATACGCTGAATAATTGGAGTCATGAAGCTACGGACACACTCGGGGAGCTCTTTATCAGCCTTATGTTCGAATTATTGAACTGTGATAAAGCGCAGGCCGAAAGAATCGCGGCGGGGTGGGATTACGATGTCGTAACCACATGGCGCTCGAATAATGGCGATCTCGCGCTTTCATGGGTTTCTGTCTGGGATACCGAGGAGGACGCGCGCGAATTTTACGATGCTTATTCCGACCTGATAGCTTTTAAATACACCGCTGGAAAATGGGATCAACAAGGACCCTCTTCATCGGTCTATACTATGTTCGGATACGCGGCTGGGCTGGAGAGATCGGGAAAAGTCGTCACTATTGTCGAAGGCGTCCCTGAAAATCTGGTTCAGGACTGTCTTGATGCTGCCCGACCGTCGAATGTGGTATATAATTAAAGAAAATCGGCGGGTCTAAAGAGAATATTACTCGTAGAACAGCACGGCAGTGCGTCTTGCTGGTTTTACAGGCTGTATGACGCACTGCCGTGCTATTCTACAAAATTACATTATACAAATACAAGACGATAAAGGTGTTCAGGGATGCGGAGGCTTGTTATATGAAAGTTATAGAGTTGCTTGAATCAAAACTTGTGACCGTCCGGCCGACCGATACGCTTAGTTCGGCATGGAGAGCCATGAAAAACGCAGGGACAACCGGCGCCGCGGTTATTACGGAAGACGGGACGCTCGTCGGGTTCCTTACCGACGGCGATTTGATTAGAACCTGCATGCCGTCCGAAACCGACATCACAATCTACGATGAAATCATCGAAAAAATGGAGCTTCCCCCTGCCCTTGTCAGGAATTTAAGATCAATGAAAGTGGAACACGCGATGCAGAACACCGAAGGCGTGGTTACTATCGAACATGATAAAACCGTTCTTGAAGCGCTCGCCCTGATGTTTCAACACAAACTGAGAAGGCTCCCGGTCCTTGAAGGCAACAATCTGGTCGGTATGATCAGCCGCGGCCAGATCCTTACAAGTATTCTCCTTGAAAGAGATATCACGAGCGGTAAAACTCCTAAACCTGACCAGTGAATTTCGGATTCATTACCAGCCTGTAATGCGGTTTGTAGATCAGACGGTACTTTTCGGAATGCTGCAACGCAGGCCATTCATTCTGCTCGATAATATGTGTCAATTCCCTGTATTCTTCAGAGTCGAATTCTAAAATCCCGGACGTGACAGCCTCCCCGATATCATCCCAAACTTTCTTGAATCCTTCATGAAGATTTTCATCATCAGTTGGGTAATTCTTCGGGAATTCCGACGCTGTGCGTACGAATTCATCAAGGATTTTTTCCTTGTCTATTTCAAGCCTCTTCGCAGGAGCCAGATTCAGCCTGTACAATTCCGGCGTTATTGTCCCGATAAATACCGGCTCGAGCAACTCCGGACTCGACCGCACTTCCGGAATAATTAATGCTTCCCATTCCCGATCCAGCCACATCCGGGCTTCATCGCTGCTGGACGCATAATGCTCAGCCCCATGAAAAGCCTGATACAATATTTTATAAATGTCCCTAAGTCCGGAGTCGGGATATGCCCTGAGTGTTGAATCAAGGAATTCGATAATGGGATTTTTTTTAAAACTGTCCATTGATGATCTGATAATGAATCGCTGCCATACATTAAAGTAATTTGGCTACAATCTGGGAGGGCGAAGCTCCTGCTGAGCCGTGAAAATTGCCTGGATATAGCTCAGCAGGAGCTTCGCCCTCCCAGGTTCTTTAATCTTTATCGATTGTTCAGCATGAATAAATTATCCGATAATAAAAGCGCCGAGTTAAACGGCGCCCTGTTTTTAAATATAATCCGGAAGCACAATAAATATCCTACCGTGGCTTCTGCTGCTGTTTTTTATCCTGGATAAATGGGTTTTCAGGTTTTTTATCCTTCGGTTTACCATCCGCCCCCATGTTGTACCCGACGCTTGAGAAATCCTGCCGATGGATAAAATCTCCTTCAGCTTCTTTTTTCTTGGCTCGACGTTCCCTGATCGTATCTGCAAGGAGAGATTCAAGCAAATCGTCAGGATCGTTCGCCAGTTCGATACCCATAGTCTCGTCGATAATACCCTGCTCGATCATCGACGCGATATTATGTTCGAGTGTTATCATGCCCTGTTTTCGGCCCGATTGGATAACATGGTCGATCTGATGAACTTTCTGCTCGCGAATAAGGTTCCTGATCGAGTTGGTCATCAGCATAACTTCGAAAATCGCGACTCGGCCTTCGCGGTCGATTCTCCTTACAAGGACCTGCGATATAACCGCCCTCAGGGACAATGCCAACTGCGTTCGTATCTGAGACTGCTGGTTTGCAGGGAAAATATCGATAATTCGGTCGATAGTATCCGCGGCGCCGGAAGTATGCAATGTACCGAACACGAGGTGTCCGGTTTCCGCAGCCATCAGCGCCATCGCTGTGGTTTCGAGGTCGCGCATTTCGCCGACCAGAATTACGTCGGGATCCTGCCTCAACGCCTCGCGGATGCCGTCCAGGAAGCTCGTACAGTCGCGACCAACCTCGCGCTGATTCACAATGCAGTTCGCATTTTTATGTTTGTACTCGATTGGATCTTCCAGAGTCAGGATGTGCAGATTCCTGTT
>JAPKYR010000078.1 GCA_026394215.1 bacterium
TCATATACCGAAGTCATAATCGGGAGTTCATAGAGAGTGCTCATACGGCAGATGGCGGGATCGTATCCCGCGTGGACCATGGTCGAGACAACGGCGCGCAAAAGCTCGATTACGCCGCCCACCAGAAGAGCCTGTTCGACAAACAAATCCGTCTCGACTTCCTCCCTCAGCGACGTCCAGCGGACGCCGGCTCCTTTACGCGCGCAGCCAATTGTCGCGGCGATCAATTCGATTCGTTTGGAGCACCGGCCGGTCGTGTCCTGAATTTCCGCCAGCATCGCGGGAACACCGCTGCCCTCAGCGAAAAGCCGCCTGACCACGATTCCCGGACCATGCGGCGCTATTAGCCCACAATCGAATTCCTCTTTTAATTTCCATCTCTCGTAATATAAACTCGCGCCATGCGCAAGAAGCAGGATGGACCCAGGTTTCGCATTGGCCTGGACAATTTCCGCAATTTCATGAATGAACTCGTCCGGAACCAGCATCGCGATTGCCGATGCTTCACGCGATGCGGTTTCGATATCCTCGACATCGAAAAGCTGCCCCCGCGCAATTTTTCGATTCGGGCTGTTCTTTCTAAGACCGACCGTTACCGGAAGGCCGCTATCCCTTATATTCAAAGCCTGGGCTTTTCCCTGATTGCCGTATCCTATCACCGCGACTGTTTCCACCGGACCATCGGGACCTGTCAGAGGTGGAGTTTCGTAAGTCCTGTATGGCGGCGTCTGGCTATCCATTGGAACACCCTCTATTCCCGGAGGTTTTCCTGTTTTGCCATTTCTTCCCTGAGCTTGATAATCGCAAAAATACAATAATTGATAATATCGCGGTATTCGCTTTCTCGGCCTTCCGCGACCTTCGATTTCTCGCCCTTCATCGCAAGTTCCTCAAGGACTTGAATGCGTTTCGTTTTGACAAGGATCTGGTCAGTGATAGACGAGATGCGCATGTCGCGCCAGCTTTCGCCGTAATCGTGATCCTTCGCCCGCAAAAGGTCCTGGGCTTCCGCGACAACTTCGTTATAAATCCTGATTGTATCTTCGACCGACATAGTAAGTCCCTGAATCATGTGAAGTAAAAGAAGTATACCAGAGCGAGATGTATTTTCCAGAGGAAATATCGGGAATAGGATTCGAATAATAAAATATAAGCGGGAATACGATACTGCCATCCCGCCATTCTGCCCCGCGTTTGATATAATTCCACGCACTATGACAGGCAAAAATTCTTTTACGGTCCGGGGGCATAAATGGAAACATGGCGACCCGTTGTTCCTTTTCTGCGGACCATGCGTTATTGAGGACGAGATGCTCTGTATGGTTGTCGCGGAGCGAATGAAAAAAATCTGCGACCACCTCGGAATATTCTTCATCTTCAAGGCATCTTACGACAAGGCCAATCGCTCGTCGATCAGGTCGTTCAGAGGACCCGGCCTTGAGGAAGGCGTCAGAATCCTTGGAAAAGTCAGAAACGAAATCGGCGTGCCAGTCCTGACCGATGTGCACGATGTCCAGGAAGCCGCCTATGCTGCCAATGCGATCGACATCCTCCAGATTCCCGCGTTTTTATGCAGGCAGACGTCGCTTGTACATGCGGCGTGCAAGTACGGCAAAGCGGTCAATATAAAAAAGGGCCAGTTTTTAAGCCCGTGGGACGCGAAAAATATCGTTGAAAAAGCGGAAGAGGGATTTCACGCAGGCGCTAAGGAACCGAATCTGACCCTTACCGAACGCGGATCATCATTCGGCTACGGCAACCTTATTGTTGACATGAAAACATTTCCGGTGATGAAATCGTATGGCTATCCGGTAGTTTTCGACGGGACTCACTCGGTGCAGCTTCCCGGCGGGATGGGATCGTTCACAGGCGGCCAGAGGGAATTTATCGAGCCGCTTGTCCGCGCGGCGGTCGGAGCCGGAATCGACGGGCTATTTCTCGAAACACATCCGGCGGTCGAAGAAGCGCTGTCCGACAAAACGAACATGATCCCAATGGATAAAATCGAGGGATTTCTAACCCGGATAAAAAACCTGCACGATTTTGTGCGCGAGACCCTTCCGCCCCAGGAAAGCATGGAACCGTAAACGAGCGGTCGAAATGAAATAGGGGACACCTTTTTTTACTTGAGACATTCTTCGAAAGGGGACACCTTTTTTTCAAACAGCGAAAAATAAGGTGTCCCCATAATTAAAAACAATAAGGAAATAAGCGATGACAGATTTACTAACCTACCCTATCAACGAAACTACAGTCAACATGAATTATCGTGAAAAACAGAAGTTCTATCGCGACGAATTTCCGATATTGAAGTCCGTAACATTCCTGAATCACGCGAGTCACGGGCTATGGTCCAAATCTTCGATAGAAAACATGAACCGCTTCGCGTCAAGCCTGTGCGACGGTCCGCTGTTTCCATACGAAGTCTGGGAGAGGGAACAGAATCTCACACGCGAACTGATGGGGAAATTCCTCAACGCCGATCCCGACGAAATCGGATTTAATTTCAACACGTCGCTGTCGCTGATGATGTTC
>JAPKYR010000216.1 GCA_026394215.1 bacterium
TGATAATCCGTGCCGGGACTCAGCAGCACCATGCAGGTCGGCCTGTTCTGAAAACCATCTTCCTGCATCTCATCCGCCGCTTCCAGAATCGACAGGTTCGCGCCTATGCTTGCCCCTACTATTCCAATACTAGATGGATTAACGCAATCCAAGTTCCGCAAATATGCCAGCCCTGCCTGGATATCTTTCTGGCAATCCGCCCAATTTTCATTGTTGAAATCCTCGTAGTTTATAGTCCCCCCGGCAGTCGATTCACCATGCCCCCTCATATCGATCGCAAGGGAATTAATTCCCGCTTCCAGAAGTTTCTGCTGGAATCCTGCGTATGAATTTCTGTCCGATCCGAGCTGGTGAATTAACAGGCATGCCGGCCTGCGCTCGATCCCCGATGCTTTGACTAAGGTCCCGATAATCGTGATACCGTCCGAAGTCGTAATTTCGACACGGCCATGGTCGGTTGCCCCGGCATTGTCCGTCCCGTCTGCGACGTTCTGATTGCCATTCGAATCGGAAGCATCTTTGTTGCCGGTACATGCTCCAATCACAAGTAGAAGAATTATAAGCGGAATGAGCCCCGGCAAAATGATTCTATTATTTTTCAATGCCAGTCTCTCCTTTTAAAAAAAATGCCTCGGCAAATTGCTGATAAATCTACCGAGGCAGAATTTTTCCGGAACGATTACTGTCTGTCAATCTCCATCTCTATATGGATTTCTGCTGCGGGGCCGAGGTTCAGGTTCCTGGCCCATGTCGGTATTCGGAGTCATGGTTTCATCCGTATATTCCCCATCCATCCCGCTTTCATCCACATAATCCTCGCCAACTATCTCAATCGGAAGACTGTAGTAACCATATATTACGTCATCCATCATCATTACGGTTTTTACCGGTTCAGGCTCTTTGTAATTATCCTGCAGATAATAATAAGGATCTGTCGACCCTAACCTGAGAAGCTCAATGACGATAGAATTATATGGATCCATTTCCTCGAAAGCCTTGATCGATTCATCCAGGTTCTCAGGCGGCATGTAATAATAAGATCCGATGTCCATAGACGGATCATAGTAATAGCCCATACCGTACATCCCGGAGCTGCTACCGCCCATGATTTCGATCGATGTCTGACCGACCGGAAAATCGTCGGGAATTACCATGTCGATGACTTTTTGAATCGTATCCTGCCTGTACGGCCGGAGCGTCACGAGCAGTTCGATTGTGTCGCCGGGATGATATTTGACGAGGTTTGACGCCATCCCCATTGTTGCGTCGTATCCGGGCGCCATCGGCATACCGTTCATGTACGTACTTTGATCGTAAGGATAAGGAGCCTGCTGCAGCCACAGAGCCGCATTGTTAATTGAAGAGTCTTTCTCGACTTTATCCGCTTCATCATTAGACGGGCCTGTGTACCCTTGAGCGCCGGGTCCCATATTCGGGGCGTTATTGAACCGCGCGCGCGTGATATCCATCGTCTGCCTTGCGCTGGTTATCTCTACATTTATCTCGACCCTTGTCAGTTTTATCTCGCGGTATGAATTTCCGGTTGTCAGCATACTCAAAGCCTGCATGAATTCACCGAGAGCCATGGATGTATCATAATCTCCCCAGACAAGGTTTTCCCGGGTAATGGGATTTTCGAGACCTTCGCCATAAATTGAAAAACCAACCTTCACCGTTCCAGGTCCCGATCTGTCAGACCCAAAGACAAGCCCTTCCATAGGCAGCATCATGCCAAGCATGGGTAGCCAGTCTTCCTTATTGATCACACTGTAATCGAAATTTCGCGTGCGGTCGATATCGCGGTCGACTACCTGCATATGAAAATCCACGAGGTCCGGAACCATTCCCAATTGTCCCGCGATACACGATAG
The DNA here is from genome assembly GCA_026394215.1 of bacterium. Lineage (GTDB taxonomy): Bacteria > JAJVIF01 > JAJVIF01 > JAPKYR01 > JAPKYR01 > JAPKYR01. The sequence goes on from JAPKYR010000216.1 coordinate 1,872, forward strand.
ACGGTCCTGGGTCACAGTACCCACGACTTCGAGCGGTTGTCCCATCTTGTACGACCTGTCCATGGCAGGCATTGTGAAAAGAATCTCGGTTGTGATGAATGGAAGGTTTGTTTCGCCATCGGAAAGGAACGGATGTCCAAACGCTAGAAACCTTCCGTCATCGCCGACCCACGTTAATGTCCCGACAGCGGTCAGGTCGAGGTCGCCCGTAGCCAACTGCGCTCCGATACTGGCTCCTCCTTCGAGGTTAACCGGACCAAGCATCGTCGGGACGCCGTCTTCCATGCTGCTGCCAGGTCCCTGTACCAGTTCCATGTATGGGAGTTTATCTTTCGCAAATTCATTCAGGGAATCGAATCCCCTCTGCGATAATCCCGAAACTATCAGAGGGGTTGCGCACGGTTTCATAATCAGGGTTTCATCGCCATATATGTCCTGAAGCTGCGCAGGATCATCGCCATAGTCTGCGAGATAAATGCTTTCGACAGTCCTCTCTCCAAGCTCAATCGGCGCATCGAGACATTCCGGAGCCTGGCCGATTCTGACAGGTTCCTCATCGGGATATGTCCAAGCGCGGAGCATTTCGTGAATCGGGGTTGCGCCGCAAACATCGCCCTCCGTATAATACGCGCCCCAGCTCACTGCTCCGATTAATTTACCGTCAATGTAGATCGGGCTTCCCGAATAACCTCCGGCGATCCCGCCCGATGCATCGACAACATCTCCTGAAATCCGGATTAATATCAACGGTCCGCCGTTGAATCCCATGCTTCTGAAAACATTTATAACCTCGACGTCGAATTCACGGATTTCGGTACCCTGAATTACTGTCTTCCCGATACCGTGCATTCCAGGCTGGATTTCGCTTACCGTCATTGTCGGAACATCCGCCAATGCTGGTACGGTAATAAATAGAAAAAACATTACACTTAATCCGGTTAACAGGATGGATCGAAAGTTCATATCGTCGGCTCCAGATTTTGAAATTTACCTCTATATTAGCAGGTATACAGATTCAATCTAATAAACTCAGGCGAGTTTATCACAAATTCGCATAGGATTGAAACATATGTTGAAAGACACTGATAGGATGGTAAAGTTCAGTGTGCCATCTTCTTCCAGAAGATGGGCCGACTGTGTCGACGGCTTCCAGCCGTCGCAGACGATTTACAAACCAACCCACCCTATTTCGTATCCTCTTAACTCATGCCCTCATATTCAATTTTCGATTAAGTTAGTACCATTGGTGCCTGTCCCCGATATTTCCAATTTTCCGCTAAAATGTTCCATCGGGGACAGTCACACGGCTTCCGGAATAGGCAATAACTATGTGCTGGAAGCACATAACACGCTTAATCATTCGCTGGAAGCGAATGACACACTCTCGTTATTCATCCTCTTCGGCGGCATGTCCGGACTGGTAAGCCTCGATTATCTTCTTCGCGACATCCGGCGGGACTTCCTCGTAATGGTTGAACTCGATTTCAAAGCTTCCCCGTCCTCCCGTCATCGAGTTGATATCGGCGGAGTAGCTCAGAATCTCCTTCATCGGCACAGTACCTTTCACGACTACGTACCGACCCTTATTTTCGGTGCCAACTATCCGGCCGCGTTTCGACGTCAGGTCGCCCATAATATCCCCCATGTTCTCTTCGGGGACCTTGATCTCGATATTGTAAATCGGCTCCATCAGTATCGGGGTTGCTTGCTGGAATCCCGCTTTGAACCCTTTCTTGGCCGCGGTGATAAACGCAATTTCCTTCGAATCTACTGCATGATATTTCCCGTCGTACACTGATACCTTGACATCGACAACCGGCGACCCGGATAGCGGACCTGCCACAAGGGCTTGTAGTACGCCCTTTTCGACAGCAGGAATAAACTGCCTCGGAATCGATCCCCCGAAAATTGCATCGACGAACTCGAATCCTACGCCTCTAGGCTGCGGTTCGAGCCTGAGCCAGCATTCCCCAAATTGCCCAGCGCCGCCGGTCTGCTTTTTATGCCTGCCCTGGACCTCGGCCTTACCCTTTATTGTCTCACGGTAAGCGACGGTCGGAAGCTTCTGCTCGACTTCGATACCGAATTTATTCTTCAATTTTTCAAGCGAGACAGTTATATGCGCCTGCCCCATACCGCTGATGACAAGCTCCTTGGTCTCAGGATTCCGGTCAGCGTGAAAACTCGCGTCCTCTTCAAGGATTCGATTCACGCCCTGCGACATTTTCTGCTCATCGTCGCGGCTTTTCGGGACAATCGCCCGCCAGAATACCGACTGCGGATATTCGACAGGCTTGTAAAGTATTGGTTTTTCCTGATCGCATACTGTATTGTTTGTTTTTGTCGCGGCCAGTTTTTGAAATGCCCCGATCATTCCGACACTGAGTTCTTTAACCTGTATCCTGTCTTTGCCCTTCAAAATAAACATCCCGCTCATGCGTTCCTTCGAATCGAGAGTGGAATTATAAACTTGTTGATCGGATGTAATCGCGCCGGAATACACCCGGATTATATTCAGCCTGCCTGCATGCGGATCGACAAGCGTTTTGAAACAATATGCGCTGAATGGTTCGTCCAGCGATGGTTTCCGCTCGATCTCTTCGTCCGTACCCGGCTTCGTCCCCTTCTTCGGAGGCACTTCGGCGGGCGACGGCAATAGATCGCATACCGCGTCCATCAATGTCTGAATGCCTATATTTTTTGTGGCGCTTCCGCAGAAAACCGGAAGCACATCGCGTCTTAAAACCGCCTGTTTCAAAGCGCCCGAAAGCTCCGACCTCGTAAGCTCCTCGCCCGAAAACATTTTTTCCATCAGGGCTTCGTCCGTCTCCGCGATATTATCGATCATCTCCGTCCTGGCTACCTCGATTTCCTCCACCATATCGGCAGGGATATCGACTTTCTCGGGCTTTTTACCGTCGCCCGGGAATTTGTACGCTACCCCGCCCAGAAGATCGACTATTCCTTCAAAACCAGCGGCAAGCCCAATCGGATAATTCAATACGAGAGGTCTGCCGAATGTTGCCCTGATAGACTCCAGCGCCGTTTCAATATCGGCATTGTCCCTGTCCAGTTTATTTATGAAAATAATCCTTGGTAATTCCAATTCATCGACAAATTCCATGACCTTCTCAGTCATTACCTCGACGCCCGACATTGCGTCGACCACCAGGACGACTCCATCCGCAGCCCTGAGCGATGCTTTCGTCTCAAGGATAAAATCCGCATAACCCGGTGTATCGATTATCGTCAGATTAAGTTTTTTCCACGCGAGCGGATAAAAACTCGTTGAAATCGTGATTTTACGGGCAACCTCCTCATCCTGAAAATCGAGAACCGTGTTTCCAGCTTCGATTGTTCCAAGGCGGGTAGTGTCGCCGATGTTGTAGATCATGGCTTCCCCGATAGAGGTTTTACCGCAGTCGCCATGGCCTGTTAACGCGAAATTCCTGATGCTGTGAATGTCTGCCACAATATAGCTCCGAATTTGCCCGATTTTTGTCCGGGCACGCTAAAATAAATGTATCCCTTTCAGGGTAACCTTGGAAAACTAACATATTTCCTTATCGCGGGCAAGGCTTAGGGGGGATTTGTGAGGCGGTAAAGTGAGAAAGTCCCCTTCTGGCGAAGGAGAAATGGTCAGTGGGTGATAGAGGAAAAAGGCAGCCATCCCTGATTTCCCAATTTATGATTTATAAATGATATAATATAATGAAATGGAGTTTTACCTTATAACAGAATCCACTATCTATCCACGTCACTGCAGGATAACCAGGCAACTTGGGTTGATGGAATTTGCCACCCCGTTTGTTTTGGTAGAGTTAGATGCGCCTATGCCCTGGTATTTATGGACAGATATTATTAAAGACACGCAACATTCCACTAACCATTTAGTGCTAAGCACCTACATCGATTCCTATCTTTTATGGCCTAAAATCCCTTCTGGAAAGCAAATACCGGTAAATGCCTGGGAATTTAAAGATGGAATCTCGCATCAGGGCAAGCTGCTCCGTAAAAATTTAAAAAGAAGTGATCGAGGTTTTATAGTCAACACCTATAAGGAAGCAATACTATATGGGAGTTTTTCGTTCGATCCTGATGGACTCATAAAATCGATGATGGATCATATAGATTATGAGGTTAATAAAACAAAATTATATACCACATACAAACTATCCAAAGCTATTCCTGACCCTCCGATACCATTTTACCAGAGATTGAAAGCATTGTTGATCAACATTTTGTCGAACCAAAAATGCACGCTAATATGTCTAGATAATCCAATTCCTGAAAATATTAAAATCGAATGGCCGCAGGAAGGCAATACAAGGACGATTTCTCCGGATACACAAATCGATTTTTTATATGACAGAGTTAGAAAGTCTAACTGCATAATAACAGGTGAGATTAAAATTCCAGATTTAAGAGAAATTAAGATTGATGGCATACATGGCAATCCAAGAGAAGTCAATGAGTATCTTTTTGAGTCATTAAAAACACCATTCGTGATTTCATCTCCTTCAGAGCATGAAGACTGGTACATAACATATTAAATAATAAATCTTGGGCAGCGGGTGCCCACGACATTAGTTCTTTGTCTCAAGCAACCAAAATGGAAGTTGATCAAATGGCATTTAGGAAATTGGGGGAAATTGGGGACAGGTAACTCATTTCGAAAATCCGGTATATTCGAATAAGATTGGGCACAACAAAGCGCATTTGGCTGGTCAATTGAAAAGAGTTACCTGTCCCCAATTTCCTGTCCCCAATTTCCGGTTTCACTTAAACAACATCACTGGCGATTTTGACGTCCTCAAAACCTCCTCCGCGACCGATCCGAGAAAAAATTCCCTTATCGGCCGATCCCCGAACGCCCCCATGCAGATCAACGATTCCGGGTTGGACTCGCTCATTTCAAGTAGTGCGGGTGCAGCCCTGTCGCCTGATTCATGATTCGTAAATTCAGTATCATACGACGCGGTTATTTCCTTAGCCTGCCCCTTTGTCATCTCCAGCCAGGTTTCATCCGACCAGCTCATAACCACTCTGACCGGGATTTTCATGTTCTCCCCAATCATCCCAGCCCATGCAAGCGCCTGTCTGGATCTCGGAAGGTTGTCGAACCCCACTATGACCGACTTCAATTCCGCATACTCGCTTGTCGCTAAGAACACCGGACATTCGCCTTTACGAATAACCGCCTCGCTCGTGCTTCCCCATAATCCGGCTTTTAATTTCTGCATCTCCCCCCACAGTCCCATGAAAATCACATCGGCGTTTGCCGACTCATCTATCAGGAATTTTATCGGATTCGCGGCCTCGACCCGTGTCGTATATTCGACCGGATTTTCAACTTCCTTAGAAAGCTCCGAAAGAGCCTTGACCTCTTCCAGAAGGTCCTCACCCCTGGCAATCAGTTTGGCTTTGAGTTCCAGCTTGATTTTCTGCCGGTATGGGATATCGCCAAGCGTACCGATTCCCTGCAACGCCATCACGGTAAGATCGAACACGGGATTCGCGAGAACCCTCTCATCGGCGATGTAAGTAATATCAATCCTGCCCGGAACATGCCTCGCGAACTCAATCGCGTATCGTAACGCGGAATTTCCAAGGTTGGAGCCATCGTACGGGACCAGGTATTTTTTCATATCTCTACCGTCCTCGCATTAATCGGATGCACGCCGTATTCCTCGCCGACTTCGGTCATTGCGAGAAGTTTATCCAGTGTCGATACCGTCCGCGTTGCAATACCCGAATCCCGGATTGCGGGACGGATCTCGGCTTCGAGCGCGGGTAAATCCATCAACCGCGCGTATGTCGTGTCGACTCGCTCTCTATTCAGATAACTTTCGATCATGTTCTCATCAAGTTTAAGCTGAAGATACTGCTGTTCAGAACCCATGCCGAGATTGTATTGCCCGGTGAGATATTCCCTGATACCCCTTGCTTCCGCGATCATCGCGTCTATAGACGGCGTATCCGCAGCCACACTCTGCTCTGAGAAATCGATCGAGGTGTTGAGCATAGCCAGCCTGAATCGCAACGCCGTGGTAATAATGTCATTGATCAAAGTCGTGTCGGGAGGTCCCTGCGGCTCAGACAATAAATTCCGCCTCTCACTATTCTCGCGAAGCTGCTGAAGCGCCGCTATATACGACTGGGTCTCGCCTTCCGATATATAATCCTGCGCAAGCGCGTCGGCATAAGTGCTGAGCCATTCTCCCGGTGCTACGAGAAGGTCGGGAACGCCGTACTTTTCGGAAATTCTCGCGATCTCTTCCTCAGCGACCCTTGCGTCCTCCATCGCGCCATCGAGCCTTTGGCGGATTATTGTCGATGCGCGATGTTTCTGGACCGCCTCATTCATAAACTGTTCGAGCGCCAGAGCGTACTCGTTGCAGAAATCGGCGGCAAGATCCGGATCTTTGTAGGTAAAAGAAAGCGTAACAGTGTTCGTCTCGCCATCATAATTGAATCCGAGCTGGGACATGAATTTATCGTAGAATTCGCTGACACTGCCATACTTCTCAGGATCGTAAAGTTGATCGAACCTGTCCCCGATTACCCTGTCGGCGAGATTTCTGGAATAGATAAGGGTCGAGAGGTCATAACGCTGCTCTATCGGTTCTTCCTCAAGAAACACCGGAAGTGGATTCGCCAGAAGCCTCGATAAATCCATCTGCTGCTGCTGGGCTTCGCGATTCTTGAAAGCGAGGAGCGCATCCGCCCTGTACCATTTCGGGCCTGTCATGGAAATCCCGAAAGCGTAGGCGAAGCACAGCGCGATAACGAGGAGGTATCGCCACCGGTTTGGGAATATCGTATTTCGAATAAAGATCCCGATCACATCAGAATTAAGGATAACATATCAACGCTCAAATAGGACAATTTTTTAACCCGATTCATGATTACATCGATCATCGGCTGTTTCCGCTTCAACTGCCAAGCCGCGCAGTATGAGTGCATCATCTAATGCAAATCCCGATGCAAATCCCGGTAGCAGCTATCCCGGAGCGTTAGCGGAGGGTAGCTGCTATCCGGGATTTGCACAAAATACTTTGCCATGCTGCTTAGTAGTTAGAATTGTCAATCCCGCTCAACACCCTTGCACCTCACAAATATATGCGTATATTTATAACCTTCCTAAAATAAATTGAAAAGGATGCATTGAATGACCAATACGAATGAAATTCCCGAGCCTGAATCTATGCTTGACGTGAAAAACGTAATTCTGGTGGGTAGCGGAAAGGGTGGAGTTGGTAAAAGCACAGTTGCGGTGAACCTCGCGGCGGCATTCAAAGCAGGTGGTGAAGAGGTCGGCATAATGGACGCCGACATATATGGTCCCTCTATCCCTCCCATGCTCGGCATCTCCGGGATGCCCCTCGTGGAAGACGGAAAAATGATCCCCATAATCGGACATAGAATTAAAACCATGTCCATCGGCTTTCTGACCCGTGAGGAAGAAGCGCTTGTATGGCGTGGTCCGATCCTTCACAAGGTTCTAAGGCAGTTTGTACGGGACGTCAACTAGGGACATCTTGACTGGCTCGTTGTCGACCTCCCTCCCGGAACCGGCGATGTCCAGCTATCTCTCGCGCAACTGGTCAAGGCTAACGGCGCGCTGATGGTCACAACGCCGCAGCAGATGGCATTCCGCGACGTCCGCCGCGCCGCGACGATGTTCAATAAAGTCGAAGTTCCTGTTCTGGGGCTGGTTGAGAATATGTCATATTTCATCTGCCCTCACTGTAAAGAAAAGACAGAAATTTTTCCCGGCTCGCATCCCGACAAGCGCGAAATATCGGAAGGATTCAGCATCGAGACCCTCGCGCGGATTCCGATCGAACCGTCGATCGCGCAGTCCGGGGAGAAAGGTGTGCCGATAGTTTTCAGCGCGCCGGAATCGGAGACCGCGAAGCAGTTTATGGAATTGGCGGAATTGTTGAAAAAGAAATTGGGGAATCGGTAGACCATACGCAGGATGCGTATGACACCCCTAAACGTTCGCTGGAAGCGAATGACACGTATGCTACATTACATCCGGGGTTGCGATTCCAAGCAGTCCCAGCGATGTTTCAATATTTATCCGTACTGCCTTTACGAGTAAGAGCCTGTCGCGACGGACAGTTTCCTCGGAAGTTAAGACCGGACATTGATGATAAAAATCGGAAAATTTCACCGCCAGATCGTACGCGTAATTCGTAAGATAAAATGGCTTTTTGTCCTCGACCACCTTGATAATGTGTTCCGGAAGTTTATTGAGAATCTTGACCAATTCAATTTCCACCGGAAGAAGTTCACGATTGAAATCCGAAAGGGCGATATCGTTGGGGGTTTCAATGCCCTCCGATTCCGCCTTCCGCAAAATACTCATAGCACGGGCGCCGGCATACTGGATATACGGCGCGCTGCGGCCATCGAAATCAAGGACCTCATCAAAATCGAACCTGATCACCTTGTTCGTATCGACCCGAAGCATGCCGAAAATCAACGCGCCCATCGCGACAATTTCCGATATCTTCACTTTAATTTCATCGTCCAGTCCCGGATTTTTTTCCTTAACCACACTAAGCGCCCTATCCCTGAGTTCGGAGATAACATCGTCATAAAGCACCACTTGCCCTTCCCGGCTCGAAATTTTTCCCCCGGGCAACATGACAAGCTCATATGACAAATGGAAACACCGCTCCCACTGCGGAAATCCCATCAGCCTCAACACCTGGAACAACTGCTGGAAATAAAATTTCTGCTCGTTCCCCACGACATAAATCGATTCGTCGATCCCGTACTCCTCGAATTTCAATTTCGCGAGCGCAAGGTCTTTTGATCCGTACAGCGATGATCCATCTTCGCGAACAAGGACTAAAACACGGTACTTGTCCTGCATCGGCTCCCCGAATCTTTTTTTAAGCTGATTATCGATCTCGACAATCGCTGCGCCCATCGAATCTACGACGATTCCTTGTTTCTCCAAATCAATAGCGATTAGTAATCCTTCACGCTCAACTTCTGATTCTTTAAACTCAACATCGAACTCCACACCTATTTCATTGTAAATCCTTTTAAAATCATCAAAGCTCCATTGACGAGTTTCATTATATAAATCCAACAATTTTGGATCTCCAATTTTCCACCTATTAGCTATATCGAGGACCTCAATTGGTCGATTCAGCCTCTGGTGATAATCCGATTGACTCCTAATTTGATTAAGGTTAAGAAGCAAAGTATCCGCATTTACCCAATCCAAATCCCCAAATGGCTCAATTCTTATATCCCCTGCTCGTCGTCTCAATTCTTTTGCCTGACTTGCCATCCAATCAACGATTTTTATTACATCATTATTTGACCTTCCCTCAAATAAATCTTCCTCATTGCGGGCTATTCCTCGAACATTAAATGGAAGCGTATATAATCCGAACGTGGCTTCATCGCTACCATACGCATTGTAAAGAATTTTATTTAGGGGTTTTAGTATTTCCCAAACCTGGTTTAGCAGGTTTTCAGAATCAGTAAGTTTCTTTTGCGCATCGGCATATATTTCCCCAAGCCACTTTCCCCTTTCAGCGACTCCATCCGGCGCATCCTTCAAATCGGGATGATATTTTCCCAGATACCACAGCGCCTTGAATACGTGGCTTCCGATGTCGCCGTAATAATTCGCCGCGATCGTGTCCCGCCCGGCATACCTGTAACATCGCACAAGCGACGCCCCCGTTACCGCGTTCCTGACATGCCCGATATGAAAAGCCTTATGCGTATTCGGCTGGGAATACTCGATCATCACGCGGCCACCATGCGATTCCATCCTCGCCCAGTCGGTCCCGTCGCCAAGGATTCTCCCCAGAAGTTCTCTCGTAAATTGTTGCGGTTTAAAGAAGCAGTTAACATATCCTTTGACCGCTTCAACTTTTTCGAAATCACCGGTGTTCCTGATTTTTTCCGCAATCAAATCGGCGAGCGTACCGGCATATTTTTTCAGTTCATCTTTCTCAAGGTCGGGTTTTGAAACCCTCGCGATCTGGAACAGGTTTGATAAAGCAAGCCCCATCTGCCCTTCGAACGGGATCTCCCGAAGCTGCGGCTCGATTTCGGGCAGATTTGCATCCTTGAAAATATCTACGATCAGGCCTTTGAGTCTTGCATGCATAATATGTATTTATTTTGTCTTGTCCGGATTTCCCTTATTGTTTTTTGATTTCGAGAGTGAACCGGCCGTTTCATCCGATCCTTGCGATCCGTTCCCTTTTTCGGAAATATACTGTTTGTAGAATTCCATAACGTCCGGCTCGTCAAGGATATCGATCGGCTCTATTCTGCGGCTGCGATCAACCAGCTCGGCAGCCTGGATCAACGATTTCTGCTGGCACTGGAACGACATCCAGACCATCGTAACGGCAAGCAGCGCGAGAAGAAGAAGGGCGGCGGGCACGCTGCGACGCATCTGTCTCGACTGCTGCGCGATCGCTACGCTTGTTTTTCGCGATTCGTATGGTTTCGCGACCTGATCGTAATCGTCCGCAAGAACATAAAGATGCCCCGTATTCTGCGTGGGGCCGTACTGGAAATTCGCGCTGCCGGAGACGACTTCAATGCGTTCGAAGTGGCTCGACGGGAGCTCGACAACATCCGCTACGGTCCCGTTCTCTTCATACCATCCATTCAATTTGACGTCTATATATCTGGCGCCATTCAAACCGTTAATACGGATAAAAATATAAGGATCGTTCGCCACTACAAATGCGTCGGCGCCGTTTAACTGGTTTGCGGACGCTCCACGGTGGACGTATCGGGTGCGAAGCTGGTCCTCCAATACTGGCGACTGATAGCCCTCAAGAGCATATTGGTGCAGAAGCATCGGATCTACAGACTCTATTATCCCCCCATTCATTCTGAAATCCTGCAGCGCAATCTGAAGTTCCGGGTTGAATAAGGCAATGGTGTTCTGTTCGGTCGCCATCTCAGGTACTAATGTTATTAGGTTCGTATAATCGTTCAGAACCGGATTGGAATTAAGTAATTCAAAAACTCCTACGACTTCCAGTTGAACCCCGGTTCTCTGATGAATCGCAAGCTGGTTCAATGCAAGAGCGATATTTCCGTTTCTCTCGCAATAATACGATGAATAGAGGGACGGGATATCCAGAATCGCAACCTGGCCGCGCCTGAGCTGTTTCGGGGGCGGCAGAAGGGACAACGGCTGCGACCTTTCAATAGCGTTCAGATCATGCCACGACCATCTTGAACTCCGTTTCTGAATAAATCCCGAGCACCATACCGGATACCCCCCGGCCGCTTTGACAAAATCCGCTATGTCCAGAATATCGAAAGTGGTTGGCGGGTTTTCAATATCGGGCTCGATAAGAACTATCGCGAGCCGGCCATTCCTCACAACCTGATTGATAGTCAGGGCAAGGTGCATTGCAGATGTTTCCGTTCGGCTCGATAACGGCTCGAATGTATTCGACGCGAGCCGGAAATTTATTACCACGCCATTCACGCCATCATGAACCATCTGCTGCGTAGTGTCCGGCGCCTGTATCATGTTGAGATACCCGTTATCATTACGATAATTCAACACGGGATCCATTCCGACAAGGATCAGATGATCCTTATCGTTCTCTCTGAGGGCATATATTATCTGGTTGAAGGTTTCACGTTTGAGCGCAAGACGGAAATCAAGGAACATCCTGAACTCCGGACGCTGATCGCGCATGCCTCGTGAATATCTCGGATAAGGATATGCCACAAGCGGGGTATTGGTGATTTCAAAAAACCTGTTTACCGTGTATGGAGAATAATCTGCCATCCCGACTATGCCATCAATTCCCCCACCCGGAAAATTCAGCGTTTCCGGGCCACATACAAGCCACCCGACAAATGCTTTTTCGTCCTTGATAGTGTTATAAAGACTGTGAATCAGGTTGGTTATCTCCCGCATGGTATCGGGATGATATAGAAGCGGAACTCCTGTGCCGTTTGCCCACCTGAGATCACCGTCATTTCCCGTGCTATGCTCCATTTCCGGATCCACAAGGTAGCTGACCGTTACGCGACCGCTTCCCGACTCACCCTGGAAAAACCATGCGGGCGCGCGATCCATATGTACGCAACATCTGCGATCGTACCGACTGGTTGGATTCCTCGGAAAGCGGTCCAGTGGAGCAGAATCCGGACGGGTCGAAATATTCCCCTCTTACCTCCATCACTGGTATCTGCTGAGCTTCATCCGAAAATACAGCGGCTCTTGGCGGTATTTCGAGTTCGGGAGGAAAAATCGCAAGCTGGGGAATCTCAGTGTCTGGCTCCGGCACAGGGGGGCCAACCATCGAATCTTCCCAGACCGAAAAAGTAACCGAATCCTCCGGCATAACAATTGATTCAGAAAATACTGAGTTTAATTCGACCTGCGATCTTCCATAGCCCGGAAGAAATAAAAGAACCAGAAGACATAACCCAACAGCCCGGATCGAAATGATCGTCCCGGCTTTGGAATTTTTATGCCCGGTTCCGGTTCTCATATTAAATATTTCTAAGCGATACGGAGAATAATTCCTTAATAATTTCGCCGCGGGTCTCCCAACTGTTTTCTTTCGCGATCTGAACCCGCTTTGACCTTGCCGGTGAATCCCCAGCCTCGTCCAAAGCTTCTTCAATTTTTGCGACAAATTCGTCAGAATCACCCGCAATATACGCGAGTTCCCTTTGCTTCACAACTTCGGGCAACCGGGTCGCGACAACCGGAATACCCAGAGCGAAATACTCGTATAATTTAAGGGGATTTACAACCCTCGTAAGATCGTTAATCTCGAACGGAATCGTGCCGACATCGAACCTTGACGCATAGTACGGCAATTCATTATATGGGACACTTCCGGGAGCGAATACGTTCCGGAAGTCGCCGTGCGCCGGTTTGTCCCTTTTCCAGGTACCAAGAAGGACAATCGACCAGTCCGGATGAGCCTTCGCGGCAGCCAGCAGATAATCAAGCTCCATCCAGGGCGCAATGTCCCCCATGTAGCCGATTACCGGTCCGGCAAGCGATTCCATATCTATCGCAGGTTTTTTCGGACGACCACGTTTTTCACGGCTGATAAAATGCTCCGGGTCGCAGCCGTTCTGAATCACGACTATATTTTTATTATATTTCAAAAGCAGATTTTCAAGCCCTTCGTTTGTGGCGATAACAAGGCTGACCTTCCCCGCTGTCTCGAACATCGCTTCCCTGATTTCGTCCCTGAAACGCTCTTCGCCCGGAAACTCACCGAAAAGATCGAAACAGTCGAAGACCGAAAATACCTCGTTATATTGCCCGATCGATCCAAGTCCCGACGGAGAAAATAGCCACGTAATTATTTTTTTACCTTTTGGCAAATGTGGTTTGAGATTCTGCGCGATACGCTTTCCGGTTAACTCGATAGAACGCCGGTATCCTGTCGCGCGTGGATGATACGGGGGCGCTTTGTATATATATAGATTTTCCGAGATTTTTTTCAAACCGAGTTTGTGCGCTCCAAGAGCCGGATCGAGAAGCCTGCCTTCGAAAAACCTCCTGATCCTCGACGGCGTTTCCTCAACATAAACGACCTGCATGTACTTCGAAAGCTCATGCGCGAGATGCTGGTGACGCTGCATCAAACCATCGTACGGAATGCATTCGAGCATGACCAGTATTCCGTCGTCCAGCTTCATTATCCGGCTGTCCCTTCCTCAGTTTTTGAAATCCCCAGGCCCTTTTTCCATAAATCGAACACAAACGCGTTCCATCGATAATGCGGGAGCCATCTTTCCTTCCGCGATGGCTGCAGCGCGATCCTGATCCCGAAATATGCAACCTTCACAAGGCTCCCGATAACGGTACAGAACTGATACCACCACACCATTGGCAATGAATAATGTTTTCGGGTGAATATTTTCGCGCTGTCGTACTGAATCAGCCTGCGATGCGACGTCATCTTCTCAAAACTCTGGCCTTCCAGATGCACTATTTTGTAACTCGGCAAAATTGCAATCTTCCAGCCTGCTTTATTTATCCGCAAGCACCAGTCCGTTTCCTCGTAATACGCGAAAAATGACTCCTGATCGAACTTGCCAACCTTATCGATGACATCCCTTTTAATGAAAAATGCCGCTCCGGATACATAATCGACCTCCATCGGCTTTGTCATCGACTTATCCGGTACGACGCCAAGCGCCTTTCGTTGATTGCCAAAAATCCATCCTGGAAGAAAAGCCGTGGTGAAAATACTCCAAGCAGACGGAAAATATCCGAAACTGGTCGTGGGACTTCCGTCGTCATGTGTAAGCATCGGACCCGCGACCCCAACTCCGGGATTTTCGAGAAGATATCTGAATATCCCACCGATTGCGCCGGGGGAGACGATTGTGTCCGAATTCAGAAGCCCGATAATTTTTCCCTTCGCGAGTTCCATCCCCTGATTATTCCCGCCGGTAAATCCGGTGTTAACATTATTTTCGATGAGGGTAAGGTGCGGATCGGACCCGAACCTCTCGCGAATTGCCCCGGCCGATCCATCTCTGCTTGCGTTATCTATCAATATCAGTTCCCATCGGACATCCGGAGGGTTCGCAAAAATACTATCAAGGCAATTCAGAGTGATTTCCTTCGTATTCCACGAAAGGACAACAAGGCTGAGATCGATTGCGTCTCCTTCTTTCATTTATTTATCCCTTAATTAAGGTACCCCAGCCCTTTCAAAAGATCTTCCATCTCCTGGGAATCCTCGCATGACGGACCTGTTTGTATTTCGTGGACCTCGAAACTCTCCCTCAGCTCGGGATTCTGCAGGAGGAACCCTGCATTGACCGCCTCGTCAAATACCTTTCCGTCCATCCCCTTATCCAGTTTCAATCCCCAGCATCGTAGAATTGTCGGCGCAACATTCTCTATTCCCTTCTTTGTCAGGGTTATTCCCTTTCCGATCATGGGACCCTTAAGGATGAGAATCCCTTCACGACGGTGAAATCCGGCTCTCGGCTGCGACCATGGACCGACCATCGGCGGTTCCGCATCCTCGCCTATCACCATCGTATATCCTCTCAGCCCGTACATTATATCCGGCGCGCTCTCAAGATATTCGCCGGAATATATTTCCTCCCTTGGCTCGACCCAGTCGAACAATGGCTTGTTATCGCCCGGATGATTTATTTTTTTTAACTCGGAAATTAATTCTTCCCTGACCTGGTAATATTCAGCGCCCAACTGAACCGTCCCGTACGGCTCGCGTCCGGCAATGTTCAGAAAAATTCCCTGCTCCACGCCTCCGCCAGAATATGCGCGCGTATTTTTCCATTCGATCAGCGAATACGGATCGAATCGCGATTCTCCACCTGGTCCTTTTGCACCTTTTCCGCCATTCATCCCAAGCATGGCGCGAAGTGGTTTTTTCACCGATTCGGGCAACACTCTTCCGATCTTCTTCTTGAATCCACCCTCGACTTCCGGACGGAATTTCAGAAACCCGATCTCGCTCAATAATTTATTTAATTTGAGGATTTCCTTCAATGGACCAAAACCATGGTCGCTCATCACTACGATCAGATCTTCGTCGGTCATCGACCCGGCGATATCTCCGACGACTTCATCAACTTTCCTCAAAACCCCCAGCATTTTTGTTTTCAGTTCAAGCTCCCATTTATCAAGACCCGAATCACTTTTCGACGGAACCAGTACCTGCCAGAAAAGATGCGACAACCTGTCGGGAGCGACTAGCACGAAAAATGTCAGGTCTGTCGGATATTTCCCCATCAGATACCGTACAGCCTTCCCCCCGGCTTCAGTCGCACGACTTACCTGATCCACAAATTCACCGCACTTTACCGGGTCCTTCACATCCGGGCTTACCCCGCGAAGGAGATCGACGTCCGAGATATAATCCCCTGTCTCGCGGATAATTTCATCTACCAGGCCTTTCGGATAACCGATCTCGTCGCGCGCCGGAGGTACCGGCATTCCGCCGATCATATAACCATCGACTTTTACGGGCGGAAAAGTCAGGGGGAGATTAATCAGCCCTGTTTTTTTCCCCTGCGCGTTCGCGATCTCCCACAATTTCGGACCGCCGATGCTTCCCGATGTAACCCATTCGCGATCCGTCGACTCGGACCCCATCCGGCGTCGGAAGTCATATACGCCATGGCGCCCCGGAGTCCGCCCGGTGTAAAAACTCGACCATGCCGATGCCGTAACCGGGGGGATCGTGCTTTCAAGAATTCCTTTCGCACCCGAATTAATAAGACCTTCAAGATTGGGAAGGTCTCCGGACTTGATCAACGGCTCAAGAAGGTCCCACGTAGCCCCATCGAGCCCGATTATCAGAACGCGGGATGCAGGTTTAGTATTGCAGGAAACCATACTGTCGAACCCGGTTTAATTACCTCACGGACGATCACCCATTCGGCAGGTGAAATCACCTTGAGAATGAGGACCAGTACCGGGAATCCAATGACAATAAGGGCAACACCAAACTGCCAGTGGATTCTGTACAGGTGTTCCGCCAGCAAGTCGATTATGATACCACAGAGGGTGGGAAGTAAGAAAAGATTCATGACATTAAGGGGACGCCCGATCCTCTCAAGGAGCCAGAATCCATAAATGAGAATGGTCAATTCACAGGCAATTGACGCATACCCGGCTCCAATCACCCCATATCCCTTGATGAGGATAATCTCCAGAATAGCAAGCACGATGACGCCGGCGAGGACCGTCCGGAATTCAAATTCAGGTTTTTTAAGCGCGACAAAAAGGCTTCTTAAAACCTGCGACGGGAACGAAAGCGCTACCGACCATCCTATCAGGGGATATATTTGCAGCGCCAGTGCGTAGGTTTGTTTAAAAGATGGGTCTAGCGACGTTACAAGCGGCAGGACCTCGTTTCTTGCGACCACGAGCAGTATTATCAACGGCAGCGCCACTATATACAGGAATTTCATAAGCGAGGTCGAGTAGTTTTGAAAAATATCATTTTCCTCTTCCGCTTTCCTTGCGAGGGTTGGGAAAATCGCCGGGCGTACGCTTAGGGGGATAAATTTAAGCTGTATCAATAGCTGGCTTGGCGATGAAAACTGCGTGATATAATTCTGACCGGCAAGGCTTTTTATGAAAAACGGGTGCATGCGATCCTGCAAAGTGCGAAGAAGCGTCCCGTATCCAAGTCCAAGCGATTCCTTGAATAATAACCACGCTTCCAGAAAGTCCAAATGGTACTTTGGTTTTACGACGAATGCTGTCAAAACGATATTTACAACTATTACATAAATGAAATTCGATACAAACAGCCATGTAAAAAACATCGATAATGGCCATGCCTGTTTCGAACCTACTATATATACAACCGCGCTGACGATCGCCTGTAAAACCAGCAAGATGGCTTCGATCCACAACTTTTCGTATGCCTTGAACCCCGCACCTGCCGACGATGCTGAATAACCGACAATATAAGTTCCGGTCATCGCAATCGACGATATTATAAATTCTCCCTTAAGACCTTCCCCAGCCAGGGAATAATGCGCGTATATATACGTAACAGGCACGCAGATAATCATTAATATCAGGCCGAGTAAAAAACTCGCGAGGTAGCATGTTCCCAGATGATACGGACCATTTTTTAAATCGGTAGCTATCTTCCGTATCGCGACCGATACCATCCCGTCCTGAAAATTCATCGCGATAAGCGCCGCGAATGCGGTAATGAGGTAGTAAATGCTTTCCAGCCCGGCATCGAGAAACTGGAGAAGATAAATCGACCCGATAAACAGCACGAATTTGGCGATTATATTCGCCAGAAGCATGCTGAGCGCATTGAAAGCAAGGAGCCTTGCGCGGGTCATTTAAACTTCAGCCTCTTCAGTAATGGAACTTTGGGGGATTTCGGAATGTTCGGGCGGAGGAAGAGCATCTCTGGGTACGCCCTGGTATCTAAGAACAATCATGACAAGGCCGAACAGTAATAATGTCAGGGCATACGCCCCCTGCGACCGTATAAGCATATTGTTCGTGTGGATGACAGGGAGCATGGCGATCATCGCGGACAGGGTCCCTATCACCCATCCCCTGTCTGCCGGGTACATTTTCCTTTTCAGAAGAGACCCGCAGACAGCGTATATGCCTCCGAAAAATACGATGATCACCCCCAGCCCCAGGATGCCAAGTTTATACCAGAACCATATATAGGCGGAATGAAGGTACAACTCCACTCTCGCGAAATCTTCCGTATTGAAATTCTTTACGACTAATTTCCCCGGACCATAACCGATAATCGGGCGATCCATGATCTCGTCCCACGCGGTTTCGGTCTCAAGTTCGCGGAACTGGATGCTTGAATCGACTCCGCCCACCATCCCGAACATCCTCATCACTCTTACAGCAAGCGCGACTGTCACGGTTGTCCTTACAACCGGAACTGCGACGCATCCCAGCGCCAGTATGAGGAATAACGATCCTATAAAAACAAGTAAGCTTCTTCCCCATTTACGACGCAGGACTTTATCTATAAGGAATGTCGCGATGACCAGCGCAATGAATGTCCCGCCAATTGCTCCCCTGAACAAGGAAATAAAGACCCTTGCCAGGCTTGCCACAAATCCGAACTGATAAAACCTTTTCCTGGCAAGCCCAAGGTTGTCGTCGTGAATCAGAATCATCCCGAGAAGGGGAGCCAGAAAAAAATTAAAATCGTAGGGGCCGCTACCGTACCGGATCGATTCGATTCCCACATATCCGTTACGGAATGTGTTAAAAATTATGTTGTAGCCCCATAGCGGGATAAGAATTATCGTATTGAAGAATAGAAACCAGTCCAGGTAAAAATACCTCGACTCATTCGTCTTCCCTGGCTGATAGAAAACCCTCGCGAGCACCACAATCCCGGCGTATAAAAGCAGCGGGATGATATCGTAGAAAAAATTACTGAGTAAGTTTCCATAAATCAGAGAGATAGGAAGATACGTCAACGCCATCAGAAGAGGCATCAACAGGATCCATTCGAGCGCCGAAAGAGGTCTTAATTTCCGATTGCTGACCATCTCGCGAGCGATATAAGAAAGCAGAAAAATCACGTATAAAATCAGAACCCCCCCTCCGAACCACTGGGTTTGAATTAAAGACGGGATCCCGGTCAGTTCATACTCTCTCGCCGCATCCGCGAGCGCATTCAGCGACCCGATAGTGCTCTCAGTGAAGAGGAGGACCATCACTCCGATAAGCCCGTATCGCGGACGGAAAAACGCAAGTGCGAAAATACCGATTCCCGCAACTACGCCTCCGGCATATCCAAGATTTTTGAAATTGGTGACAAGATAGAAAACGCTGAAAACAGCGATAACGAGGAGTATCTCAATCAGGTAGAGACGTCTGCGGATAACGGGGGCTGTCACCGCTATTCACGCTCCATTTCCGGCCCGTTTCTGAAATTGGCTGTCCTTCTTCAGGAACACTACCGCGATCCCGAACCAGAAAGCGACCAGGAATGTTCCGAAGGTTACTACGAGCTTCCGTGGCCGGACAGGCTTTGTCGGCACAAGGGCGGAATCCAGAATCGAAAATGGCTCTTCATTTCGAAGTTCCTGGATTTTTGCCTGCTCAAGCTCCTGTGTTATTACCAGGTAAATCGCTTCCTGCACGCTGCGGTCTCTTTCCATTTCGACAAGCTGACGCTCGTCCGGCGGAAAACTCTCAAGCCTTGAATCCAAGTCCGCCAGAATCCCCTTTGCGACATTCTCCTGTGCCTGGTATGCCGATGTTTCCACCAACAGATTTGCTATTGAGGCGTCATAATAATCGGAGAATTCGCGGTATAGTTCACGCCGCACACTGTCTATTTGTGAATCCAGCAATATAACTTCAGGATTATTCGCGGTCGCCCAGAGCAGCGTCTGCTGACGGGTGAGTTCAAGATCGCTAAGCTGTCCCCTTAGAGCCGCGATAGCCGTGTCCCCTAACGCTTCGATTGCCGGGGCCGGCGGATTGGCTTCCGGATTTTCACCTGCAGCAAGCCAATCGTAATAACCCTTCATATCCATCCCTGCCGCTTCCATTCCTCTGGCCATACTCAGGCTACCCTGATAATCGATCTCACTTTGCGCGACTATGGATTCAACTTCCGAATACGACGAGATCAACTGCTTGGCCTGTTCCTCGACTGCGAGGATTCCGGTCTCCTCTTTGAACTGCTCGATCTGAGACTCAACATTATGGAGGGTATCCTCTACCTCAACCTGCCGGGCTTCAAGAAACGTAACTAAATCGGATTGGGTATTCCGGTTCAGTTCATTAAGGAATGCCAATGTCTGCTCGACATACGCGTTCGATATTTCTGCAGCCAGCGCCGGGTCGGTATGAAGGTAGCTCACCATCGCGACGCCGCGGTTCGCATCATATACTCCGATACGTTTCTGCATCAACTCGGCGACTTTCTCAGTCCGCTCTTCTTCAGTCAAATCCCTCCCCCTCATTATTTCCGGATAAGTCTCGGCAAGATCGATCCCTTTCTCATCCTTAATGTAATTGTAAACGCGCACGGCAATTGTACGGCTTTCAAGGATCGCGACATGGTTGTAGACTGCCGAGGACGAATCTAGAAGCCTGCTCATCCCAACAAAAGACATATCCATCTCGCTTAAACTTCTGCGCATGAATGACGAAGCGGCCTGAAGCGGGAAAATAAGCTTGGTCGTACCTTCGTATACCGGCTTCAGAATAAAAAAGACGAGGACAACAGCTACCAGCGTCGGAATCAACGTGATGGCGGCCAGCAGAATCCAATGTCGTCGTATGACTGTAAAATAGCTCTGGACAGGTGCTTCCATAATTCTGAACCGTTTCAATGGTGCGGTCTGAACGGCGCATTGGATTATAAAACCGACTGAAATCAAAGTCAAAACTTTATCGAAGTTTATTCATCGGCATGGGACACGATTTGATCCGATTAAGGGATATTAATTGCGGGGGGACGTTATCCGGTAACCTGCGATCGGTTAAGAATACTTGATATTGTATGTCTAATATAGTTGACCGATTCCGGTACCTTGTGATAGCCTGTTAGTATCAGCCCGCTAAAAAATAGATGGCGGGCAAGCGGAGGTCCTTATGCGAGTCCAGAATATACTCCTTGTTCTTGCCATTTCTTTAATAGCAATAGTTTCCTGTAATGGCGGGAGCGACGTAAACCCAGCAGCGCCGACCTATCCCAGCGGAAAACCGTCGGGATTGGACTTCACGGTAGGAAGTCACTCAGCCACAATAACGTGGAACGCTGTTCCCGGCGCGACGGGATATTACATCTACATCTCCAAAAATGGAGCGGCATTCCAACGCTATGACAGCGGATTAATAATTACCACCAGTTTCCAGGTTTTCGATCTGGTTAACGGCCAGACATATTATTTCGGGGTTTCCGCTGTCGGTTCCAACGGCTGGGAATCGTCTATCGCTTACATCGGTGGAGCACCCGCAGCGGTAGCCGTCATTCCGGTATTTTCAGGAACGGGACCCAATCCTGATGAAGGCCCGCCTGAACCACTGCAAAATGTCCAGGGCGAACCCAAAGACTCTTATGTCGTCTTCCATTGGGAACCAAGCCCGAGCGGCGATGTGGTCGGCTACAGAATCTACAGAACATTCGAGGGACTCCCGGATTGGACCATCATCCGCGATAACTACCAGGATCTTTCGTTCAGCGATTCCGACCTGACAAACGAGATCGATTACTCTTACTACGTAACTGCTATGGATTCGGAAAACCTTGAGAGCGTAGCTTCAAACCAAATCACATTGACTCCCAAAGATTTCATACCGGATGTTGTTACAGGCCTGATCTCGGTAACTAACCCGGGAAGAATTGTCCTGGAATGGGATAAGGGAGTTGAAACCGACCTGTTCGGGTATTCAATCGAAAGAGTCGAAGGGTTTGTACCGTTGACTGGCGGCGAAATTGTTATCAGGTACATCATTCCGATGCCGACCAGTTCCGATCCTGAATTTCCGAACTATGCCGTCCCTGGCCTTATCGGAGCTTACCAGGATCTCCCAAGGGAGAAGATCGTGCTCACAGATGCGGCGGTCGAGGTCGGCAAGGCTTACATCTACCGGATTGCCGCGATTGATTTGTCCGGGCAGGAAGGACCCTCTGCCAGCACTACAACACAACCGGTCTATTAAGTAATAATTATTTAAAAAAATCAGGGGCGCTGCAAGGCGCCCTTTTTTCTTTATCCATACTGTTAACCCTGTTTACATCCTGCCCGCTTCGCGTATAATTACATTTTCCATGGACCTTTCAACTGCAGGAATATATGCTTCAGCTTTTCAGGGAATCAGAAAATTTCCCCTGGTCTACCTTTTCCTGTTTTTCTGGACTCTGGTTGTGACTATCATCGTAGCGATTGTCGTCACTATCGGTTCATCCATCTATATGGGCTCGATTATGGTCGTGTCCCTCAACGAAAACTCCGGTAGTACCGCGTTATATCTTTCTATGACATATGTCGGTATTATTCTCCTCGTCACATCTATTCTCCTTGCAGCCACAAAAGCCGGATTCATGGCGTTCGGGAGCGCAGTCAGAAAAGAAACAACCCCGACCCCGCTTCATTTTTTCCGTGGGATAATAAAATATACACCGCCGTTATTTATCGGGGGGCTCGTTGTCGGGATGCTGACTTGCATCCCTTTCCTCGCGTTTCTTGCGCTGGCCCGAATCAACCTTGCGGGGGTTATCTCCGATGTTTTCACGTCGGGATGGAATTACCGGCAGGCGATCGGTATCTTCAATTACTTGTGGGAGCTTGGACAGGTCGCGGCGCTATGTAACGTGATTATTTTTTTCTGGCTGACGCCATGGGATGAGATGGTGGTTCTGTACGATATCCCCTACCCCGAAGCGCTCGCCAAAAGTTTTTCATTTGTGTTTTCAAAAAGGCATTTTTTTCGGGTCCTTCTGCTTATTGTTGTAAATATAATTCTCTCGCAACTCGTACTTTTGCTGACAAATGCCGGGGCGTTTAATACCGAGCTCCATAATGGGTTCGGCATAGCCTGGCTGAATGTGCTCCTCGGATCGTCGCAGAATATCGCCACGACAATTATCCAGTTCGTACTTTACCCATTTTTTATATATACTCAGCTCTACCTTCTGCCCTGGCCGGAAAAAGCGAAAGCGGAAATTCTACCTGAGATGGCAGATTTGATAAGAATCACAGCCCCTCCTGTGGCATGAAACAGCCATGTCGCGGCTTGAAAGGACTTTGACTATGAAATTCAACGTTAAACTCAATTCCGGAAATCTTTTACAGGCAAACTATCCTGTGCTTGTCGTTCCAGCTTTCGAGGATCCCGCTCTCCCGCCGGATTTAAGGGAACTCGACAAATTATGGAAAGGGGTGCTCGCAAGCGCTCTTAAGAGCGAGGTCCTCACAGCCGACGGGGAACTATATATCGTGCCGAACCCGATCGGAAAGGGCATCCACAGAATCGCGTTTGTCGGGATGGGCAAAAGCGATCAGTGCGACCTTGAAAAATTGAGGAATATCGCCGGCACTGCCGCGAATTCGCTTCGAAAACGCGATGTCGGCAGGATATGTTTTCTGGTCGAACCATTTATCACGTTCGATTATAAAATCGAGAATGTCGGGCAGACCCTTCTGGAAGGCGCTTTGCTGGGATCGTACAGCTTCGACCAGTTTAAAGCCGAAAAAGATACCCACGTTCTCTCCAACGTTGAGCTTCATCTGCCGAAACATATCAATATTAAGGACCTGATGCCGATGCTTGATGAGACACTCGCTCTCACCACTTCGACTCTCATGACCCGCGACTGGTGCAATACGCCGGGGAATCTCGCAACGCCGACTCATCTCGCCCGTCTCGCGAAAGATATCGCGAAGGAAGCGGGGCTTTCGGTGAAAGTCCTCGACGAAAAGGACTGCGAGAGACTGGGGATGGGCTCATTCCTTGCCGTTTCGCGGGGTTCCGACGAACCTCCGAAATTTATCGTCATCGACTATAAACCGAAACGACATTCAAAAACCATATGTTTCGTAGGTAAAGCGATCACATTCGATTCCGGCGGAATTTCCCTCAAGCCCGGCAAGGACATGCACTTAATGAAAGCCGACAAGGGCGGCGGGCTTGCGGTTCTCGCGACCATGCGCACTGTGGGTATGTTGCAGCCGGATAATGTCCGGATAATCGGTATCGTCCCGGCTTGCGAAAATCTTCCCGACGGCAGGGCGACAAAACCCGGCGATATCGTGACCACCATGGGCGGAAAAAGTATCGAGGTGCTCAATACCGACGCCGAAGGAAGGCTCATTCTCGCGGACGGTCTCGAATACGGATGTTCCGAATACCGCCCGGACGCGATTATCGATGTCGCGACACTCACCGGCTCATGCGTTATCGCGTTGGGTCAGGATATGTCGGGCTACTGGACCGACGATAAAAATATCGCTGAAGCCATAGAAAAAGCGGCGGAAATCTCCGGCGAAAGAACCTGGCGCATGCCGCTTCATAAACCGTATGCCGAACAGCTTAAAAGCGATTGCGCGGATACCGCCAATATCGGCGGACCATGGGGCGGATCGATCACGGCAGCGCTGTTTCTGAAGCAATTCGTCGGCGACACACCGTGGATGCATCTCGATATCGCCGGACCGTTCTGGGCGGAGAAATCATCCGGATATCTTACCAAAGGCGCGACCGGCTACGGCCCGAGGCTTCTGTACAGATTTATCACCCAATGGGCCGCCACAGTAAAATAATTATTTAGTTCAAAATTAAGTTACAGAGGCACGAGCGTCAGCGAGTGCTATTGGTGCTTTAAAGCACGAGCGTCAGCGAGTGCTATTGATTCTTTCAAGCACGAGCGTCAGCGAGTGCTATTGGTGCTTTCAAGCACGAGCGTCAGCGAGTGCAATTGGTTCTTTCAAGCACGAGCGTAAGCGAGTGCTATTGGTTCTTTCAGGCACGAGCGTCAGCGAGTGCAATTGGTTCTTTCAAGCACGAGCGTCAGCGAGTGCAATTGGTTCTACCAAGCACGAGCGTCAGCGAGTGCTATTGGTTCTTTCAGGCACGAGCGTCAGTGAGTGCTATTGGTTCTTTCAAGCACAAGCGTAAGCGAGTGCAATTGGTTCTTTCAAGCACTCACTGACGTTCGTGCCTCTGAAATAATCCCGTTGATTCACAACATATCTACCCACATAAAAAACCCCCCGGGATCTTTTTCCGGGGGGTTTGAGAATACACAACCTCGTTGCTTGCATTTTATTTATTCAATAATTCTATGGGCTTTCATGTGGGTAACAGCATATATGAACCGAGTCGGTTGCGGAACTTCCTTCCGCATCCATGACCAGCACAGATGGTTCATAGTCTCCAGGGTCTTTATAAAAATGGGAGTTCACAAGCCCCGCACCCGGATCGGAATTGTCGCCCCAGTACCAGACCGAATCATACGGCGGCGTCCCGCCTGTCACTATCGCCTTGAACGCAATCGACATAGGCGCAATACCGCTCTGCCTGCTCACTATCATTTCAACCTCTATCGGCACCGGATCGAACGCGCCGTATATTCCCGGTTCATCAATCGACATGACCGCGTGCATGCCATCATTTTGTACCGGTGCGGTTCCGGCAGCTTCCCATGCGTACGATGCGTTGATCTTGAAACCGCGTCCCGCGAATCCAGGCGACTTGTATTCAGCAAGCTGGAAGCTTACAACAACAGGAGCCTGGAACACCATATCATCTCCCGTCATCTCGAAAGTCCCCAGCCTTATATAGATCGGCCCGGCAGGAGTCGTGGGAACATCCCCGGGGAAACCCCTGACCGAAAACGAAAATGTCGCGTCATCAGGGATAGCTCCAGCCGGGAACTCCAGATTGATCCCTATATCGCTGAATCCAAATGAACCACCCGATGGATCCACGGTGCCGCTTCGCCACTCGGTTGGGTCGATTGTCGGAGAAATCGGATTTTGATAAATTGAACTGCTGTTGCACCCGACTAGAAGTATGCTCAACAGCGTTGTTAATATTATTGGACTGGTCCATGGTACACGCATAGGACGATCCTCCGGTAGTCATTCTTAATACTTATTAATATCCATCTATTTTCCGGAGATGTTTACAAAATTAAGCCAGATGAACTCCTTAAAATTCCGGCTAACCTTATTCTATTAATGGACGAGAGAGGGAATTCCCCGACTCCCTATGTTCCCGATACCTCTTCCCTGCGTTTTATCAGGAGCCTGATAAGCTCCACTTCCCTGACACTCGACTCGGTGATTCGCGCGACCTCCTCTACCGACGCCCCTCCCCTTAGAAGCTCCGCTATCCTCTTATTTTTATCGCCTTCCTGTTTCCCTGATTTTTCACCGGCCTCAATCGCGAAAATAATTCCGCGCTCCTCAAGAGTTTTCAGCCTTTCACTGTTCAATACCCCTTCCAGACGTGAAATCATCGTTCCGGCTTCACGGTTCAGACGTTCGAGCTTTTCTGTGCGTTTATCAAGCCCGGATGTCACGGAATCGTAATCGGCAAGGAGCTTATCGCGGGTTTCCTCGACCATATCGTCAAGCTCCCTTAACGTCCGACCATCAGAAAGCTCCTTTCGAATCGCCCTTGCGTCGCGAAGGAACCTGTTCCCAATATACAGGAGCACAACAACAATTATCGCGAGAAGTACCGAAACGGTTCCCATCTTTTTTTTTATCCCGAATAAATTTCAGAAACCCGGCTCAAGTATTACGAATAACTGCCTGGATTATCGCACCGGTTCCCTTATCAAGGCCGATGATTATAACACAATTTCCCTGCTCATTTTTGCACGTCGTCCAATCCTTGTTGAAATACAGCTTGAGTTCCCTGCCCGCATGGTTGAATTCGCTTTTCCGGACAAGGGATAGATTGATATTCCTGTATATCCCCATCATCTCAAGTTTCTTTCCGGGATCCCGGCCAATCCCCGCGATCGTCTTCTTCTTAAGTGTTTCCCAGCATTTCAAAATAAATCCCCTGTCGAGGCTCGACCAGTCGCAAGCTTTCACGACCATCGGGATATCGAGCATGCGATCCGGGTCTCTTCTAACCACCATGCCCTTAAACAGCTTCAACTTCCATGGCCTTTCGATATGGATCGGATTTGGAAAAGCCGAGACAGCCTTATTAGCCGTTATCTTTAAGCCAATAGCCGATTCAGCAATCCCTTCCGGAAAACCTGTATTGACCTGCCATGGCTCCTGAATTTTGAATTTACAATCTATCTCTCCGGATTTTACGTCGGAAGCTGCAATTACATCAAGACAAACAGGATCGGACTCAAACCGGACATCAACCGCTGCTCCCGATGCTTCTAAATAATCCAGCTTCCGGGTTCTCCCGATTTTAATTTCATAATCCGTTTTAAAAAATGAGGGTTGGATGTCGAATTCCGGATGTTTCGACTCGGTTCCATCGATCATGGTTATGCCGGTCACCTTCACGCCTGCCATAATACGATGAAAACCCGACCTTAATTCAGCCGACAGGTTATTTATTCCGTTCCGCTCTCGCATATTTCCGCCAGTGCTTCCCCGACCCTGTTCAGTGGTTCGGTGAAATCAAGGTCTTTCGAAAGCTCCGAAAGCTTCTCCGCGATTTTTTTCGTCTCCGACTCATCCGCTGCGTTAAAAATCAGCTTCACAGGATTTCCGGTCGATGTCACCTGCATAATAACCTCCCCCACCTCTCCGTTCTGCCATTCTCCCGCTTCCGATAATGGGTCGATATTTGTAGGTTCGATCACAACCAGCCTGCCATGCAATTGCCCTTCAAGTTCGCTTAAAAGCCTGTCGCCTGTGAAAATCCAGTCCGCGTTCGGTTTCGATGCTTTCAGGAGAGTCCCCACGATCGCATCGAGAAGGAGGTACCGCCTTAGCGCGCCGCCATAGATCAGCCTTTGGAGTTTGGAAGGACGGATAGGTTCGACATAGCGAAAATCCAGCGGAAGTCCGCGCATATCGGTGATCAGTATCCCACCCGACCAGCTTTCATCGGTAACCGCTCTGGCAGTGATATAGGCAAGCTGCATGGCGATAATCTCCTTTGAATATTTGACTAATTACGCAAAAATACAGGAGCGATAGTCTCCTGTATTAGTATCAAAATTCAGAGTTTAAGGTACTTAATAGGATTAAAGATGGCTGGCAACCAATAACCTTTATTCCGATTCCACTTAGAAGAACATTATTGCACAGAGGAGCCGTGGCATGCGACTCCGGCACTCACTCCGCCAAAGTCATCTGGATATCCATCTGCTCGCCACCACGCATAATTGTAAGCGTCACTGCGGTTCCTATAGGCATCCTGACGATTTTGCCCGACAGCACCGTCAAATCATCTATCTTTTCACCATTAAGCGCGATGATTATATCCCCGTCTCTGTAGAACGAATATTGCCTGAACTGATCCTGAAGGACCACTCTCTCGGTTCCGCCCTGTAATCCAGCCTGCTCCGCAGCCGATCCGTTCTCGATATCCTGAACAAGCACGCCGTATTTCACCGGAAGTTCAAGCGCCTGGGCGAGGTTCGGACGAATGGTAAATCCAGCGAAACCAAGCGACGGCCTCTTCACCCGACCGAACTCGATAAGATCGTTCGATACGCGCTTGGCGGCATTCACAGGGATCGCGAAATTGATCCCCTGGCTCCCGCCCGACTGGCTGAAAATAACCGTGTTGATTCCGATGACTTCACCTGATGAATTGATCAGAGGCCCTCCTGAATTTCCGGGGTTGATGCTCGCGTCGGTCTGTATCATATTCTCATACGATGTATCCTGCGTGCTAACCGGACGATTAAGCGCCGAAATCACCCCGGCAGTAACTGTCGAATCGAGTCCGAATGGATTCCCGATCGCTATCGCCCTCTGCCCGACGATCAGAGCATCGGAGTTCCCAAGCGGCGCGACCCAGCTCGGGTCTATATCTTCTTTCGGGATTTTCAAAACTGCGATATCGGTCATCTGGTCTGTCCCGACCAGTTCAGCCGTAAACTCATCGCCCGATGATAACCGCACCGTGATCTCCTGTGCTCCCTGAACCACATGATTGTTTGTGAGGATATACCCCTCCTCGGAAATTATAAATCCCGACCCGGTTCCCTCCTGAGGCACGATCTGGAAGAAAAAATTCCGGTAATACTGCGTCGTGCTGACATGGACAACCGACGGGCTTAGCGCGCTGTAGACTTGCGTAACTACTTGCTCGGTTGGATCAAGGCCGTTCACCAACGTATCCTGACTGTTATCGGCAGCCTTAGTTGGATCAATTGTAGAACCGTTGTCGTATGATACCGGTATACTCTGACCCTGGTTCTGGGTTGCCTCCTGGTTTGTAACATTCGCAAGTTGCGTTTTAATCTCTTTATCAAGGTTGTTCTGGAAAATGAAAAACGAAATCGCACAACCGACTGCAGCCCCTATTATGGCCGAGATAATTACTGTCGCTGTTACTGAAATTCTGGACATTATCTTTTTCCTCGCTTCTATGTCGCGATCCGACTTATTTCGCACCATCGGCAATATAATATCGGCTCGCGACAGCATTTCTGCTTTCGCCCCGGTGTAAAAGCCCAAGGATTGTGATACGCGAGATTCTACTACGGTTCACGCCCTGGTTCAAAAGATATATCTCTGTAATGATATGCGCGGCAATGGTGTTTAACAAATTCAGGCTTTTTCAACAGTCCGCGAAAAAGTAGTTGCTATCCGGGCGCATTGCTTTACTCACACCCGACTCATGTTATAATCCCCTGAACCTTCGAAGTTGTTTCGACGGGGTAGATCGGCAGGAAGGTTATTTTTACTGAGATTTTTCAGGAGCTTTTATGGAAACAACCAGTACTATTTCATTCCTTGGCGCATTCACAGCCGGATTCCTGAGCTTTCTGACCCCATGTGTGCTGCCACTGGTTCCCGTCTACCTTTCCATACTTTCAGGAACATCGTTCAACCAGATGCTCGGCAAGGACAAATTAACGCCTGAAGAAACCCGTGCGATACATAAAAGAGTTCTTTCGAACGCGATCATGTTCATCCTCGGTTTTTCACTCGTTTTCATTGCCCTCGGACTTGTCTCGGGCCAAATCGGTAAATTGCTCACTCAGTGGGGATTCA